>DATJZV010000001.1:0-17823 GCA_035498715.1 Nitrospirota bacterium
AAAACCGCCCTGGATCAGCTGGGCTGATGACTCCTACTCTCCATAATGATGAGGGCAGGAGTTTTTTGTGCCCTGAAGGGGCCCGCCTATGCATGAAGTCTGGGGAATGGCCGCACTCTGGCTGGGTCTGGCCTTGGTCGCTACCCTACTGTCCATCTGGCTCAGGATCGCCACTGCGCTCTCCGAAATCGTCGTCGGCACCGTAGCCCAACTCTTCATCGGCGCTGCAATAGGCGCATCACTCGGTTCCAACGAACCGTGGATCAAGTTCCTCTCCGGCACCGGCGCGATCGTTCTTACCTTTCTGGCGGGTGCAGAGCTCGACCCGGTCGTATTCAAAGCAAAGCTCAAGGAAGCAACTGCCATCGGCTTTATCTCTTTCCTAGCACCCTTCCTCGGCTGCACTGCAGCTGCGTACTACCTCCTCCACTGGACCGTCCAGGCAAGCTGGCTCGCGGGCGTGGCCCTTTCGACCACATCCGTCGCGGTAGTGTACGCCGTGATGCTCGAACTGGGGCTCAACAAGACTGATTTCGGCAAAACCGTGCTTGCAGCCTGCTTCGTCACCGACCTCGGGACCGTCCTCGCTTTGGGACTCATCTTCGCCCCGTTCACGATGAAGACCCTGATCTTTGTCGGCGTCAGTGTTGTCATGTTCTTCATCCTCCCCTATCTCACACCGTGGTTCTTTAAGAAATACGGTGACCGGCCGTCGGAACTCGAAACGAAATACCTCCTGCTGATACTTTTCGGCCTCGGATCGCTCGCCGTATGGTCAGATAGCGAAGCTGTGCTGCCCGCATATATCATCGGGATGGTGCTCGCCGGGACCGTAGGCAAGGACCATGTGCTCATCAGGCGGCTCAGGACGTTGACCTTCGGACTGCTTACGCCGTTCTATTTCATCAGGGCAGGCTCATACGTTTCCGTCCCAGCCATATTCGCCGCTCCCTTCGCTCTTGTGGTGCTGTTCGTCTCAAAGATGGTAGCAAAGATCATCGGCGTCTATCCCGCAACCAAGACGTTTCGTTATGCACAGAGAGAAGGTATTTATACCACCCTTCTTATGTCTACGGGACTGACCTTCGGTTCCATCTCTGCCCTGTTCGGGCTCACTCACAATATCATTGACCAGCAGCAGTATTCCGTTCTCGTCTTTGTCGTGATCGGCAGCGCCGTAGTGCCGACGCTCATTGCAAACGCTTTCTTCCTTCCCCATTACCTTTTGCCGAAAAAGGAGAAGGAGATTGCTGTCGTGCCGGATAATGTTTGAAATCGCCGTTCAATGATAAGGAGATTGCCATGCTGAATAAGATACTCGTCGCATTCGATGGTTCCGAACAGTCGTATAAGGCCTTTGACTTTGCCCTGGAGATGTCCAAGCTCTGCACGGGAGCATCCCCTGAGATCACGGTAATCTCCGTGGCACAACCGCCGGAGCCTGCGGACATCGTCGAGGTTGATGCGATCATCGACAGCGCGACGCAGCATTACGAGGAACTCTTCAAAGTGCTCCGGGAGAAGGCCCGCAAGAAGAACGTGGAAATAAATACCGAGGTGGTCGTGGGACATCCCGCCGACCAGATCGTAAAATATGCATCGGATAAGAAAAGCGACTTGATCATCGTAGGACAGCGCGGGAAATCCAAGATTGCCAAGTGGCTCCTGGGGTCAGTGTCTAAACGGGTTTCTACCTACGCTCCGTGTACGGTGACTATTGTGAAGTAGTCTGGAACGGCATTGACTTAACTCGGCAAATTTGCTAATGTTATAATAATATCAGGGCGATGGAGTTCGCCGTTAACCTTGTAAGAGAATGAGCAGAAATTTGTCGTTTATGTGCTCATCGTCGGCAGTTACCCGCTCGATTGACGTTCTCTAACAGGGTAAACCGTCCCGCTAATTCGGCGGAACTAATGACTCCTACTCTCGCACCACGAGGGTAGGAGTTTTTTTATCTTCATGTATGATGGAGGAAAAACGAAGTGGATCCGGCAGTGCAATCAACCTTGATGTCGAACTATTCACAATTGAAGGGCGACCTCTTGCTCTGCATCGACAAGATGCTCGGCATCGAGAACATCCGTGGATGCCCTTGCGAAGAGCTGAGAGATAAGATTCAGACGAACACATTCAACCTCGTTGTTGTCGGCCAGTTCAAGCGCGGTAAGACAAGTTTGATCAATGCGCTCCTCGGGACCGATATCCTTCCCGTGGCCGTCGTGCCGCTTACCTCTATCGTGACTGTCATAACCTGGGGCGAGGCACTCAGAATCAAGGTCTACTTCAACGACGATAAGGTGTCGGAAATCAAACCCGAAAGTCTTTCGGAATACGTCACGGAAAAGGGCAACCCGAAGAACACGAAGGACGTGCGTGAAGTAGTAATAACGTATCCTTCCCCTTATCTCAGGGACGGCGTACGCCTGATCGACACACCGGGCGTAGGCTCGATCTATGAGCATAACACGGATGTATCCTATCAATATCTTCCCAAGTCTGACGCGGCCCTCTTCCTCCTGTCTGTCGATCAGCCCCTGAGCAAGGCTGAGAGGGACTTCCTGAAGGACGTGAAGGAATATTCGAACAAGATATTCTTTCTCCTGAACAAGGCCGATTATCTTCGGGAGAACGAACTCAAGGAGGCGATTGAATTCACGACAAACGCGCTTTGCGAGGCCATGGGCTCCGAAGTCAGGCTCTTTCCAGTCTCGGCCCGACTCGCCCTTGAAGGAGCAGCCACGAAATCCGGGGATCTGATGGAAAAGAGCATGCTGACGTCATTTTCCGGCATCCTGAACAAATTTCTCATGGAGGAAAAGGGAAATATCCTTATTCGTTCCGTGGCGAACAATCTGCTCCGGAGCATTTCTCAGGCAAAGCTTGAAATGGAGCTTGAACATAAATCGCTCACAACGCCCCTCGAAGACCTCCGGAAAAAGATCGCAATATTCGAAGATAGACAGCGGGAGGTTACGCTCGAAAAGCAGGATTTTGATATTCTCCTCGACGGCGAAACCAAGAGGTTGACGAAAAACGTACTCGACGAGGATATCACGCGGTTCAGGAAGAATCTTCTTGACCATGAACAGCCCCATCTGGAAGAACAATTCGGCCGGATGAAAACGCTTCCTTCCCGGGAGCTGCAGAGCGCACTTGAACAGATAGTGATCGAGCACGTACGACAAGCTTTCAACACCTGGAGGGCGGTTGAAGACGACCGGCTCGCGAAAGCCTTTGAGGCGATTTGCAGAAGATACGCGTCAAAGATCAACGATACTGTTGATGCTCTCCTGAAATTCTCGTCTGATCTCTTTGATATCCCTTTTGAGGCGATAAAGACCGAGACACTCTGGTCCGACAAATCCCGGTTCTCTTATAAGTTCAGAGACGAACCCGTCGGGCTTGCAATCGTCGCATCTTCGCTGACCCTTGCACTACCTAAATTCTTCGGCGATAAGATCATCCTGAACAAGATGCGTGAATATCTCGTGCGGGTGGTTGATATGCAAGCGGGCAGATTGGGAAGCGATTTTGAGGAAAGACTCGATAAGAGCAAGCTGGCGTTTCGATGGGATATGCTCCAGAAGATCGACGCTGCAATCGAGGGAATTGCCGCGGCCATAGAAAAAGGCATGACGCAGAGGTCAAAAAGCGAACACGAGGTCCGGAAAAGGACGCAGGCGCTCGCTGAGACAATGAGGCAGCTGGATGAAATCAAAGATATGCTCGTGCGGATCAGGACGACGGCGGAAGGTGCGAACAACAGTTGAGCCTACCGCAGCAGATACAGATGTTGCATCGTCGAACCACGAGGCCATCATCGGCCGTAAAGGGGAAATCGAGACTATCCGCGACTGTATCAGGCGACGGAACAGCCTGCACCTCCACGGCTCAGCGGGTATTGGCAAGAGCGCGCTTCTCGACCATCTCAATCAGCATTGGGAGAAGATCGGCGTTTCATGCATTCCGATTTATTGCACAAGCAGTGTCACCCTGCGGGAAATCCTCGTGTGCATCGCTCAGGCATTATTGGTTCGCTCCGGTCCTTTTGCAGGAACCAACAAATATCTCGCACCGCTCGAGATACGATCCAGCTCAGACATCAGAGCGAACAACAACCGGGACCTTCGGAACGTAGTGCTTCGCCGGGTCGAGCAAGGCGATTTCTGCATTATCCTTGATCATCTAGAACGCGTGACACCGAAGATAGACATGTTTCTATCTGCCCTGCACGAGCGGGCATGCGTGATCACTGCAAGCAGACAGAGCTGGGACCTTACGGATTACAGTTTTACCGGCAGACTTGTTTATGGTCTGTGGCTTATCCCAAAGCTCAAAATCAACAGTCTTAAGAGAAAAGATGCCTTCAGTCTCATGGAGTGTCTGCACAAACACCTGAACATGAAATCGCCGGACAAGGAGAATATCTTCACCGAGATATTTCGTATCACCCAAGGCAATCCGAAGATGATATATGACATCCTTGATAAAGCAAGAAAGCCGGATTACATAGTTGACGGCAAGCTTAATCTGAACCTCATCGTGATTGACTGCCGAATAGACGCAGTCAGAATCACATGAAAAAGATAGTCGGAGAGGCCAGTTGAATGGGAAAAGACAAGAAGACATTGGGGGTTGGGAAGAACGTTTTCTTCGCCTGGCTCGCAACCCTCTTCATGAACGCAAGCTCCGAAATGATCTATCCGTAGGTTCCACTGTTCTTTGCGAACATACGGTATGTAGGTCATGCAATGTTTCCCGAAGTCTCATAGGCGGCTCCGGAATCATGAATTACCTTCCGCGACATTCTGTTTCGGCGCTATCATGGCAAGCGCGTCTGCTGTACTGTTCATCATATTCATCGCCGCCATCAGAAGAGATGGTTCAAAGTAGAAAATAACGATACTTCACGAGGAGGATTTTATGTCAAAGATAAAAAAGATAACAGCACGGGAAATTCTGGATTCACGGGGCAATCCCACGGTCGAGGTTGACGTAACCCTGGACAACGGCGTCTTGGGCAGGGCGGCGGTCCCCTCAGGCGCATCAACCGGGAGCAAGGAGGCTGTGGAACTTCGGGACGGAGACAAAAAACGCTATCTGGGCAAGGGGGTTCTCAAGGCGGTAAATAACGTGAACGAGGTTATTGCTCCCGAGCTTATGGGGAAAAACCCCGAGGACCAGAACGCTATTGACATGCTTATGATCAAGCTCGACGGAACGGAGAACAAAGGCAAGCTGGGCGCGAATGCGATCCTGGGGGTCTCTCTCGCCGTCGCAAAAGCGGCAGCGCAGAACGGAGGTTTGTCTGTCTTCCGGCATCTTGGCGGCGAAGCTGCGCACCGCCTGCCAATACCGTTTTTCAATATCCTGAATGGAGGCAAACACGCGGACAACAATGTGGATATCCAGGAATTCATGATCTCGCCCGTGGGAGCTAAGTCATTCAGGG
Source organism: Nitrospirota bacterium (assembly GCA_035498715.1). GTDB lineage: Bacteria > Nitrospirota > UBA9217 > UBA9217 > UBA9217 > DASPSR01. The sequence goes on from DATJZV010000001.1 coordinate 5,456, forward strand.
AAGCGCTTAGGATGGCCGCAGAAACGTACCATACCCTGAAATCGGTTTTGAAGTCAAAGGGTCTGAATACCGCCGTTGGAGATGAGGGCGGCTTCGCGCCGAATTTATCTTCTAACGAAGAGGCGATCCAGATCATCCTTGCCGCCGTTGAGAAAGCCGGATACAATCCGGGCAGGGACATCTCCATTGTGCTCGACCCCGCGGCAAGCGAGTTTTACCAGGACGGCAAATACGTTCTCAAGGCTGACAACAGCAGGTTGTCCTCGGAGGAAATGGTGGATTACTACGGCCGGCTGATAGGAAAATACCCTATTATATCCATTGAAGACGGCCTTGCCGAGGACGACTGGGATGGTTGGCAGATGATGACAAAGAAACTGGGCCGGAAGATCCAGCTGACGGGCGACGATATATTCGTCACGAATCCCAAAATATTGGCTGAGGGCATCACCAAAGGCATCGCCAATTCCGTCCTGATCAAACTCAATCAGATCGGAACGCTCACCGAGACACTAGAAACCGTGGCGATGGCGAAACAGGCCGGGTATACCTGCATGTTCTCGCACCGATCAGGAGAGACCGAAGATTCGTTCCTTGCGGATATTGCGGTTGCCACGAACGCCGGGCAGCTCAAAACCGGGGCGCCCGCACGATCCGAGCGGCTCGCAAAATACAACCAGCTGCTCAGGATCGAGGAGGAATTAGGTTCTAAATCGGTCTTTAGAGGCGACTTGCACTGGTAATCAAGAAAGGAGTTATGATGCTGGAGATCGATATTCCCGGCTTTGGGCTGGTCAGATTGGGACACCTGGTTTCAGATTTTACCGGTACATTGTCCGTAAGCGGGCAACTTATACCGATGATGGACGCAAGGTTGAATAAGCTGGCGGAGCTTATGAAAATTCATATCCTCACCGCTGATACCTTCGGCAAAGCGCAGGCTGAACTGGAAGGAATCAACTGCGAAATACACATTCTGGCCGGCGAAAACCACGACGTGCAGAAAGAAGAGTATGTTGCAAAACTCGGTGCGGACAGCGTCGCCGCATTCGGAAACGGAAATAACGACCGCAGGATGCTTAAGGCCGCGCGGATCGGCATCGCTGTATCAGAAGGGGAAGGATGTTCTGTGGATGCAATAATGGCCGCAGACGTCCATGTGCGGAGCGCGGTGGAGGGGCTCGATTTATTGCTGAATCCTAAGAGGCTCAAGGCGACATTGAGATTCTGACGAGAGGACGCCACGATGACCACGTGCCCTTTTTGTACGATAGCGCCTGAAAAGATCGTTGATCAAAATACTCATACTCGTACCATCAGGGACACGCTCCCTGTTTCCCCCGGCCACGCGCTGATATTGCCAAAGCGCCATATTGCTTCGATATTTGAAGCGACGAAGGACGAAGTGGCCGCTTTGTGGGACGCATTGCAGAGGGCGAGGACTCAACTTCTCAAAGAATTTTCTCCCGACGGTTTCAATATCGGCATCAACGACGGTTTGGCGGCAGGGCAAACCATCCTCCATCTGCACATCCACCTTATTCCCAGATACAAGGGCGACATGCCCGACCCGCGAGGAGGCATTCGCTGGATCTTCCCGGATAAGGCCGTTTACTGGAAGGATTCATGTCTCAGTCCCTCCTAACCGCAAAGATTTTATATTGCGTGTGAAAAGAATATCTGCTAAATTAACCGCGAGGTTTTGGAACGATGAATTATCTTGTTATCGGCGTCGGTGGATTTGTCGGAGCAATTACCCGGTATGTACTTGCTGTCTGGATCGGTCAGCGCTGGGGCCGCAGCTTTCCGCTTGGCACGTTCATCATCAATATCAGCGGGAGCTTCCTCATCGGTTTGCTCATGACCTTGATGGCGGAGCGGTTCACGGAGAACCCGCAATGGCGGCTCTTTCTCGTTGTAGGCTTCCTTGGGGCATATACCACGTTCTCTACATTCGAGTACGAGACCGGCGCCCTCTTGAAGGACGGTGAGTGGCTGTACGCAAGCCTAAATGTGATACTGAGCGTGTTCGTGGGATTTATTGCGTTGAAGCTCGGCGAAGTCATCGCTAAGAGCATTTAGAGGAGATTACCATGGTAAAAAGCGGGCCTGCTAAAAAGCTTACCATCTATCTTGACGAAGGAGACAAATTCCACGGGAAACCCATCTATGAGATTCTCCTGGATATTTTTTTCAAGCGCAAAATTGCCGGTGCCAGCGTGTTTCGAGGCATCGCAGGCTACGGGAGCGACGGGGTATTCCATACCGCGAAGATGCTCGAACTCTCGACCACGCTGCCGGTCAAGATCGAGGTCGTGGATTCCGAGGAGATGATCAACGATGTTCTGCCGGACGTGATCTCGATCGTGGAGAAAGGGCTCATCGAGGTAAGCGACACGAACGTCATCAAGTGCTGCGTGAAGAGCAAGTAGTAGCGGCTGACGCAAAATCAGCCATCACTCATCACGTTTCTCATCAGACAAGACTTACCTATGAGCATTCAGTCCCTGGACACGAAACTCCTTCTCCTGATCAATCACGGTACCGTGAATTCTTTTTTTGATATTCTGATGCCGGCGCTCTCCCAGCGCGGATATCTCCTGATCATCCCCTTTCTGCTCGCCATGTTACTCCGGGGAGCGAGACAGGAGGACAACATGGGGAAAACGCTCCTGACACCGGCGATCTGGACCATCGCTGTTTCCGTCTGCGCTTTATTTTTTGCGGAAGTGGCGGAGTATACGGTGAAGCAGGCAACCGCACGGCTGCGGCCCTGCCAGGTGATCGAAGGGATAAGGCTCATCGTCCCGTGTCCGACATCATACTCCATGCCTTCCGGCCACGCAATCAGTTCCTTTGCCGTTGCCCTGCCCCTCTTTTACCTGACGCAGGAATATATCGCGCTCATATGGCGACTCTATCCCCTGCTGCTCGCATCGTTCATTGCCTTTTCTCGAATATACCTGGGGGTTCATTATCCTTCCGATGTTCTTGCGGGGGCGCTGCTGGGGGCTTTCATAGGGTGGGTACTCTCGTCCCTGTATCAGTTGATGAAGACTGAAGAGATCGTAAAACGGAACAACCGCTAGGAGAAGGACTATTCTTTCCACCCGTGGTTGCCGATGAGCGGCACGAAAATACAGGGGATACTCTTTACGGTGATGATGCCTCCTGCGGTCTTTACCACTTTCATGAGAACCTGTCCATACCGCTCTCCCACGGGGATTACCAATCTGCCGCCTTCGCGGAGCTGCTCCACGAGCGGAGCGGGGATATCAGGCGCTCCCGCGGTGACCATGATAGCATCGAACGGCGCCATATCCTTCCAACCGTAGGTCCCGTCATAGACCTTGATCGCCACTCTTGTATACCCGAGGCGGCCCAGTGTTGCCCTTGCCCTATCCGCGAGCATTTTGACGCGTTCGACGGTATAGACCTTCTGGCACAATTCAGCAAGAACGGCAGCCTGATAACCAGAACCGGTGCCGATCTCGAGGACCCGTTCCGTGTCTTGAAGCTCCAGAAGCTCGGTCATGAGAGCGACCATATAGGGCTGGGATATGGTCTGACCTTCACCGAGCGGGAGAGCATGGTCTCCGTAAGCCATACCGCGGATTGCCTCGGGCAGGAACTCGTGCCGCGGCACTTTGCGCATGGCCGCAAGCACCCGCTCGTCCTTGACCCCCCGGGCGGCAATCTGCTCGTCCACCATACGCCTGCGTTCGCTCTCGTAATTGATCACTCACCGCCCCTATGCGCTGTCGTCTCCGCGTATGCCATCTTTTCTATGGCTTTTAATTTTTCGAAGGAAGAATAATCCGTGAGATCAAGGTGGAGCGGAGTGATCGAAACCAGGTTTCGGTCAATAGCATCGAAATCGGTCCCCTCTTGCCGTTCCCAGTCAGGCTCTCCCCCGCCGATCCAGTAATACCGCTTGCCCCGCGGATCTACACGCTCCACCGTCATCTGGTGGTAGATTCGCTTGCCGAGGCGAGTGAGGGATGTGCCGCGGATTTCCGTGATCGGCAAGTTCGGGACATTGATGTTCAGGAGGGTCCCTTCGGTCAGTCCATGCTCGAATATCATCGCCGCCGCGCGGACAGCAACCTCCGCCGCCTCGGCGAACCGGAAATCATTCCTCGCGACGAGTGAAACAGCAAGAGACGGCACTCCGAGCAGCCTGGCTTCTATCGCTCCCGCGACAGTGCCTGAATACGTGATATCGTCGCCGAGGTTCGGGCCCTTGTTGATGCCGGACACCACGAGCCGCGGCGTCTCCTTGAGGAGGCCCTTGACCGCGATATTTACGCAGTCCGTGGGAGTGCCGTTGACGCTAAACACCGAGTCCTTGATTTCTTCGATCAGGAGGGGGCGGTGCAGGGTCATGGAATGACCTGCAGCGCTCCGCTCCCGGTCAGGCGCAACAATAACTACGCTGTCCAGTTCTCGCAGTCTTTTGGCGAGTATCTGGATGCCGGGAGAATATACTCCATCATCATTGGTTACGAGTATCATAGGGCGTACGCCAGGAAAAGGTTACCGTGCGGTTTTATAACATAAATACTGTGTCGCTGTCAATGAAACCGAAAGAACGATATTATAGTTGTTTGTACAGAACAATCACCCAGCAAGGCGATCACGAGCAGAAGACTTCTGGTTTTCCTTTTTATTCACCGGATCCTTTCTCCATCATTCCTGGTAAAACCATCGAACCACTTGACCATTGCGGAACGGTGCCGATGATGAAGATTCCCTGCCACTAACCGCGTCACAATAAAAAAATCCATAACTCATATTGAGTTATGGATTTAAAATGGTCGGGGCGAGCCGATTTGAACGGCCGACCACTCGCACCCCAAACGAGTGCGCTACCAGGCTGCGCCACGCCCCGATTAACCTGCTATTTCAATATATCCAATATTTCTCTCAGGTCCTTTTTCGCAGATTCTATGACGGCGTTAACATCCTGGCCTGCTTTGCCGTTCAATTTCCTTCTTGCTCCGGCGATCGTATACCCATCCTTATAGAGCAGCTGTTTTATATGGAAGATGTTGTCTACATCCTCTTTTTTATAAAGGCGCTGCCCTGATTTGCCTTTGTCGGGCTTGATCTGCGGAAACTCGGTCTCCCAATACCTGAGCACATACGGTTCCAGGCCCGTCAGGCGGCTCACCTCGCCAATCCGGTAAAAAAGTTTACTCGGTTTTTGGGGATTCGATGACATGCTCTTTGAAAATCATGCTGGGTCTGAAACTGACAACCCTTCTCGGAGTGATCTCTATCTCCTGGCCGGTCTTGGGATTGCGGCCTTTTCTGGAGTTCTTTTTACGGACAACGAAATTTCCGAAACCCGAAAGCTTAACGGTCTCTCCCTCTTTCAGTGTCTGTTTGATCAAATCCAGAATCATCTCAACCATTTCTTCAGCATCTTGCTTCGGCAAACCCACTTTATCAAAAACTTCCGAGATGATATCTGCCTTAGTCATGGACACCTCCTCTACGATGCATACTGGTCAATACTATAGAGCATAGGCACTTCAAAGTCAAGGCTAAATTTCTTCTATATCCCTGAAATAACGCAACTATATTATTGTCGAGTCGTGAGAACCAATCACGGTTATTTGACAATAGCACTTTTTCTGGTTAAGATGACAAGGAACTTTAGCCTTTTGTCGTACTCCGATATGATACAACGACTGATTAAACTGGCGATTCTTCTTTTGTGGATCGTGATGCTCGGGCAGCTTATCGGGCGTGCCTACTTTCGTTCCTCAGCGGTCATTGCGCTCGACGCGATAACCGAAGAAGGAGTGCGGACCGGGGATGAATGGTCCGGCATCTATCAGCAAAGCAGAAAGGTCGGGTATGCTCATACTAGGGTGAAGCGTGAAGCAGACACCTATCACCTTCTAGAAGAGTCGGAGCTTGATCTCCTTATCCTTGGCTCAGTCCAGCACGTAAAGACCGTCACCAACAGCTACACCACAAAAAACTTCTTGCTCAAGTACTTTGACTTTACCATGCACTCCGGGCTGAACTCCATGAAGATCAAAGGCGCTGTCGTTGGCAAGCAGCTTGTGCTGGATATCCTCTCCGGCGGCCAAACGCGCAAGGAGAGCATTGCGCTTAAAGAACCGCCTTACCTTTCATTAAATATAAAACCTGCCCTTATCCTCATGGGGCTGGAGCCGGGCAAAAAATACCGTTTTCCCCTCTTCAACCCTGCGACCATGAGCGCAGAAGATGCCACTATTTCCGTGGAGACAAAGGAACGCATCAAGGTCGGTGACAGGGAACAAACTGTATATAAATTGAAGGAGACCTTTCAGGGCCTCGAAGCCGTTTCCTGGATCACTGATGATGGTGATACTATTAAGGAAGAAAGTCCGCTCGGCTATGTGCTCCTGAAAGAGAGTATGGCCGAAGCCATGAAGCTTGACAAGAGAGGCCCCCCTGTGGACATCATCTCTCTCGTGATGATCCCGTCAACAAGCGTAGACAATCCGGCCGCGACACGTTATCTCAAAGCTAAGCTCACGGGAGCCCCTTTGCAGGGTTTTGATCTCGACGGAGACCGGCAGATATTCAAAGGGGACACCGTCGAAGTGCGCGTTCAGGGTGATTCTGCTGCGTATGCTCTCCCCTATTCAGGAAAAGACCTGAACGACCTGCTCCGACCGACGGCCCTGATCCAGAGCGACGACAAGCGTATCAAAGACCAAGCAGAGAAGATTCTCTCAGGAGACAAAGATGCCCGGGAAGCAGCCAAGAAGCTGAACGAATGGGTCTATGACGCGATCCAGAAAAAGCCCGTCGTGAGCATACCGAGCGCCCTCGAGGTCCTGAGCCAGCGGGAGGGAGACTGCAACGAACACACGACGCTCTATACGGCCCTTGCGCGATCCGCAGGCATTCCGACGCGAATGGCCGCGGGCATCGTATACATGCGTGACGGGTTCTATTACCATGCCTGGCCCGAGGTCTGGCTCGGGCAGTGGATTGCCGTTGATCCGACTTTCAACCAGTTCCCTGCCGATGCCACACACATACGGTTCGTGACGGGCAATCTTGATCGGCAGTCGGACATTATGAGACTTGTTGGAAAGCTCAAGGTAGAGGTCTTGGAGTATAAATGAGAACTCCTGATGAAAACTGGGCATGCTGATTTTTTAGATAAATGCAAAAACTCTCTGAACCGTTGCTAATCCGATTTCAGAACGTATCTTTGGATCCTCTATAGTCTTAGATTTTATCCTTAATCCACAAATATTCGCGTGCATGTGCGGCAAAAAATATGATCAAACTCATCAACCTTACCAAGCTCTACGGCAAGCTCACTGCTGTAAACGGCATCAATCTCGAAGTCTCCCGAGGTGAGGTCTTCGGTTTTCTCGGCCCAAATGGCGCAGGCAAGACCACGACCATCAAGATGATGGCAGGCCTGCTCCAGCCTACAAGCGGCAGCGTATTGATCGGAGGGCATGATGTTCAGGAGGAGCCGCTCAAGGCAAAGTTCATCACCGGCTTCATTCCCGACCGGCCCTTCCTCTATGAAAAACTCACGGCGAGGGAGTTCATGCACTTCATAGCGAAACTCTATGACATGGACGACGGGAAAAATCGTATTAGCGAACTGCTTGATCTTTTTGGATTGAACGAATGGGCCGATGAACTGGCCGAGAACTTTTCGCACGGTATGAAGCAGCGACTCGTCATGGCCTCTGCTCTTCTTCACAAGCCTCAGGTCCTCGTCGTTGACGAACCCATGGTGGGACTTGACCCGCGCGGCGCACGGCTGGTAAAGGATATTTTCACGGACCTTGCATCACAAGGTGTGACGGTATTCATGTCCACGCACACTCTCGAGATCGTTGAAACGATGTGCACCCGCGTGGCCATCATCAACAAGGGTGAGATCATAGCCGAAGGCAGCGTTGAAGACCTCGGCCGCATGGCGCGCATGCCGAACAGCCACCTGGAGCAGATATTCCTCAGATTAACAGGGGGAGATGAAGGGGTACAAAATTTGTAATGACAGTTCACACTACAGAGGCAACAAACCTTGAAAGGACATGAGGGCTACCGTGCTCCTTCTCCTCTCTCCGCGCTATCACGCAATAAAGAACAGGCTCTATCGGCTTGCTCCCGGTGACGGTCTGAAGACCGTCGTGCTTACCCTGCTCGGCTTCGGGTTCTGGGCTTTTCTGTTCGGCGTGTCGTTCAAGGTTCTCACCTATTTCAGGACAATCGAAGGGCTCGGCGATCTTCTCGCGCTCCGCCTGCTGTCGATGATACTCCTGACGTTCTTTTCTATTCTTGTATTCAGCAACATCGTCACATCTCTCTCGACGTTCTATCTCTCAGGAGAGCTGGACGTCCTCCTGTCATCGCCGGTCAAGATTGAGAACATCTACCGGGCCAAGTTTATCGAGACCATCGTTGACTCTTCCTGGATGACGCTCATCTACGGCCTGCCGGTCTTCATCGCCTACGGCATGGTGTTCAAAGCTTCTCCGGAATACTATCTCGGACTGGTCCTCACCATCTTTCCTTTTCTGATCATCCCTGCAGGCATCGGCATCATCGTGACCATGCTGCTCGTGGACGCTTTCCCCGCACGCAGGACCAAGGACATCCTCGTGCTTCTGGGGCTTCTCTTCTTCGTCGTCCTGTACATCCTGTTCCGAATGCTCCAGCCCGAGAAGCTCGTGAACCCCGACACCTTCCCCACGCTCGTGCAGTATCTCACAGCAATGCGCGCCCCTGTATCTCCGCTTCTGCCTAGCTACTGGGCAACCGAGACGCTCGCACCGCTCCTGCGCACCGTCAAAGGAGATAGCCTCTTTTATCTGCTCATGCTATGGAGCACCGCTGCCGCAAGCATCGTGATCGGAGAATGGGTTTGCGGAATGATCTACTACACCGGCTGGTCCCGTTCGCAGGAAGGCAAGAAATCTTCGATCTCACGCTCGCGCACTGCTGATGCTTTTTTCCGGCTCCTATCCCTTCCATTCCGGGGAAAGATGCGCGCAATCGTCTTGAAGGACGTGAAGCTCTTTTTCCGTGACACGTCGCAGTGGTCTCAGCTGTTTCTCCTGTTTGGGCTTATGGTCGTCTATATCTACAGCTTCAAGCTTCTGCCTCTTGAACGTGCAGCATTGCCGAGCTTCTACCTTCAGAATCTGCTCTCGTTTTTGAACCTCGGTATGGTGGGATTCGTGACCTCTGCCGTGGCCGTCCGCTTCGTCTTTCCTGCCGTAAGCCTCGAAGGGGCTTCGTTCTGGATCATCCGTGCCGCTCCTATCTCGATACAGGATTTTCTCTGGGGAAAGTTCTGGAGCAGTCTGCTCCCGCTCCTCATACTAGCTGAAGTGTTGATCGTGCTATCGAACACGCTCCTCAAGGTGACACCGTTCATGATGAATCTTGGTATCGCGACAGTGTTCATGATGACCTTCGGCATCACTTCCCTCGGCGTGGGTCTCGGCGCCGTTTTCCCCAAATTCAAGCACGAGAATGTGGCCCAGATCCCTACAGGCTTCGGAGGTATCGTGTACATGCTCATGTCTATGCTGTTCATCTGTTTGGTGATAGTCCTCGAGGCCTGGCCCGTGTACCGAATCTTCACGGCTGAGGCTTTCGGCAACCATATTTCCCTGCCAGGATGGGCCATAATAGCGACCTCATTCATCATGGTGGCTATCGTCAATATTCTGGCGCTTTTCCTGCCGATGAAAATCGGCTTAAATCGATTAAAACAACGCGAAATTTAAGAATTTAAGTAACCACAATATATTGTATGCACCCAAAATATTAATACCTTACCTTGTTATTTTTCGCTTTACAAATCCCCACATGTATGCTATAAACCTGCTTGAAAAAACACTTCATGAAGCACATTCCATTGCGGTTTGTGAGGAGGCATATGCAGCTTAAGACCCTCGAAATGATTGGATTTAAATCCTTCTCAGACAAGACAAAAGTCACATTTCAGGACGGCATCACAGCCGTGGTGGGCCCGAATGGCTGTGGCAAGAGCAACATATCAGATGCCATCCGCTGGGTTCTCGGCGAGCAGAGCGCCAAACATCTCCGCGGTGACAAAATGGAGGACGTGATCTTCAACGGGAGTGAGAGCCGCAAACCCCAGGGGATGGCCGATGTAACACTCACGCTCACGAATGTCGGCGGCAACCTCTCCTCCGACTTCGGAGAGTACGAGGAAATCGAAATTACCCGCAGACTTTACCGCTCCGGCGACAGCGAATACCTGATCAACAAGATCCCCTGCCGCCTCAAAGACATCCGCGACCTTATGATGGATGCCGGTGTAGGCGCCAAGATACACGCTATCATCGAACAGGACAAGGTCGATCAGATCCTTTCATCTAAACCCCAGGACCGCCGGTTCCTGTTCGAGGAAGTGGCCGGCGTCATGAAATACAAGGCCCGCCGCCAGGAAGCGCTCTCCAAGCTCGAATCAACCCAGCAGAACCAGCTGCGGGTGAACGACATCATCATCGAAGTAAAACGCCAGGTCAACTCCCTCGACCGTCAGGCAAAGAAAGCCGAGCGCTACCAGAAGCTCCGCGCGGAGATGAAGGACCTTGACTTCCGACTTGCATCCGTGGAGTACTCGGACCTGGGGCTCGAGTGGAAGGCAGCGACGGAGGAATTCAAAAAGGCGGAAGATGAGGTCACAGAACTGCACGCCACTCTCAGCAGGATCGAATCGTCCATTGAAGAGTCACGCACTGACGCTCTCGCAGCAGAGCATGAGCTTTCCACGCTTCGGCATAAGATCCATGAAACGGAAAGCGCGCTCAGTCGCGCCGAGCACCGCGTTGAAATGTCGAGAAGTCAGATCGCCTCATTCATCGCGCAGCGAGGTCGCGATCTCGCCGATATGGAGTATCTGAAACAGGAAACATCCCGGGTTGCGGAGCAGAAGGTGCGGCATGAAGAAGAGTCTCGGGTCCTTGCAGCCTCGATCGGAGAAAAGAACACCGTGCTCAATGACCGGACAATGAACCTGGAGTCTCTCTCCCAGGCGCTCAAGGAGAAAGAGCTCTCGCTTGAAGAAACAAGGGCCGGAATCCTGAACGCCATAGCCGAATCCGCAGCCGAGAAGACAACGATATCGAACTTGCAGGCACGGCTTGGACAGATCGACGAACAGGACGCGCGGAGCTTGAAAGAAAAACAAGAACTGGCGCAAAAGACCGAGGAACTCACCACGCTCCTTGCTGCCAAGGAGCGTGAACTCGAGGAGATCACCGCCAGGAAACTTGCAGCCCAGGAAGAGCGTACGCAGGTTGCCGAACGCCTGGAGCAGGCGCTTGCAAAAAAGAAAGCGGTTGAAACGAGCCTGAACGAGACGAGAAACAGGCTCGCCGGCCAGAATTCCCGTTTGCGCTCCCTGATCGAGCTCGAGCAGAACCTGGAAGGCTATCAAAAAGGGGTGCGGACCGTCATGTCCGCCCGGAAAGAGGCTTCTGCGGAAGAGCATCTTGGCACCATCCTTGGGCTCGTTGCGGACATGATCGAGACCGAGCCTCAGTACGAAGTAGCCATCGAAGCGGTCCTCGGCGACCGTCTCCAATACGTCGTTGTTGATTCGCAGAACGATTCGCTCAAAGCCATCGATTACCTCAAGACCAAGAGCGGCGGCCGGAGCACCTTCGTACCCAAAATGCCGCGCGAGATCAAATCAGAACCCTTTATCAAGAACGGCCATGCCGGCGTCATCGGCTCGGCATTAAACATCGTACGGTACAAGGACAGCTACAGCAGCGTAGCCCAGTATCTGCTGGGCGATGTGGTCGTCGTCGACACCATGGACACGGCCCTGTACCTGTGGCAGAAGAACGGCATGCATAAGACCATCGTCACCCTTTCGGGCGAGATCGTAGACCCCTGGGGTGCGGTCACGGGCGGCACGGTAGAAGCCGTTGGCACCGGCATGCTCACCAAACGTCGCGAGATCAAGGACTTGGAGCACGAGGTGGCGGGACTGACCGTTGCAGTCGCGAAGCTCGAGGCAGAACTAACGTCCGTAGACTCATCCATAGAGTCTGATAAAAAAATCGAAGCTGACCTCGCACAGGAGATCCACCGTACCGAGATCGAGCTCGTAAACAGGGAAAAGGATTGCGCTGCAGTCAGGGACGAGATGGGCCGTGTCGACGAACGCTCGAGGACTCTCGACGCTGAGGCATCGGAGCGCACATCATTGAGACTCGAGCTGGATGCAAACATCGGCAAAGCGACCGAGGTGCTTCGGGGCCTCGAGGCAGGCCATACGAACGCCCTGGCAAGCGTCGAATCGCTCCAGGTCGAGCTCTCCCTCAAAAAAGATGAACTCGAGA
>DATJZV010000002.1:0-5021 GCA_035498715.1 Nitrospirota bacterium
AGGTCCTTGGCTACCGAGATATAGAAATTGAAGGAGGCGATGATGAGAACGGCGGTAAAGAGTGTGCATCCCAGAGAGATATAGAAATTGGCAAGCACCAGGTACGGCAGTATCAGCAGGACAACGGTAGTCACGTAGGCGACCCCGGTGTAGAAGGCGGCCTTCAGCGGATGCTGCCCCGCTCCTTCAGCCTTGACGGAGAGGTACTCCGAAGCGGCCATGGAGAGGGCTGCGGCAATACCGGTGATTGAACCGGTGAGAGCGATCAGCCGCGCGTTTTGCAGGGCGAAGGTGAGACCAGCCAGGGCGCCGGTCAGTTCCACCAGGGCGTCGTTCAGCCCGAGCACCACCGAGCCGATGTAGCGAAGCCTCTCCTCGTCCAGCATGTCCAGCAGCGCCGCCTCGTGCTCACCCTCTTCCCTGGCTATCGCCCCGGCCTTCGCGACGTCGGCTGGGAGGGCTGCGTAGGCGTGCCTGGCATCCCCCTCCCCACGCTCCATCAGTTTCGTCCCGAAGGTTAGGCCGAAGATCCTGCCGATCCAGCAGTAAAGACGGACCCGCCCCCAGTCCGGCGCGACATCCTCGCCGGTGTACCCCTGCCACTCCTCATAGTGGCGCTTCTCGTCCGCGGCGATCCGCTCCAGTATCCGGGCGTTCTCCGGAGACTTCTGCATGGCCGCCAGGCACCTGTATATCTGGTATTCCGTTATCTCGTTGCGCTGGTACTTCAAAATCTGCGCCTTGACGTTTTCCGCCAGCAAAATCCGGCCTCCTTCTTCAGTCTACGCCGGGCACGGCTTTGACCCGCCAGCTTTTCAGACGGGTAGTAAGCCTCGTTGGGACCTCATTTCTTTACCTGCTTTTTGAGGTTTGGAGTTTTGCCCCTTTTTTTTCTTCTATTCAGTTATGTCAATTGCGCAGACCCTTTTGTTCTTCCCAGAACTACATCCGATTACTTCTTCATGGCGTCAGAGCCTTTTTCGGAAGCCTGGATATTGAGCAGCATCCCCTGACCACCACCTGTCATAACGCTGGGCATCTGGCCATTCCACTTGGTGATTTGCTCACGCATGATCTTGAGGCGCTCCCACTCAAGCAACCGGGGCTCCAGAGAGGATGCAAGGGCTCGGTTAGCCGCAGCCTCACCCTCGGCAATGGCGACACGCTTTTTCGCCTCGGCCTGGGCTGCACGAACCTCGTTCTCGATCTGAATAGACTTCTGGATTGCCTGAGTCTTTGAATTAACGGCTTCAAGTAACGCCTGCGGCGGCCGAAGTGAGCCGATAAGCCCGAATTGCTGGATATTAACGCCAAACTGACGAACATTCTCGTTCAGTGTCTTACCGACGCGCGCCAAGAACTCTTCTTTTTTTGTGCCGTTTATGTCATCGAAGGTGTACTCGGAGCCAATATTGGCAACAATATTCCGGGTGGAGTCCCTCAGGAATCCGTGAGTAAAACTATCGATATTATCAGCCCGAAATTTGGTATAAAAATCGGGGACTCTCGCGGCATCCAATTGGTAACTTACGGCTACATCTATGTTAACCGGCACCGAGTCCTTGGTGTTGAAGGTCAACTCCTCATTGTTAGGCCTTCCCTCGCCTACATCGTGCGTCCATGCGACACGCTGTATGAATGTTGGGTAGATAACGACAGATGTTTGGATGGGGTTGTAGAATATGAAACCGTTGACGATGTCTTCGCGTGTAACGCCCTTGTTGACAAGGCGGTTGATCTTGATGCCGGTGTAACCGGGTTCTATCACCTTCCAGGTGAAGAACATGCCCCTGACAAGAGGAAAGACAATGATGAGCAGCAGGACAATCAGGAAGTATTTCCCCGTCCCCTTCAGTTTGTTGGTGAAATTATTCGCGGATTCCGGAAGTTTGATCTCAAAATCGGCCATAATGTTACCCTCCTTTTTCATTTAAGATTAAATCAATACTTATTGATCTTCCTCATGAACGCATCAGCTTCTTCACCTGCCCAGCTTTGTGCCATCTCGCCAACGGGAGGGCTTCGCACCAGCATGGATGCACCATGACAGCACACCTCCCTAGGGTACCCGTGGGGGAACACGGGGTCTGGTCAGAACCTTACGGAGTTCAGCCAGACAGTCATCAACGCGACATCGTGTCGCGGTAACGGGAATGAGGCTGACCCGCCGTCGGAGGGTCTTGCCGATAGTTGGTCATCTTCTCTGCAAATTCATGATCAATTTTCTCATGCCAATCCAAATTCTGTAACTTACTATTTGACAACATGTATCCGCTAGGCTACATTATGCTTATGGTGGAAATCCGCAAAACCGAACATTTTGCCAACTGGCTTGACAACTTGCGTGATATCCAAGCCAAGGCTCGCGTCCTCGTAAGGATTGAGCGACTTGCCTCGGGAAACACGGGGGACGTCAAACCGGTTGGTGAAGGTGTCTCGGAAATGCGAATCAATTATGGTCCTGGATATCGTGTTTATTTCATCCAACGTGGCAGTGAATTGATCATCCTGCTAGCCGGTGGCGATAAGAGCAGTCAGTCTCGGGACATTAAGTCTGCAATCCGGCTTGCACAGAATCTATAGGAGTTGAAAATGTCCAAAATAACTACTAGTCGATATGATGTTGCTGAACATCTCCGTACTCCGGAAGAAATGGCTGCCTATCTCGAAGCTTCCCTAGAAGAGGCCAATGGCGATGCAGCCTTCATCGCCAAGGCGCTAGGCGATATTGCCCGCGCCAAAGGGATGTCGCAGGTTGCGCGCGATGCGGGCCTTTCCCGTGAAAGCCTGTACAAGGCGCTTTCCGGTGAACGAGTCCCGGGATTCGATACAATTCTCAAAATAGTTGCAGCACTGGGTCTCAAACTGCACGCAGAAGCCGCTCGGTAATATATATTTGAGTGCACATGGAGTTGCCCTTGCGATTTCAACTCAAGGTCTATTTATTAGATTCTCATTCGTCGCGACAGCCCCTACTGCCTTGAATTGAGTGTAAAAGGGGACAGATTTATTTTTTTGTTTTCCTTGGCCTTCCTTGTCCTCTAAACTCCACGCGCTTTTCGATTTTATACTCAATCTCTTCCACAAATCGAGAACTGCCGGTTAACTGACCACGCTGGAGCGACTGGCGGATCAATTCCCATTCTCCTTCGGGGATTGTCCCTTTCACCCATTCAGCATATCTTTCCGCACGCTCCTTCTGATTTCCGGCTAGTCCCAAATAGCAAGGATCAAAATCAAGCCAATCTTCTTTTTTATTCCCGGTTTTGCTTCCATAGCTCGACCAGCGGTAGTCTATGGGATCGGCTACAATTCCCGCACGAACTGGATTTAATTCCACATACCGGCAACAGGCCAAAAGATACTCATTTGTGCTGATAGTGCTCGACTTGTAACGCCCTTCCCATAAGCTTCCGGTCCTCTTCTCAAGCTTGTTCACATATCTTGTCTGGCGACCGGCTACCCGTTTCATTAGCTGTGCAAGGTTTCTTTCTTCTTCTCCAGGATCGACTATCAGGTGGACATGATTGGTCATCAGGCAATACGCGTAAACCTTGCATCCAAGCTCTTCTTTCCATTCCCGCAAATTTTCGAGGTAAAAAAGATAGTCTTCATCCGTGATGAATACCGGCTGCCGATTATGGCCTCTCTGGATTACATGATGAGGATAACCCGTTATTACTATTCGCGCACTTCTTGGCATAGGCAACCATATATCATAACGTCAGCCTCTCGTCAAAAATAAATCTGTCCCCTTTTTCCTTATTCATATTATTTGTTTTCTTCCCAACGTGTCGCGGCGTGACCTGCGCGGCGGTTTTTGCCGCGCCAGTGTCAATGCCGGTGTTAGGCTGGACTTGAAGTTTCTATTGGTAAATCATTCCATTATGTTGAAGCCAACCAGCAGCATGTTGGCCATTCGGGTCGCGATGAGTCCAATGAATGACGCCACCCTTTGCATTCCATTCGTACACTCCGTTGAATTCGACTCTATCGCCAGACGCCAAGGAACCGAGTCTCGGAGCAAGGTCGATGTTATGTGCAACGAGTAGCGTCTGTCCGGACGCAAGTCGCAAGATGAATCGCTGGTGTCGACTACCATCATTGTCATCTGACAAGACACGCTCGACCACACCTTCGCCCACCACCTGGACACCGCTCGCGTGATGCTGAACGGCGCTCGCGATTGATTGGTCGGCGGATTGCGAAGCACTTAAATCTGTACGGTTCTTGCCAACAAAGCTCGGCCCTAAGTAAAAGCTGGCGGCAATGAACATCCCCACGAGTAGCACCGAGACTGCAAGCGTGATGGGAAGCTGCCGCCCACCAGTGGAAGTGCTCCGCGGCGTAGTCCTTGCAGATCCAGTTTGTGCCACGTACAGCACTTGTGTTCCGCGCAGTCGACCTCGGTCGTCTTTATCGACATCGTACGCGACCAGATCCAGCTTCATCGGACGATGCTTGTCGCGGGGGAATTCACTAATATGTACAAAGACTCTTGGTCCGCCATCAAGCGGCGTTATGAACCCGAATCCTCGATCATCGTTCCACTCAGTAAGTCTTCCTTGTTGTCGCATTTGATCTTTCTCTGCCTAACGGGACCGCGGGGTAGTGGCGAAGTCAACTGCCCCCGCTTGGTTGAGCAATTTCTTTTATCTATTGCGTTTTACCGATATTAATGAACACTACGACGACTTGTTGATTTTGAATGCCCTATCACGAATTATCTGGAATGCCTGTGGCAAACGATCCGGATTGCTCAGCGCCATACTCATCGAAGAGATATTTACGCTTTCCAAATTTAACACTCTCCAGAAGTTGAATTGGTTTTCCCGCCATTCTGGAACTATGCCGTTTGTCAGCATCATTCCACGGGGGGTATCCGTTACATGCATGGCATCATAGGGGATCGTAAGTTTCTTGAAGAACCATAGATATGGTCTAAGTTCAACGTGTGTTTCATAAAGCGAGACAACACCAACGCGAAAACCCCCTATTATGGCCGGTGAACATAACAACCA
>DATJZV010000003.1:0-10775 GCA_035498715.1 Nitrospirota bacterium
ACGATGAGTATGATTTTGAACATTCTGAAAAATTTCCGCTGAATTTCTGACAGCTCAATCTTCTCCAGATAATCGAACAGCGCGCCCGCTTTCGACTTGAAGCTTTCCCATTCGCATTGTTTAGCATGATGGAGAAGAGCGTTTCTGTATCGCTCGATCTCTTCGTTTATCCTATGGGCAAATTCAAGGTCCATGTCTGCTCTTCCTGTCATATCTTTTAATAAAATTATATCACTCAACTCCACTTCTCATCTGCTTATCATAGGCAAGCCGTATTTTTTTATGTCCTTCAGTCCCCTCACCGTGAATACAAGAATGATTTCTGTTCGGAGAATCCAGGTTATGATGCAGGTCATAACAATTCATAGCCGTCTGTAATAAAATATTAACCATGGCCTCACAATTATCCATGCGAACCATAACCCTAGCAGGAGGTGCACAATGAAAGAGCTGGATGTCACAACAATCATACCCAGGGAGCGACACCCGCTGATATTCAAGACCTTTGACGATTTGAGAAGCGGCGACGACTTTGTTCTGCTTAACGACCACGATCCGAAACCACTCTACTATTCTTTCTTGCATGAACGGCAAGGACTTTTCGGATGGGAGTATATCGAACAGGGGCCGGCTGTCTGGAAAGTAAAGATTTCAAAAAAATGAACCGTCAGGACGGTTCACCCTGAATCGTCACCGGTTGTCGAAAAAGCCATTTCCTAACATCGGGTAAAGCTCAGCGATCCCGTATTGACAAAGAACGTTCGAGGATGTTCCATCGTCGTATCTCCCCTGTAATGACATGCACGATGTCATGAGATCGCTTGCGTTGCAATGTCATATCATCTTCTTTTTTTTGCCATCGTCTTCCTGTTGCACGCAGGACTGTTTCGGGTTATAATGCCCCCCTGAACAGGAGAAAGGGTAAACTTTTGCTACCGACGATCGATTACAGCTTGTGCGTGGGCTGCGGGGCCTGTGCCGAACTCTACCCTCAGTTTTTCGAGATCCGTGATGACAAGGCATGGTTTATAAACCATGAGCAGTTCATCATGGATAAGCACAAAGGCGTTGTTGGATGCTGTCCGTTCCGCGCTATTTCCATCGAATAAGTAAACGGCAATCCCGGCAAGATAGGATATCTCCAGTCTCTGAATTACAGGTGTTAAAACGGCTTCTGCCCGGCGACGTGCTGTCATTGCTCGGGTACGTTTTGGCTATGGGGATCGCCCGGTATTTCCTGCCGTATCGCTCGTTCTCATTGCTCGATCTGGGCGTCGACGCAACGGGTTTCTCACTTCCGAAATTTCAATGCCTTTTGCTCACGCGCATGCCCCCTATCAATGTGCGATGGGAGTGAGGTCTGCACGCGTATTTGAAGATACATCTGATGTGAATCCGTTTGCGCTATGACCTGCCTTTATCCGCTTGTTTTTTCCCTGAATCGGTTATATCATCAGGAAACAGCAATCCGGCGTCTGCTCCGTTAGTGAAAACGCCGAATCCAGTCAGCGATGCACATCATGCCGCGGAGATTGTTCCCTAGCAGTGCTTACTGTTCATAATGCCTTTGCCCGAATGGAGGATCACCAGCCATGAAGAAAATCTCCTTAATTATATTCTGCATGCTCCTGTTCGCCGGCTGTGCCGGCAAAAAACCTGCAGCCGGGGCTACAGAGGGCGTTTTCACAGACCGTCACATGAAGAACGTGACCCAGCTCACCTTCGACGGCGATAATGGCGAAGCATACTTTTCCTGGGACGGCAAGAAGCTTATCTTCCAGTCGAGCCACGGCGGATACGGCTGCGACAAGATATGGACCATGAACATCGATGGATCGGACAAACGCATGGTCAGCCCGGATCACGGTGCCCATACATGCTCTTTTTTCTTCCCCGGCGATAAGAATATCATCTTCGCATCCACGAGCCACATCCCCGGAGACTGTCCGTCGCGGCCCGAGACACCGAAGGGCGCGCGCTACGTCTGGCCGCTCTATCCCTACGATATATTCACAGCGAACGCGGACGGATCGGGGCTGAAACGGATCACCGATAACCCGAAATACGACGCTGAGCCTGTTGTCTCTGCGGACGGCAAACAGATCGTGTTCGGCTCCCAGCGTGAAGGGAATTTTGACGTCTACATCATGAATGCCGACGGCACGAACGTGCGGCGGCTCACGGACCGAACGGGATACAACGGCGGCCCCTGGTTCTCTCCGGACGGAAAGAAGATCGCCTGGCGCGCCTGGTATCCAGAGACGGAAGCCGAAAAAGCCCTGTGGCGGGACTGCATGGATAAGAATTATATCGTAGCCGTACCCCTGGACCTCTGGGTCATGGACGCGGACGGTTCAAATAAGAAAATGATATTGCACAATGGGGCAACTAATTTCGCGCCTTCCTGGCATCCGGATGGGAAACGGATCATCTTTGCGAGCAATATGAACGACTGGCACGACGACATCAAACAGTACGGCCACAATTTCGAACTCTACCTTATCAACCTGGACGGCACGGGCCTTGAACGGATCACGTATAATAACGTGTTCGACAGTTTCCCCATGTTCTCTCCTGACGGGAAGAAGCTGGTCTGGGCCTCGAACCGCAACCCGAAGAAACCTCATGAGACGGATATCTTTATCGCGGATTGGGTGGAGTAATGTCGGCTGTTTACCCGCTAGCAGCAATATCTTCCGCAAAGTCGCGAAGGACGCGAAGGGAATCTTTACTTCCTTAAAGGTCTTTAATCATCTTCGCGATCTCGGCCCCCTGGCGGTTAAACGATTTGGTTCCGATTCATCGGGGCAAGCTCCAGATGGTACTGTCAACACGATTTTTGAACGATACAGATTATACCCTTCTTCGACTCCTGCCCCGAACGTCATTGATAGTGCGATAATTCCACGGTATAATTACATTAGCATTTTAAGTTGAGGATAAATTTTGATCTGGAACAGGAAGAGTAGATGAGAATGATAATACACGGGAACTGGAATGACTGTTTAAGGCTGCTCCTTCCGGTCGTTTTGTGCATTACTTTCGGCCTGACATTCCCGGCCACAGTCCCGGCAGCGGAGTTCATTCACCACGCCCTCACCGTCTCGCTTCGGCCTTCAGAACATCGCCTGACCGCAACGGACACCATTACCGTTCCGGCTGACCAGCGGGACATACGGTTCATGCTTCACGCGGGACTGAACCCCGTTGCGCTTGATCCGCACGTGCGGATCGCAAAAGAAGAAGACCAGCGGGGACCGGTGCCGCTGGAATCATTTGTTGTGACGCTCCCGGCAGGCGTGAAGACCTTCTCGATCCGCTACGCGGGAACGATTTATCACCCCGTTGAACCCACAGGCAAAGAGCAGGCGCGAGGGTTCGACCAGACAGCCGGCAGCATCTCCGAAGACGGCGTGTATCTTGCGGGCAGCTCTGTCTGGTATCCTCAGTTCGGACCAAAGCTCGTTACCTTCACGCTCGACATCGAGCTTCCGGCGGGGTGGAGCGCAGTGAGTGAAGGCAGCGGCTTGGTCCCCGAAAAGAAAAAAGAGCCCCCCACGGTACGGTGGGATTCTCCAGAGCCCGTGGACGAGATCCACCTTATCGCTTCCCGTTTTACTGAATACGCGAAGACATCGGGCAAGCTCACGGCCATGGTGTTTCTGCGCACCCCCGACGAAGCGCTAGCGAACAAATACCTCGACGCCACGGTCCGTTATATCGCCATGTATGACAGGCTCATCGGCCCCTATCCGTACACGAAGTTCGCACTTGTCGAGAACTTCTGGGAGACGGGCCTCGGCATGCCGTCGTTCACGCTCCTTGGCCCCACGGTCCTACGGCTTCCTTTCATCATCAATACTTCCTACCCCCACGAGATCCTTCACAACTGGTGGGGCAACAGCGTGTATCCTGTTTACGAGAAAGGCAATTGGTCCGAGGGGCTCACAGCCTACCTCGCCGACCATTTGATGAAGGAGCAGCAGGGCGCGGGAGCGGACTATCGTTTGACCACGCTCCAGAAATACGCCGATTACGTTCTGGGCGGCAGGGACTTCCCGCTCACCCGTTTCACCTCGCGCCATAGCCCGGCAACGGAAGCAGTAGGGTACGGCAAAGCCCTCATGTTTTTCCATATGCTCCGGCTCGAGCTGGGGGACAAAAGCTTTGTCGCTGCAATTCGTGATTTCTACAAGCAGAATAAATTCCACTTCGCTACCTTCACTGATCTTGAAAGGAGTTTTGAGGCGGTCTCGGGAAAGAATCTCAAGCCGGAATTCGAGCAGTGGATAACGAAAACCGGAGCACCGAAGCTAAAGCTGGGTGACGCAACGGCGGTAAAACGCGGCGACGGCTATATGGTCACTGCTCGTCTCGAGCAGGTCCAGCCGGGAGACATATATCTTCTCCATATCCCTGTAGCGGTGACCATGGAAGGAAAGGAACGCGCTTACCAGACCGTCGCTGAAATGAAGGGCAGGAAGCTCGATCTTTCTCTCACCGTCCCGTACCGGCCGGTGCGGCTCGACATCGATCCTGAGTTCGATGTCTTCCGCAGGCTCGATCGGGAGGAGATACCACCCGCGATCTCGCTGGCCCTTGGCGCGAAAAAGATGCTGGTACTCCTTCCGGCATCGGCTGAAAAAGAGTTGCTGAGGGCGTACGAAGCATTTGCGAAGACGCTTGCTGATTCGGGTCCTGATGAAGTGAATGTAAAGCTCGATAGTGAGGTTAAGAATCTTCCCACTGACCAGACCGTGACGATCCTGGGCTGGGAGAACCGTTTTTTCGAAAAGACATTCTCCGCCTGGAAGGGATACGACATAGCATTCACGAAGCAGAACGTCACGATCGGGAAGACGGAGATCCTGAAGGGAAATCACGCCTTCGTGCTTACGGCCCGGGATCCGGAGAATAAGGACAGGGCCCTGATGTTCATCGCCGCAGACAGGGCAGATCCCCTCCCCGGCCTGGGGAGAAAGCTCCCCCATTACCACAAGTACAGCTACCTTGCGTTCGAAGGCGAAGAGCCGGCGAACGTTGTCAAAGGGAGATGGCCTGTCATTGATTCTCCCATGACGGCCTTCCTGCCAGGGGAAAAAGGGGCTCTCGCCCACGTCGAGATAGGCAAGCTCGCCCCCCGCGAAGCTCTGGCTTCCGTCCCTTCGGAATACTCGGAAGGGCGGATGATGGAGACTGTGAAGTATTTGTCCGGCGACGAACTTAAGGGGAGGGAAATCGGCACGCCTGGGATCGATAAGGCAGCCGATTTCATTGCCCAGAAGTTCAAACAGGGGGGGCTCATGCCCGGCGGCGATCAGGGAAGTTATTATCAAAGGTGGGATATGCCGCACAGCAAAACAGGCATGAAGAACGTGATCGCCGTGATCCCTGGAAAGAAACCCGAGTTTGCCCGCGAGAGCGTGGTCATTGGAGCGCATTATGATCATTTGGGACTCGGCACGTCCATGGGAAGATCGGAAGATAAAGGCAAGATCCATCCCGGCGCCGACGACAACGCGAGCGGCGTGGCAGTGCTCCTGGAGATGGCCAGGGTGCTCAAAGAAAGCTTGAATCCGGACCGGAGCGTTGTCTTCGTTGCCTTCACCGGGGAGGAAGAAGGAAAGCTCGGCTCGAAGTATTACGTGGAGCACGAGAAGCGTTATCCAGTCAGACAATGTATCGGCATGGTCAATCTCGACACCATTGGGAGGCTCGGGAAAAAGAAGCTGCTCGTCCTTGGCGCTGGCTCTGCGGCAGAGTGGGTGCATATCTTGAGGGGGGCGGGTTTCGTGACGGGCATCGACATCGAGACGGTATCCGAAGAGCTTGATTCAAGCGACCAGAACAGCTTTCAGGAAGCAGGCGTTCCCGCTGTGCAGCTTTTCTCCGGGCCGCATCTCGACTATCATCGGCCTACGGACACCGCGGATAAGATCGACCCCGCCGGGCTTGTCAAGGTCGCGTCCGTGACAAAAGAAGTGCTAGAGTATCTTGCGAGCCGCGTAGAACCCTTGTCATCGACGCTCAAGGCTGGCGCTCCGGCGCAATCATCAAAGTCAGAACGAAAGGTCAGCCTCGGGACTGTCCCTGATTTTGCATACCAGGGAAAAGGATTCAGGCTCTCGGGCGTTGCTCCCGGCTCTCCTGCTGAATCCGCGGGTCTGAGGGAAGGAGACGTCATTGTCGCTATAAACGGCCGTGAGGTCACGGGCCTGAAAGGTTTTTCAGATATCCTGAAATCACTGAATCCCGGCGACAGGATTTCTGTCACCTTTTTACGGGACGGCAGGGAAAGAACCGCTGAGACCGCGGTGACGGGAAAGTAGGACATTCATTGTCGCGTCTCATATCGGCAGACGCCACCAGAGCCGCTGCAGGAAGCCGGAACCCGGTATCCTGGCTGCCAGCGCGGACGTGACGGGTTTGGTGAGGTAGGTCATCAAGTGCTTCCGCTCGATCGCTTTTTTCAGGGTAACGACCCAGGAGCCGGAAAAGAAACGCTCCCCGTCCACAAGGATCCCCATGTCCCTCCCCAGTGAGATCAGTTGCGGTTCAAGCTTCGGCTCATACGGCACGAGGTCCCGGCCGCTGATGCTCGACGAGATATTCAGGCTCGCGATGCGTGCCTGATTCGTCGCCAGATATGCCAGGCGCGGCATCAGCACGGGCTTGTCGGACTTATAGATGGTGATTGCATCACCGATCCCGTAGACCCGTTCATCGTCTGGAGAGGAAAGCATATCCGTGACCTTGAGCCATCCGTTTGGATCCTTTGGCAACGGCAGTTCCCTGATCAGTCTTGTCGGCTGAATACCGCCTGTCCAGAGCAGCATCGACATCTCCCGTTCCTTTCCCGTTGCCAGTATGACCCTGTCCTTCCTGGCCTCCGCAATGGCGCTGCCGAAAATCAGCTTTACTCCTCTCTGTGACAGATAATCGTCAACGAACTCCCGAGCTTTGAGGGGGGATCCGGGAAGAAGATGTTCCCGGCTCTCAACCAGCTCGACCGAGATCCTCCCTGACGCGAGGTCGTTCTCACTGCCGTGATCCTTGATCGCGTCGATCAGTTCTCCCGCTACCTCGACCCCTTCGGTGCCGCCTCCTGCCAGGACTATTGAAAATCGGCGGCCCGGGTCAGCGAGAAGCGCCTCCAGGTCGGCCCGGATACGCTCGGCATCACCCGGGGTGCGAAAGCGATACGAAAGTTCCTCGACCCCGGGCACTCCGTAGAAATTGTTCTCCGCACCGCTGCTCAGGACCAGGTAATCGTAGTGCAAGGTGCTTTCCCGGGCAATGACTTCCCGTTTTCCCGGATCAACGGACAGGACCTCGTCCTGAATAAAATTGATGCCGGCAGGTCTCAGCACGACCGCAAGTGGTATCCGGATCGCTTCCGGCCGTACTTTGCCGGCGATGATCTCATGGATGGACGGAATGAACGAGTGATATCCGAGCCGGTCGATCAGAGTGATTTCGATGGGAGATCTCAGGAGGTTCCTGAGCGAGAAAGCGGCCTCAAGCCCTCCAAAGCCTCCACCAACGATGACGATATGCAGCTTCATAAGTGCTCCTACGCTCAAGTATACTCTTATTGTATCCTAAGGCTGTCCAATGTCAAATAACAAAGGTATTTTGTTTCTGCTGTGCAAACCGTTTCGATCAATGATAGCGCACGGTACCCTGTCCTGATTGCGCACCACCTCTTCTTTACCGTGCCCTTGTACGGCGGATTTTTGTTGACTGGCTTTTTCTTGCGACTGTAGTACGAAGTACGAAGCGACAAACGTCCTGCAGATGCGCGAACTGTCCGTGGAATAGGGTCCGAGAAACATCGCCTAGATGCAGTCCAAACCGCGAAATTCCGTGACCCTTCTCCGGACTCCCTGACAGAATATGCCCTCAGCAGGTGATATGAAGAGCGGCGATCACGGTCTTTTTGCCCTGCATCGCGTTGAACAGTTCCACGGCCCTTCCTGTGGTCGCAACGTGGATATCAATACCCTGTGACCGTATGAAGTTTTCCGTTTCCTTCGGTACGACCATCATTCCGGAGTAGCCCGTGCCGACGATAAGGATCTGGGGTTTCGCGGTGAGCACATCGGCCAAATCAGCGATCTGAAGACGATGCCCTTCCTTCCTCCACCAGGACGGGTCCACCCGACCGGGGTAAATGATGACATCCGAGACGTACATTTTACCATCAACGACCAGGCTGCCAAATGAGTATGAGTCGATCTTCATTGGTTAAAAGATAATGCCTGCTGTGTGTTCAACGAAAAAACGGACGGGTGATTGCAATTTCGTTTGTGCTCCTCCTCGGGTCTTTTCTCAATTGTCCGGAACTTTCCCGTGATGCTGCCCGCCCTTCTCGCAGCGTATCTCCAGTTCCCCAACTGGCTTTCCCCCTCTTCGAGGGAGTGCATATCATGGATCAGACGTAAACCGCCTATTCCCGCATCAGATCACGCAGAAGGCGCCATTAAAAAATTGCCCGTAATTTCTGCGCAAGTTCTTCGGGCAGGTTGATGATCAGTTCCGTCTGGAGCATCTTCTGCAGGAAATAATCGTCGTTCCGGTAATTGGGATAGAGGTTTTGCCGGTTGATGATCTTCAGCATGCACCGGTGTCCTTCCCCAGTATAAGGCTGTCGGGCCGCGTACAGGGTATAATTGAAGCTCAGGTGTCCAAGGTTTTCATAAAAAGCGAGAACCTTTGAAATACCAAGGGAGAGATCTCTGATGTCGGCATCGGAAAGAAACGCGAAATCACTCTCGCTGTCCTGCACGGCCATAACTTCGTTGCTCCCCAGCGGGGAGAAGGCGGTCATCCAATGCCATCGTCCCGTCTGCGCTATATACCGCGAAGCGGCCTTCTTTTCTGCATCGACAAGGTCCGCATGGTACGCGGAACCCTTGTTCTGGTAGTACATGCCGCACGCTTGCATGAGGCGCGCTTGATAGGAATAAGCCAAGGGCGTGACCAGCATCTGGAGGTGGGGATGAACCAAGCTGGCTCCCGCGGGAAACAGGTAGTTGACATTGACCGATACGCAGAGTGAGGATTGATCGTAACGATATACCGCTTTCAGGAACTCCCGCGCAGCCTGGAAGCCGTTTTCAAGCAGGCCAGGGGTGAACTCCGACAGCTTCAAGAAATGCGCATTGCTCAACGAGACCACGGCGTGGTACTTTCCGATGGCGAAGAGGTTTGGGAACAGAAGGGCTTCACCCCTCCGGATCCTGCCACCGGGCACAAGTTCCGGAGGATATTGAGGCGTGCTTTTCTCGACCCGGTCAGCACAGAAAATGCATGTCTTCGCGCTCTCTTCCGCCAGCCGCTCAATAAGTGCCGGGTCGCTGTCGCTGAAAAATGCTTTGGCTTTATCCTTGAGGAAAGGGTTATAAACGCTCGTATCACCAAGCAAGGGGTCCCTCCGTACCTCGACCTGAAAAACGTCCTCCCGGAAGTCCTTCTGCGGGTTCCGGATCGTAAATGTTGATGCAATGCTCTCAAAATGTATCGCAGTCATAGCGTCTCCACCGTGCAGATGGGAGAAATTCGATCATGTCCCCGAAGCAAGCCTTTCAGCCAGCCGCAACAGCTTGTCACGAAAGGCTCAATCCCTGTAGTGAATCAAGTGACGGCGGGAATAAAGTTCGATGCATTTCTCATATAGCACGGATATTGCTGCTATCATAAACTTATTTTAGCAGAATTTCATAAGGCCTTAAGTATCATGTTTCATTTTCCTGAAATCGCGGCATCTAAAGTAGGTTTTCCACGCTATAATTAGCTATGATAAGAATATTAGTGTCAGCTCATCAGTCTAGCGTGCCTTGACGGCGGAGGTGGTATTATGCCTTCCTATGAATATGTCTGCAAAGACTGCAAGAAGGATTTCATGATCTTCCTCTCGCTTAAGGAATTGGAAGCAAATCCGAGGGTCATATGTCCGCACTGCGAAAGCGACAACGTAGAGAAGAAACTCACCGGATTCTTCGCCAAGACCGATAGAAAATCCTAAGAGAAGCGTATCATCGTGTTAAAAGCACTGAAAGAAAAATTCCTGCGTGAACTGGAGCCTTCAGAAAAGCTCTTTTTCCTCAAAAAGACGCGCGAATGCATCACTGACCGGGGATACCAGGCCGGCGAGGACCTGTTTTACTATTGCTATTTTCTGACGCTCAAGGAACGCTTC
This sequence comes from Nitrospirota bacterium, assembly GCA_035498715.1. GTDB lineage: Bacteria > Nitrospirota > UBA9217 > UBA9217 > UBA9217 > DASPSR01. Next base: position 10,202 of record DATJZV010000003.1, read on the forward strand.
CGGAATATCAACCCATCAGGCGGCGAAGGATATACGCGGTTTCTGCTGGTGGAAGGGACCAGGGATATTGACGATGCCGTCAAGCTTTATGAAAAGCGCCTGGAGAAGAACAAGCGGTCAAAACCTGATCCGACCGGCTGCAGATATCTGGAATATTTCTCAGAATAATAAATAGACCATCCCCTGAGCGGGCCTAAATTGCTTCGCCCCCTCAGACGATCATCGCAGGGCGTATTCCGTGGTCTCCCCCTATCAAAAATGTCCGAACATTGCCTCAAGTCTAAACAGGATGCCGGGTGTCGGCTCAAAGCCCCGGTCCCGCGGGAACCTGTACTGGGGTGTCACTTCAAAAAAGAGCCATCTACGCCAGATTTGCTGGCGATAGCGGATGCGGAGATCGACCTCCGTCAGCGCGTTAACCGGTTGGGTCTGAAATATGTTGACCCACTCGTATTCCAGCGCCTTCTTGGGACTCAACGGATGGGCAATGTTGAAAGCGTAATCATAAATGAAGCCGTCCACGTGGTCGGTTTGGATCCAGTCGTTAGTGGCACGAAAGAATAGTGTTTTCGAG
>DATJZV010000004.1:0-5205 GCA_035498715.1 Nitrospirota bacterium
ACAGGGCAGATCAGCCGGGAACAACTCGCAGACGTCCTTAAACGCCAGAAGCTCTCCAAAAAGAAAATCGGCGAACTCCTGGTCGAGGCGGGCTATGCGGAGCCCGATCAGATCCACCACGGTCTGATGCTCCAGCAAAAACTTGTAACCGCCGCACTTGTTGCCGCACTGTCCATGTCGAACATTATTGGCGTTGTTCCGAAAGCACATGCGGGTGGCCCCGGGCTCAGCACGACAATCCAGATTAGCGCGCGTGTCCTTGCGCGGACGCGAATCGACGTCATCTCACAGGCCCATGAGCTGGTCGTTACAAACAGCGATATCCGTCGAGGCTATGTGGACGTTCCCCTCGCCTCCCGTGTGAGCGTTAAATCGAATGATCCAGCCGGCTACCTGCTAGCCTTCGAAGTCATGGACGGGGCCGATAGCGTTTTCCGTGGAGTCAGCGTGAGAGTAGGTGGAAAAGAAGTCCAGATACCGTTATACGGAGGATGGGTACCTCTGCCTTTTGTCCGTGGCGGGACGGTGCTGGATATCAGCTACCGCTTTAACTTGGCCAAAAACGCCCAGCCAGGCACTTACAACTGGCCGATCATTATTGCGGCAAACACACATTAAGCCTAAATTTGGGAAGTATTGCTACAACATGTCATATATTTGGGATAATGTCCAAGAATCAATCGATACTTTGTCATAACCTTTTATTAGCTATTCCACGAATAGGAGTTAAATAGCATATCATTCGTAATCATATGCACGCTGAAATCAGCACTTTTTCACGATCGACCCTATTATTGATTAGTAATGGAGATGTAGACATCCTTTGCTCGTATGTCGTATCGCCCGCCGGCACGCCTGTCCTCGATGAAGGCAATCCCTACTCCGCTATTCACTCTGAGAACGAGAGTCTGCTTAACACTATGCCGTTAGAGTACCATCTATCACTTTACGGAACATGCGGAAAGGCTTAAATGGCTACTGATATGTGCCTAGTATTTTGGTGATATTCGTTCAATCTCGGAACAGGCCTTCTGCCGTGAGACATCGTCGATATATGTGGAAAATTCTGTGAGGTGATGAATGTCTGAGAAAAAAAATGTCTTAGTAATCTGCCACACTGCAGCGGGTCAGATGTTCCTGGGGATTTTGCTCAACCGTATTTGGTATAATCCGTTCGTTGTCAGGACAGTGGAAAAGGGCATTCACCTGGCAAAAAATCATTCCTTCTCTTTTATACTCTTTGATGGCGACTTGCCAGAAAAGGAGATGTTTACTTCGATTTCTCTCTTGAGGACCGACGAGTCGGTCCGACACCTGCCAGTGGTCGCTTTCATTATGAACGAGCGTTCGTCTTATACTAAGTCGATCATTTCGATGGGATGCTCAGCAGTTGTTACAAAACCTATCGATCTTGCAATGGCATACGGAGTACTCGCACAGCTAAGCGGCCAGCAGAGAATTACTCCGCGCATTTCCACCCGCTTCCGTGTGGAGATTGCGGAAGGAATCCCCGAAAAAGTCATGACCTGCATCAATCTCTCTGAAGGAGGAATGTACCTACGCACTCACGAACCTCTCCCTGAGAAGACTGTACTGCACCTTCAGTTCTCTCTCCCGCACAGCACGGAGAAACTAGAGGTGACCGGTGAGGTTGTCCGCACATCTCCGATCGAGACCCAGTTAGAAACTGAACCAGGAATGGGCCTGCGTTTTATAGGTGTACCCCAACATATTCAGCTACAGATCAGAAATTATGTGCAGTGGGAAATGACAGGCGATCTGGAGTGGGAAGCGACCATTTGATCATTCGAGTGCCGGCAACTGTAGGAAGCAAACTAGGTCATGACCTCTGGCGCAACCGATGGTTTGATATTAGGACCATAGGAGCATTGTAAGACTTAGAACTTGACTATCTTACTGATTTAATATGATGCCTTTCCCGTGGAACTTACACATCTCTTTTCTCGAGATTTGCAGATACCTGTAGTAAAGCTTTAATATATGTAAGTATGCGTGCAGAGATACCGCACCTTTGTTTGAAGAGATATTTGATCAGCATCAATAAAAAGTTATGGTCATTGACAAAGCAATGGTCACCATACCGCAGCCATAAGGGGCCTATTTCGTCAGGTTCTAACGAGCGGCAAGAAAACTCATCGTAAAAGGATATCAAGAATTGATGTTATCGTTTTTTATTTCCATAGAGCTTAAGCTCGCCGAGCTGTATAGCACTCTCGCGGACAGGTTCCCCATCGAGGGCGCTTTTTTTAATAATCATCACGCGGAGGAATTAAAACACGCTCAGTGGATTGAGTACTTTAAGGATAAGGTTGAACGGGGAGAAGTCCTGTTCCATGAAAACAATACACGTACTGAAGCGATCAAAACCTTCCTGACCTACGCCCAAAAAATCTTGGATGATGCTAAAGCGGACAAGCTGACGCTCCTAATGGCGCTATCTTTGAGCCTTAGCATGGAGGAATCGCTCCTAGAGCGGAACCTCCTTGATCACTTCAGTGCAGATTCCCCGGAGTTTCAAGACATTCTAAAACGTTTGAAGGATGAGACCAGAGCGCACGCTGCGGAAATAAAAAAGCTCAGGTTAAAATATTCAAATCTCGCAGCCCGATGAGAAGAGGCAACCGCGAAAGCGCCGGCATCTGGAGCAACGCCATCCCCTTCTGACTTTTCTTACATTGCCTAAAAACAGAGGCTATAACGCGTCTCTCAAGTAACGGCCCACAAAGCACTCCACGCCGACCGCTTCGCGATGTGCGAGCTAGTCGTTATGTGTACGCAAAGTCAGTCGCTTCTAACAAAGCATTAACAAATCAAAGATGGAAGCCGTAGTCCCAATACGAGCGCAACAGAAGACTCCTACAACAGCCGGCGACGCTCGTAGGAACAGGGGCCGAAGTTTAGTGGGGTTACGTTGAAGTGGGCGGTGCCTCGCTCTTCGAGATCTGGACTAACGATCCGGCCGAATGTGTTCTCACCGTCAAGTCAAGCGATTTTCTCTTCCGAGAAGCGGTCGTCACTGTCATGGGCGGAGAAGTTATTATAAATCCGACGGGCGGCATGATCGTTATCCCAGTCAGGGTAAGACAGCAGATCGCTCTGGACTCCCGGTTATCCTTACCACTGAAGCGCAGCCCCGCACCTGCGCACGGGCCTTCTCCGTTTCCGTTATTCCGCTGTGAAGGGAGCGGCGATGGTGGAGCAGATTGTCGCGAAGCCGACGTCCTAAAATGTTCCGCTCCTGTTGTATCTGCAGGAGCCTGTTAACAAGACTGGCTTGGCTAACGTTACGTCGTATCTGGGAAAGCTGGAGCCAAAACGGATAGGTGTTGCGAACATTGAGAATGTTTTAGGAAGTAAATAAGGTTGGAAGGTGCTATAATCAAAACAATGCCTGCAAAGATCAGGAACCCCGCTCCATTAAGCAGAAAGTGAACAGCCCCGCCAATTCATCCGGCTCCAGACCCGACTGAACGTCATGGTGGGAGACGAAAAGACTGCTGCAAATTCCGTGATTGAAGACTTTATACCGCGTTTTCCGAGCAAGGCATGTTCGTGAACACATTAAAACCCAAACCAATCGGTGTTCTCAGGCGATGCCTTTTTGCCGGGGATCGTATGATCGCCTCTGCTGAAGGGACAGTTGCAAACGATCGAATGACAAATATGAAAGATGCAAATGAATGGATTAAGATCCGCCGTTTACTCCTTCCAGCAACCCGCACCGATGATGTATTGAGTAGCACCGTGGATATCGTTTAGAAACCGGTAAGAAGGGAGAGCAATGAAGCTATCCGACATAATCAGGCAGGCAGTCGAAAAAGAGGGTTTCCGGAACCTGAAGGACGCATCGAAGGCTCTCGGGATCAGTCCGGAGATCCTGCGAGTCACTATGAATGGGGAACATATCCCGAAAGACAGGACCCTCAGCATCATAGCGAAAAGATTAGGCCTTGACGCGCCGACATTGATCCTGGCTGCGCACCAGGAGAAAGTTCCTGTAGAGGTTAAAGGTTACTTCCTTTCGCCCGCACAATCGAAACTTAAACACGGCAAGCGGATATTTCCGCTTTCCCAGGAGCAGTGCGATTATCTTGCGAAGATCATGAGTCCAGTGGAGATACAGATGGTAAGAAAGTTTCGACAGGTTTCCGAAGAGGCGAAGAATCAGATCGTTGGCTATATCGATTACATGTTCACGCAAAAAAGAGGTGGATGATTGCACGTTTCCATCGTGATAACAGCCAGGCGTATTCGCGATTTGAGCTGTCAGACGGCCATACCGCGCCGTTTATGCCGCCGTGTCATCTTACAATCAGAAACCATGAATTGTTTCGACTACACATATAATTTGGCATCGGTCATCTTGAATATTTTCCATCACTGAAGGCTGTAAGGCTACCTTGACCAGTCTACGGGTCGTCGGCTCTCGTCTTATACTAATAAGAGAGCGTAAGCGTCACCGTGTCCGAATAGTCGGCATGTGCAAGTGCGGCCTGGGCATTGGCAGCCAGGATCTTTATGCTGATTCCGAGAGTCTTCGCGGTAGTGTGTCCTGCTCCCGTAAAATGGCCAGTGCCGTCGGTGTTGTCTGCGCACATAAAGGTGTATGCAATCGTGTCTCCCGGCGTTCCCGCGGATCTAAGGGCCATGGTGCTTACACCGCTCGACGTGCAGGCCTGGCCAACGGCGGTGCCGTTGGCGCTGGATACTTTAACCGAGAAGACCGTGCCGTTAGAGCATCTCACGGTCTCATCGACAGTCGGTGAAAATGTCTGATCGGAGCCCGCCAGCGCATCGATGGTAATCGGATTGGGAAAAGAGCCATGCGAGGCTTCCTGGCACACAGCTGCTATCTGAGCGTTCACCACGATGGCTGTGGAAGCGAATCCCGACGGAGGTGTTGCCGAAGCACTGCTAGCAACGACGGTGATCATCATGATTATAACGGCGGTCAAGAGAATATTTTTCATGCATTGCCTCCTCTCACCGTCTGATCTGAATCCGAAAGGTGCCGCCGGCAAAAGCCGAGGGCACCTTCCTGACTCCAATGACTTTTTACCCCTGAGTGCTGCCGCTGCCTTTCCTTACGGCATGCTAATACGTAACCGTAACGGTAATGATATCGGAATGAGCGCCTACCTTCGCATTCTGATAATTTGCCGGGGGAATCGAGAGGCCAAGGAC
>DATJZV010000005.1:0-10910 GCA_035498715.1 Nitrospirota bacterium
ATACAGTATTTCCGGTCTTACTGGAACAAACTCGATCTTTAGTTCGGTTTATGTAAGGTATAAAATTAACTAAACAAAGCGACCAAACTAAACAAGCCAAAAAAACTAAAGAATTATCGAGCCTATGAATGCTCTATTTACCATACTAGCCGTCCTCCTTTCCTACCTCATTGGTGCAGTGCCCTTCGGACTCTTCTTCGGCAAGATTTTTTCAAACATCGACGTTCGCTCGGTTGGGAGCGGCAATATCGGGGCCACGAATGTATTGCGTGCAGCAGGAAAGAAAGCAGCCGTCATGACGTTGCTCGCAGACTGTTTGAAGGGGTTCATGCCTGTTCTTGCCGTGAAGTTCATATATCACGACGATGCCGTCACCGCCCTGAGCGGAGCCGCGGCTATTTTAGGGCATAATTACCCCATCTATCTTGCCTTCAAGGGCGGCAAAGGGGTGGCAACGAGTTTTGGCGTTGTTCTCGCCGTAGCGACCTGGATTGGGGTTGCCTGCCTACTTATCTGGCTTGCCGTCGCGCGTATCTGGCGCTATTCATCTCTTTCCGCACTCGTTGCCTTTGCTTTGTTCCCTATAATTGCGTTCAACACTTACGCTGGATCAAGACCTCTCGGTCTTCTCTCGCTCTTCGTGTTCGGTATGATCTACTACAGGCACCGGGAAAACATCAAGCGGTTGCTTGCCGGCACGGAACCGAAGATAGGGCAGAAGTAATGTACAAGCCGCATTGTGATCCCCATAAAGACAGACTAAGCAACTTTTTCATAGTGACCGCGTTCCTTTTAGGTATAATGATTTCTGCTGCTTTCCCAGCCTTGGTTTTTGCCGAAGACCTCGAAATGATAAACCGGCCAGTTAATACAGCAGGTCTTACCGGACTTCTGTTCACCACGATGCCATTTACTCTCCCGACCAGAACAGTTGAAGTTGGAGTATCCGTCCTGTCAGAAAATAGCACCATACCCAAGTATACGATTACCGAACTTCCCGTGGTTACAATTACAACAGGTATCGCGCGGAACATGGAAGTCGCGCTGAAAGGATCATACTTCCAAACGACAGACATTAGTGGAAATAAGACCCGAGGAGCAGGTAATACGGAAGTATCATATAAATGGAATTTCTGGCCACAGAAAGAATATTCTGCGGTCCCGGCGGTGGCCTTGATAACGACGTTTATTGCACCAACGGGTGATAAAGATATTGTTCAAAACGAGGTGAATAACTGGGGTGTACGGTTTGGGTTTGCTGCCGGCAGCGAAATAGATTGGGGCACTCATGTCTTGGGAGTATACGCTGACGCACAGATGATGGTACATGATCTATCAGAAGACCAGTACAAAGACATATACGGCATTATGAATGCTGGCATACTTTTTCCTATTAGCAAATACCGGAACCTTCAGATGTTTATTGAGTATACGATGGTGAGTGGTAAAAACAAAAAGACCGAGGAAGATGGAGATTATTCTGCAATTACATGGGGACTGAGACTGGTGAGTGAAAGATTCAATCTCTCGCTGGGCACTCAATTCCTGCATAAAACGTTAACAGGATATGAAAATTCAAACAGACTTGTGGGGATGATTAGTCTTAAATTCTAATTTATGCCAGAGTAGATATATTATTATTGAGACCAGCAACAAGCATAGTTTCAATTATAAATATCCATAATTACAATATATTAAATGCTTAAACATAAACCATTTTGTTAAATATTATAAATGTCTGATAATGTATATTATGTCAAATAAATAATAAGTATAAACTGCAGTTATTGATTTCTTCTTCTCTGACCGCAATATTGTCCTCCCCATCCCCGCCTATGCATCCGTTTTTTTTCAGAGCTTTCTGATTCCATTTTTGCAGACCGGTTCTTTATTGGCAATCCGTCTCTTGAGTATGGAAAGATTATGCTGGTATTTGTCGTTCTCGAAACTCCACGATGAATCATGCCAGAGATGGAATATGATGGCGAGTCCCCGTACCGACCGGACCTGTTTACCCTGATTGAGCACACGGATGCCCAGGTCGTTGTCCTCAATGGAACCGTCCAAAAAATCCTCATCGCATCCGTTGACTGCGATAAAAAGGTTTTTATAGAGGCTGAAGTTGCAGCCCCAAATGCCGTCATCCGTGATTCTGTCCCGATGTGTCATGTGCCTCAAATACCGGTTCCTGATCATAACCGCTTCTTCCACTTTGCGGGATCTGCTCATGGCGGCATCCCAGAGTAATCTCAGGTTAAATGAGTTTAAGATTGTGCCGCGATCGAGGAGCAGCATGGTCAGTTCCTTCCCAATCTCGACGCGTTTGCCGCTCAGGATAGCTTCAGGGCTACTGTTTTCAACGTGAGACCGGATAAAATGCCTGTGTGCCATGCAGTCTCCGTCAATGAAAATCAAATAGTCTCCGCTAGACTGGCGTACCGTTTCATTCAATATTTTAGGCTTTCTGAAGCCGATGTCCTCGTGCCAGATATGCTTGACCGGGAATGCATGCTTGAGTTTCTCCTGCATTTCGAGAACCGTGGCGCGCGTTTCTGCAGTACTACCGTCGTCAGCTATCAAAATCTCATATGGCATAATACTCTGCAATGCAAGGCTTAACAGGCAGAGTTTGAGGGCCTTAGGTCGGTTATAGGTAGGAACGATTACAGATATTCTCATAGGGAACACTCGTTGGATATTGTTATAGACCGGGTTAAAGTGGATTCTAAAACTGCTACAGAGCCTTTTTCATTCGATCATGGTTTTTCCCATATCTCTCCGCATGATACGAACTCCTGACGCGTGGTCCAGCAGCTACGCGCTGGAATCCCATGGCTATGGCTTCATCTCTGAGCATTGTGAATTCATCGGGCCAATAGTATTTTTCTACGGAAAGATGTTTTCTGGACGGCTGGAGGTACTGGCCAAGCGTCAAGATGGAGCATCCTACGCTTCGGAGGTCCCCCATCACCTTGCGAACCTCATCCATACTCTCTCCCAGCCCGAGCATGAGCCCTGTTTTCGTTATAGCACCGTATTTTGCGGACCGTGCCAACACCTCAAGGGAACGAAGATAGTCAGCATGCGGCCTTGCCTTCGTATAAAGAGATGGAACAGTCTCAATATTGTGGTTTAGGACATCCGGGTGTGAGTCGAGAACGGTCAGAAGAGATGCCTCAGCCCCTTGAAAGTCCGGGATCAGGACTTCGACCTGACAGTCGAGCGATTTGGCCCGTATTGCTCTGACAGTCTCCGCGAAGATCCCAGCGCCTCCGTCTTCGAGGTCGTCCCGCGTAACTGAGGTGATCACGGCGTACTTAAGTTTAAGGGCCTTGACAGCTTCGGCTACACGGGCAGGTTCTTCCGTATCAAGCCCCTCCGGCCTCCCCTTCGGGACATTGCAAAACCTGCACCCCCTGGTGCAGACATTCCCGAGGATCATGAATGTGGCTGTTCCAGCATTCCAGCACTCTGTCTGGTTCGGACAGGCGGCGCTTCTGCACACGGTGTGGAGCCTGTTGGCCCTGATCAGGCTGTTTACCTGCGTAAATTGGTCGCTGGTCGTTAGACGGACCTTAAACCATGGCGGCAACCTATTGGATCTCTCATGTGCCTGCATCGTGGTTTTCTTTAAGTGCGTTCTTGATCACCTGGTCAATAGTATCGACGAAGATAAAGCTCATCTCCTTGCGCAAATCCTCGGGTACGTCCTCAAGGTCGTTCCTGTTTTTTTCCGGCAGGATCACGGTCTTTATCCCCGCCCGTTTTGCTGCGAGCACCTTCTCCTTAACCCCTCCAATCGGCATAACCTTACCGCGGAGCGTGATCTCTCCCGTCATTGCCAAGTCGTGCTTGGCAAGCTTCCCCGTCAGCATGGAGACGATGGCAGTGGTCATAGTGACGCCTGCCGACGGTCCGTCCTTGGGAATCGCCCCTGCCGGCACGTGGATGTGGATGTCGGTCTTCTCGAAGAAATCCTTGTTAATCCCTAAGGCTTCTGCCTGCGACCGGACATACGAAAGCGCGGCCTGTGCCGATTCTTTCATTACGTCGCCGAGTTGTCCGGTGAGCGTCAGCTGCTTGTTCCCCGGCATCTTTGTTGCCTCAACGAAGAGAATGTCACCTCCCGTCGGCGTCCAAGCCAGTCCCGTCACAACGCCCGGTCGGTCGATCATGATGGCCGTTTCTGCGAAAAATTTGGGATTACCCAGGTAATCGTGCAGGTCCTCAGCCCTTACTGTAATGGGTGTCGCTTTTCCTTCAGCGATGGATTTTGCCACCTTGCGGCAGACGTTCGCGATCTCGCGTTCAAGGTTCCTGACGCCAGCTTCGCGCGTGTAATCCTTGATAATGCCTTTGAGAGTGTCTTCCTGGATTACGATCTCCTCAGTTCTAAGTGCGTTCGCCTTGATCTCTTTGGGTATGAGGTACTTTTGGGCGATGTTCAGCTTCTCGTGCTCGGTGTAACCCGGCAATAGAAGCACTTCCATGCGGTCGAGGAGCGGCGGCGGTATGGTTTCGAGCTGGTTCGCCGTGGTAATGAACATGACCTTTGAGAGATCGAAGGGCACATCGAGATAGTTGTCCCGGAAGTCCTTGTTCTGCTCGGGATCCAGCACCTCGAGGAGTGCGGAAGACGGGTCGCCGCGCCAGTCCGCGCCGATCTTGTCCACCTCATCGAGCATGATGACCGGGTCCCTCGTCTCTACACGCTTGAGCGCCTGAATGATGCGGCCCGGCATGGCTCCGATATAGGTTCTCCGGTGACCGCGGATTTCGGCTTCGTCGTGCAGTCCGCCGAATGACTGACGCATGAACTTCCTGCCCAGAGCCCGGGCAATGGACTGTCCCAGCGATGTCTTGCCCACTCCGGGGGGGCCGACAAAGCACAGGATGGGCTCGCGCGTCTTTATTCCCTCCTGAGCGCCGCGTTCTTCTCCGAGTTTTTTGACGGACAAATATTCCAGAATGCGGTTCTTTACCTTTTCAAGGTCGTAGTGGTCTTCGTCGAGCGTGATCTTGGCGTTCGCGATATCGATGGCTGTTGCCGACGTTTTATTCCACGGGAGGCTCGTCATCCATTCGAGGTAGGTCCGGATGACCGAATATTCAGGCGATGCGGCAGAGAGCTTCTCCATACGCCCGAGTTCTCGCTTGGCCTCCTTCTCGGCCTCAGGCGGCAACTTGGTCTGCTCGATCCTTTCGCGCAGGTTTTTAATCTCTGATCCCTCGTCGGTTTCCTCGCCGAGTTCCTTGCGAATGGCCGAAAGCTGCTGCCTGAGCAGATATTCCCGTTCGGCCTTCTGCATTTGGTCGCGCGCCTGTCCCTGAATTTTCCTGCCGAGCTCGAGTACTTCTACCTCGCGGTTCATGAACTGCATGATCTTGGCAAGTTTTTCATGGACAGAGTTGGTTTCGAGTAATTCCTGACGCTGTGCCAGATCGAGGCGGATGTTCGTCGCGATGAGGTACGCAAGCTGGCGCGGGTCTTCGATGTTGAGAGCGGCGGCGGAAAGCTCTTCCGGCATGTTCGGCGTGAGTGACACCATCTTCTGGAAGACCTCGGACGCCCCCCGCATGAGCGCCTCGAGTTCCACAGACTTCTCGCTAGTATCCGGCAGGGCCTTGACCCTCGCCCTGATATAGGGTTCGGTCTGCACAAACTCGGCGATGCTAATACGCTCGATTCCCTGAACGAGTACCCGGAGCGTTCCGTCCGGGACTTTCACCATCTGCAGTATCCTCGCCATGGTACCGACAAGATTGATGTCCTTGAGTCCGGAGACATCGATATCGACCTTTTTCTGGGCTGTCAGTCCCAGGATCTTGTCACCCATTGTCACATCGTTAATGAGCTTGATGGATTTTTCCTTGCCAATTACCAGCGGATACACCGTTAGCGGATATACGACCGTATCTTTCAGTGGTAACAACGGCAGTTCCGCGGGCACCGGTGGTATTTTTTCCTTATCTGTATCTACATCAACTGTTTCCATGGATGTGCTCCCGGTTTGTTTTTTAAATAGTCTTGTTAAAAGATTTAAATATTTAGAATTGTTTGCCATGTATGAGCATTAATTAAGCTTTTTGAGGATGATCTTGAGCAAGCCGTTTTTATATTCGGCAGTTACATTGTCTTTTTCAACGGGGCCGGATAATTGGATTTCTGACCTGAAATCTCCATATTTGATGCCTAACTGTTGACAGGCGTTCATGTCAGCAAGCACAGGCTGTTCTCTCCTTCCTTCAACCACCAGAAGGTCGCTGAAGAGGGAGACCGTCATGGCATCTTCAGCAACACCGGCAAGCTCAATTACAACCATGATCTCATCGGGAGTTTCATAGACATCGGTAGGTGGGCGCCAGACAATTGCCGCCATCATCGGCCATGAGCCGAATGATTCCCACATATTCTGGAACGTAGTGTCCTGGCGCGCCCTTCGTGTATATTTGTAGGCAATGTACCTGTAGCGCACGTGGCATGTCTCCTTTCAGTAAACGGGACTACATATTTATCATATTATTATAACGTTTTCAATAATAAATAATATTAAAAAAGGATGTGCGTCTGAGGTTAGGAGCAGAATAACAGATGCCGGATAGAATGTCAAAATGCTGTTTCGCTCTATTGCTGTCCGTTTTGGCAATCTTGTGGTTGTTATAATTACTAAGCTAATAAATACGCATAAAGTATGAAATAAAATTGCACCTTTCTCGACAATCAGGATTATTTCTGCTATATTAAGAAAGTAATTGTAGTATTAATTCCCTTCATAGAACATTTCATTTCTTTGATGAACAATATTCGTGCAGTACAAAATCCGATCGATTACATGACCCTTTCCAAACAGGGAGAGGTCTAAAACACTTAGTCTCCACATAAAATTTAAAAAAAAGGAGGATTCCTATGGCTGTATCGAGAAGAGACTTTCTTAAGATTTCCGGCAGTTCTGTGGTTCTCGGCTCTCTCGGCATCAACCTTGATCCCGCCAAGGCTTACGCACAGGGACTTAGGATCAAGGACGCCAAGCAGACCTATACGGTCTGCCCGTACTGCTCCGTGGGTTGCGGTCTCATTGTCCACACGAAGGACGGAAAGGTTGTGAATACTGAAGGCGACCCGGACCATCCAATCAGCGAAGGCACGCTCTGCTCCAAAGGCGCGTCGCTGTATGAGGTCATCAACAACGAGAAGCGGGTGCTCAAGCCGCTATACCGCGCCGCAGGTGCATCGGAATGGAAAGAAGTTGAATGGGACTGGGCACTCGACGAGATCGCAAAAAGAGTGAAAGACACCCGAGACAAGACCTTCAAGATCACGTCCAAATCCAAGGTAAAAGAAAAGGCAGCCGACGGCACGGAAAAAGATGTTGAGAAAGATTTTGTCGTGAACAGGACCGACAGCATCGCCCACGTGGGGAGCGCCGCCCTGGACAACGAAGAGTGCTACATGCTCCAAAAAATGATGAGGTCCTGGGGCCTGGTATATATAGAACACCAGGCGCGCATTTGACACTCCGCTACTGTAGCGGCTCTGGGAGAGTCGTTCGGACGCGGTGCAATGACTAATCACTGGATAGATATTCGCAATGCAGATGTTGTTCTCGTCATGGGGAGCAATCCCGCTTCCAACCACCCTGTCTCAATGAAATGGATCATGAGGGCCAAAGAGCGAGGAGCCAAGCTCATCGTCGTGGACCCCCGGTTCACACAAACTGCTGCCAAGGCGGACGTCTACGCGCCAATGCGCTCGGGTTCCGACATCGCGTTCCTGGGCGGCATGATCAAGTACATACTCGATAACAACCTATACTTCAAAGACTATGTATTGGACTATACCAATGCATCGTTCCTCGTGAACCCTGATTTCAAGGGGCCGAGCGAACTCGATGGCCTTTTCTCGGGCTATGACGTAAAGACAAGGAAATACGATAAGAAAACCTGGTCATTCCAGATGGATGAAAAAGGGGTCCCGAAGAAAGACCCCAGTTTGAAGGACTCGAACTGCGTGTTCCAACTCCTGAAAAAAAACTACGCACGGTATACCATTAACAAGGTTTCGGGCATCACCGGCACACCCAAGGAGAAGCTCGAAGAGGTCTACAGGCTCTTCGCCTCTACGGGCAAGCCGAATAAGGTAGGTACTGAGCTCTACGCCATGGGCTGGACCCAGCACACCATCGGTACCCAGAACATCCGCGCCATGTGTATCATCCAGCTCCTTCTCGGCAACATGGGCATGGCAGGTGGCGGCATCAACGCTCTTCGTGGAGAAAGTAACGTTCAGGGTTCGACGGACCATGGGCTTCTGTTTCACATCCTCCCCGGCTATCTTCCAACACCGACAGCGTCTCTTGCTTCCCTGCCGGCTTATATCGAGAAATACACGCCCAAGACCAAGGATCCGAAGAGCGTGAACTGGTGGTCCAATCGAGGAAAGTACATCACGAGCTATCTCAAGGCCATCTATGGATCCAGCGCCACGAAGGAGAACGACTTCGGCTACGCCTATCTCCCGAAGCTAGATGAAGGCATGAACGCATCATGGCTTAACCTGTTCTATAAGATGTGGCAGGGCAAGACCGAGGGGTTCTTCGCTTGGGGCCAGAATCCTGCCTGTTCGACGCCGGCGGCCAAGTATGTTCGGGAGGCACTCGGAAAGCTAAAGTGGATGGTGACCGTGAACCTCTTCGACAATGAGACCGCGTCCTTCTGGAGAGGTCCGGGCATGAACCCGAAGGATATTCAAACCGAGGTGTTCTTCCTACCGGTCTGCTCGTCTGTGGAAAAGGAAGGAAGCCTGTCTAACTCTGGGAGGTGGGCGCAGTGGCGGTACAAAGCAATCGAGCCGATCGGTCAGTCGAAGCCCGACTCGGACATCATGAACGAGCTTTATTTCCGGGTAAAGAGTCTTTACCAAAAGCAGGGCGGCAAGTTCCCCGAGCCCATCGTGAAATTGACCTGGAACTATGGGGAAAAGAATGCCAACGGTAAGGTTAAGGAAGTCAATATCCATAATGTGGCCAAAGAGATCAACGGCTACTACCTCGAAGACGTGTACGACAAGACTGCGACGCCGCCGAAACTCCTCGGCAAAAAGGGCGATCTCTGCGCTTCCTTTGTACACCTGCAGGCGGACGGCACTACCTCGAGCGGCAACTGGATCTACTCTCAGAGCTACACGCAGAAGGAAGGCAAGATCATCAACATGATGGCTCGGAGGGGTAAGAACGACCCCACGGGTCTTGGCCTGTATCCCGAATGGACCTGGGCGTGGCCAGTCAATCGGAGAATCATCTACAACCGTGCATCTGTGGACCCACAGGGAAAGCCGTGGGATCCTAAACGCGCTGTCATCAAATGGGACCCCGTTAAGCCGGATCCGAACACAAAAAAGCCGGGAGTGTGGGTAGGAGATGTACCTGACGGACCGGCACCACCCATGGCCTCAGAAAAAGGCAAATATCCCTTTATCATGCGCACTGACGGAGTAGGAGCCATTTTCGGCCCGGGGCTTGCGGATGGCCCCTTCCCCGAACACTATGAGTCGCTGGAATGCCCGCTGGAGGAGAATCTCCTTTCAAAGCAGCGCATCAATCCGGCTGTGAGCCTCAAGATACAGGAGGAACTCGGCGTGGACCTTGCCAAGTACTACTCCTGCGATGTGCGTTATCCCCTCGTGGCAACCACATACCGGGTGTCCGAACACTGGCAGACGGGAGTCATGACCCGCCATTTGCCCTGGCAACTCGAAATGCAGCCTCAGGTATTCTTGGAGATGAGCAAGGAACTCGCAGCGGAAAAGGGCATCCAGAACGGTGACAAGGTAACGGTATCCTCGGCACGCGGTGATATCTGGGCCATCGCGATGGTCACTGACCGCTTCAGACCCTTTAAAATTGCGGGTTCTACGGTGCACCAGGTTGGCCTGCCCTGGCACTTCGGGTGGCAGTATCCTGAAGACGGCAGCGGTGGCGACTCAGCCAACATATTGACCCCGTTCATCGGTGACGCGAACACCATGATCCCTGAATCCAAGGCGTTCATGGTGAACGTCAAAAAAGCGTAAGGAGGAGAACCATGACGAACTCACCGAACAAGAACAATCGAAAGGCAATCCTCGTCACGCCTGAGGTCTGCATCGGCTGCCGCGGATGCCAGACCGCGTGCAAGAACTGGAATCAGCTTCCCGGCCAGAAAACGAAAAATCTGGGAACATATCAAAACCCGCCGGATCTTGAGCCCACTGCTTACAATATCATCCGCTACAGCGAGATTCCGTCGGAGGCCAATCCCGTGCGCTGGCTCTTTGTCAGCAGGCGGTGCATGCACTGCGACGACGCGGGATGCATGAAGATCTGTCCCGCGCCTGGAGCGATCTATAGGACGAAGGAAGGAGCGGTCGCCTTTGACAAGGAAAAATGCATCGGCTGCAGGCTCTGCGTCGCCGGCTGCCCCTTTGATGTGCCTCGATATGACAAGGACAACAAGATCTCCAAGTGCCACCTCTGTTATGACCGGATCGCCGAAGGATTGCAACCAGCATGCACTAAGACCTGCCCCACGGGCGCCCTCCGGTTCGGCGACCGGGACAAACTTATCGAAACGGCTAAGCAGGCGGGCTACAGCAAAATCTACGGAGAAGCCGACCTTGGCGGGCTCGGTTCGATCTTCGCCTTCAAGGATACGCCAAAGCTCTATGGTTACGCGGAAAAGCCGAACATCCCCGAGAGCGTCATCTTCTGGCATAACGTGCTCAAGCCGCTGGCAGTGATCGGACTGGGCGGGGCCGTTGCCGGCGCCCTTATCCACTTCGCTGTGATCGGGCCCCATAAAGACGAGGAGGTGAAAAAATCATGAGTGAAATGGTGAGAAAAGCATCTGTTGCAGAGATCGTCAATCACTGGATC
>DATJZV010000006.1:0-7319 GCA_035498715.1 Nitrospirota bacterium
CCGCCGCCAGAGAAGGAAACACCCACGACCGTGTCCTGCGGCGCGGGCGGCCAGATGCAAGCTGTCTCGGCACCGGCTTTGGGGAAGCGGGCTACCTTGGGCGAGGCGCACGCCGAGAGAGCCAGTAAACTGAGCGAAAGGATAATGAATATTATTTGTTTGATCGAATCCATCTTCTCCTAGGAGGATGTCATAATAAATTCAACAGATTATATCTTATATACAGAGTTACCACAACTGATAAAAAAAGAGATACCTGCTATAATTTGCTTCTTAAGACCATATAATTAATGTGATTTAACGGATCTGAGGAGCAGGATGATGCCAAGGAGAGAGAATCCTCACCCCGGAGAGAGAGATGCTGAAACCTCAGCGCAATGCGAGCGGCGCAAAGACGATTCGCGTAATAGACATCTGCGCTTTGAAAGGCTGATTTCAGACCTCTCGGCCCGGTTCGTGAATATTGCCCCTGATCAGGTGGACGGAGAAATTGAGGCTGCGCTAAAACAGGTCCTCGATTTTTTTCAGGTGGATCGCTGCGGTCTGCTCGGCACACGCCCGGACAAGAAATTTGCCTATGTCATGCATGCCTGCTATGGCGAAGGCATTGCTCGGGTGGCGGGTGATATCAATCTCGCTGTTCTGTTCCCCTATAACTATGAGAAGCTCTTTGTGCAAGGGGTCCCCGTAATCACCACGAAACTGGAGGACATGCCTCCAGAAGCCGAGACGGATCGGCAGACCTATGCCGCGATGGGCGTTCGATCCTCACTGGACATCCCGGTGTTGATCAAAGGCCGCGCAGGTCATGTCATTGTGATCCAATCCCTGCGCGAAGAGCGCTCCTGGCCCGAAATTTACATTCCGCGCTTGCGGCTGTTGGGAGAAATATTTATCAATGCATTGGAGCGAAAACGCGCGGACCAGGCGTTGCGGGAGAGTGAGGCACTCCTGAACCTGGCAACGGATTCCGCAGGAGCAAGTCTCTGGAGCATGGATGTCGGTACCAGTCTGGTCTCGGTATTGCCAAGAACAAGAGACTTATTCGGTTTTCCCCAGGATGAAAAGCTGACGTATGAAAGTTTTCTCAGGGTGATCCATCCGGAAGATCGTGAAATGGTCCACCTGTGCGTGGAAAAGGCTATACAGGCAAAAGGAGCAGTGAACATCGAATATCGCATCGTGCTGCCCAACGGAACCATTCGCTGGATCTCTGCTCGCGGGAGGTGCCACTGCACTCCTTCTGGAGAAATAGAGCGATTAATGGGCTTGTCAGTGGACATCACGGATCGCAAGCTGGCAGAAGCGGCACGACGGGAAAGCATGGAGCGATACAGCGCCATTGTAGAGGCATTTGACGGTCTTATCTATATCTGCTCGCCGGATTACCGTGTGGAGTTCATGAATCAACGCATGATCGAACGCACCGGACGCAATGCAGTTGGCGAGCCCTGCTACAAGGCATTGCACGACCGTGACTCCATTTGTGGGTGGTGCGTGAACGAGCGGGTCTTCCGGGGCGAAACAGTGCGTTGGGAAGTGCAGAGCCCGAAAGACCACCGCTGGTACTACATAGTAAACACACCGATCCATCATACCGACGGAACCATGTCCAAGCAGTCCATGATTATGGATATCACCGAACGCAAACAGGCTGAAGAAGCACTAAGGGAAAGCGAGACCGCCCTCAGATACAGTCAGAAAAATCTCCAGATGCTTGCAGGCAGACTGATCTCTGCGCAGGAGGAGGAACTGCGCCGTCTGTCACGTGAGCTCCACGATGATCTGACGCAGAGGCTGGCAGTGCTTGCCATCGAGGCCGGCAAACTCGAACTGGAGCTGAACAAAGCGCCCCAATCCCTTTCAGGTCCCTCACAGAAGATATCTCAAATAAAAGAGCAGCTTATCAGGGTATCTGAAGATGTCCACCATATTTCACGCCAGCTTCATCCCTCCATTCTTGATGATTTGGGACTTATTCGCGCAATAGAATCTGAATGCACAGCCATTTTGAAGAGAGGAAATGTTAGGGTTACCTTTGTCAGGGAAGATGTTCTTCCTGTTATTCCCGGGGACATTGCCCTTTGCCTGTATCGCGTTGTCCAGGAAAGTCTGAAGAACATCACCAAACATTCCCAGGCGCAAAGCGCTGAAATCTTTTTAAAGAGCGCCGATAATAACATCACCCTCGCTATCAGGGATAAAGGTATCGGATTTGATCCTGCTCAGGTACGGCAGAAACCGGGTCTCGGCCTTGCCAGCATGAGGGAGAGGATCCAGCTCGTTCGGGGAGAGTTCTCGATAACGTCTCAGCCGGGACAGGGCACGGCGGTCAGCGTCCGGGTGCCCTTGACAGGGAGCAGGACATGAAACGCCCGCGTGTTCTCCTTGCAGACGATCACCGGATCGTGGCTGAAGGTCTCCGGGGCCTGCTGGAACCTGAGTTTGAGCTCATCGGAATTGTTGAGGACGGCCGCGCACTCCTCACCGCTGCTGAGAAGTTGCGGCCTGATGTGATTGTGGCGGACATCTCCATGCCGGTGTTAAACGGCATCGAGGCTGTCCGTCAGATCAAAAGGACCAATGAAGACATCAAGATCGTCTTTCTGACCATGCACCCTGATGTGACCTATGCAGCCAGTGCCTTTGAAGCTGGGGCCTCCGGCTATGTCCTGAAACACTCTGCGCCGTCTGAACTTGTCACAGCCATCCAGCGTGCGATGAGAGGAAAGACCTATGTCACGCCATTGCTCGAAGGCGAACTTAAGTATTTTTACAAAGAAAGAACCGGTAAGCAGGATGAAGTTACCAGGCTCACCCCTCGACAGCGCGAGGTATTGCAGTTATTGGCAGAGGGAAACTCGGCAAAGGAAATTGCCTCGATTCTCGACATCTCTCCCAGGACAGTGGAATTCCATAAATACCGCATGATGGAAGCGCTTGGCCTCAAAAGCGCCGCGGAACTGATCGGATACGCAGTAAAGCGCGGCATCGCCACCCAATAAGACGGCTCGTCCCTTATTCTCTGCCCGATAAAAATCCCTTCATCGAAAAAAATCTCCCGAAACTAGTAATTCTACTAGTTGTTCTCTGCCCTTATATATGATGAAATTACTAATAGCACACTGACGCCAGAAGGCTGGGGGAAGGCGGGTTGCCGCCGAAGACTCTCTGACAGAGAAATTTTATTTTTCTGAGACCGATCCTGGAGCAGGGAAAACGCAAACAAAATGAAACAGGGCAAGGTACTCCTGGCTGATAACCACCAGAACATGCTTTCAGGTGTAAGGAATCTTCTGGAGAACATGTTTGAGAGAGTTTTCATGGTGGCTGATGAGGCCTCGCTCATAGAGGCAGCAGATAAGCTCACACCAGATCTTATTGTGGCCGATCTTTCGCTTCCTGCAATGAACGAAGTTAACATTGCGCGGCGCCTGACAAAGGCCTTTCCTGGGATAAAGCTTATTATCCTGAGCATTCATGACGAACAGACGGCAGTGGGCGAGTGTCTTGAAGCAGGGGCCGTAGGCTTTGTCCTTAAACGGACAGCGGTAAACGACCTTGTTCCAGCCGTGGAAACGGTCAAGAAGGGCGATGTGTATGTGTCACCGTCAGTCGAGAAAATGGTGAAGTAATTCATAACCATAAACGGGAAGCTCCTGGATGGAGCTTCCGGCAAGAAAGGAGGAACAGATTGAAGACAAAGACATTTGCACCAGCCGTACTGGCCCTGAACGGCGCTGTCATGTTCACTGCAGTGCCGCTTTTGGCTGTGGAGGTCACAGGTGTGCCGGGTTCCCCCAGCGCTACCACGACCATTGACGGCAAGCAACTGCCGCCGCCTGACCCGAAGTTCGGCGGTGTGATTAAGGACGACGCCCTCAGTTCCAAGGCGTGGTGGGCGCCCCGCGTGGTGCCACCCAAAAAGGCGCCTAACATCCTCCTCATCATGACCGACGACTCGGGCTTTGGCGTACCGAGCACGTTCGGCGGCGTTATACCGACGCCGACGATGGATCGGCTCGCGAAGAACGGTTTGCGGTACAACAACATCCACTCCACCGCGCTCAGCTCACCCACGCGCGCCGCGCTCATCACCGGACGCAACCATCACTCGGCCGGATTCGGCGTGATCTCGGAGCAGTCCACCGGGTTCCCTGGCTACAACAGCATCATCCCCAAGGACAAGGCCACCATAGGCCGCATCCTCAGGGAAAACGGTTACGTCACCTCGTGGTTCGGCAAGGACCACAACGTGCCGGCCTTCGCCGCTAGCCAGGTCGGACCCTTTGATAATTGGCCCATCGGGCAGGGGTTCGATTACTTCTACGGGTTCGTCGGCGGGGACGCGAACCAGTGGCAGCCGAACCTCTTCCGCAACACGACCCAGATCTATCCCTTCCAAGGCAAGCCGGAATGGAACCTGGTCACCGGAATGGCCGACGACGCCATTGATTACTTGAACCGCATCAACCAGATCGATCCGAGCAAACCGTTCTTCCTCTATTACGTCCCCGGTGCCACACACGCGCCGCATCATCCGACGCCCGAGTGGATCAAGAAGATCAGCGACATGCACCTCTTCGACCAGGGCTGGAATAAGCTGCGCGAGAAGATATTCGAGAACCAGAAGCGCCTGGGAGTCATCCCGGCGGACACAAAACTGGAGCCCTGGCCGACGAAGGTCCTCAAAAATTGGGATGATTTGAAGCCCGAGGAGAAGAAGCTCTTCATCAAGCAGGTGGAAATCTTCGCTGCCTACGAAGCGTACAACGACTATGAGATCGGTCGAGTCATCCAGGCCGTCGAGGACATGGGCAAGCTGGACAATACGCTGATCATCTATATTAACGGCGACAACGGCACCAGCGCCGAAGGCGGCCCCCTCGGCACGCCCAACGAAGTCGCGTTCTTCAACGGCATCAACGAGATGCCGGTTGATGTTCAAATGAAGTGGTATGACGTCTGGGGCACTGAGCAGACCTACAACCACATGTCCGCGGGCTGGTCCTGGGCCTTTGATACGCCGTTCACCTGGTTCAAGCAGAATGCCTCCAGGCTCGGCGGTATCCGCCAGTGTATGGCGGTCTCCTGGTCCGGCCACATCAAGGACAAGGGCGCCCTCCGCGACCAGTTCGTGCACGTCATTGACGTGGTGCCGACGATCCTGGAAGTGACGGGTATTCCTGCTCCCGAATACGTGGATGGCATCAAGCAGGCGCCCATCGAAGGCACGAGCTTTGCCTACACCTTCGACGCCAAGAACGCAAAGGAGCCGTCCCGTCACAAGACCCAGTATTTCGAGATGTTCGGTCAGTGGGCGTTGTATCACGAAGGATGGATGCTGAGCACGAAGGTGAACCGCGCGCCCTGGGAAGCCTTCGGCGCCGCAAATCCCGACCCGCTCAACAACCAGGTCCTCGAACTCTATGACCTGAGCAAGGACTTCAGCCAATCCCAAAACCTCGCGGACAAGTATCCGGACAAGGTGAAGGAGCTGAAGAAGATGTTCATCGAGGAAGGGAAGAAATATCAGGTCTTCCCAATGGACGCGTCGGTGGCGGCCCGCATCGTGGCCCCGCGCCCGAACATCACCGCCGGCCGCACCGAGTTCGTGTACACCCGGCCGATGACCGGTCTGCCACAGGGTGATTCGCCGATGCTGCTCGACGCTTCGTACACCATCACCGCGGACATCACTGTCCCTGAAGGCGGCGCGGAAGGGATGATCCTGACCTCGGGCGGACGGTTTGCCGGCTACGGGTTCTACCTGCTCAAAGGTAAACCGGTATTCCTCTGGAACCTGGCCGACCTCAAGCGTATCAAATGGGAAGGCCCCACCGCGCTCGCGTCCGGCAGGCATACGCTGGAATTCGACTTCAAGTATGACGGCCTCGGTCTGGGCACGCTCGCATTCAACAACATGAGCGGGCTCGGCAGGCCCGGCACCGGCACGCTCAAGGTGGACGGCAAGGAAGTCCAAACCATCACCATGCCGCATACGCTGCCCATGATCTTGCAATGGGACGAGAGCTTCGACATCGGCTCCGACACGCTGACCGGAGTGAACGACGCCGACTACCAGCCGCCATTCCCGCTGACCGCCAAGCTCAACAAGCTGACGATCAAGGTCGACCGTCCCCAATTGTCGCCCGAGGACATCAAGAAACTCGAACAGGCGCAGAGGAACAACAAGATGAGTGAGTAGCAATATAAAAAAGAAGGGACAGTCCCGAAAGCCTTCGGGACTGTCTGCAGCAAATCAATAACATAGTTGAGAAAGGAGAAAAGGACATGAAAAAACGTTATTGCCTCTTTGCAGTGGTCGTAGTGTTGCTTTACGCTGGAGCCGCGAGTGCTCAGGGCCTGCTTTTTGACCTGGTCACCAACAAGGTCATTGACAAGTACCAGAATGCGACCTGTGAGCAGTTGTGGCAGGAGAGGGCCCAGGAGCAGGGCAAGCCGAAGCCTGAGAAGGAACAGAAACTTATACAAATGCTGCAAGGCGACCCGGAATTGCGCACCAAGTTCATCAACAAGGTGGCGGCTCCCATTGCAAACAAGATGTTCCAGTGCGGTATGATTCCATGAGTATGGTGAGGCAACAATTTCAAATAGGTTGCCAAGAGGGTAAAGATGAGAAAAATTCAGGAGAGGAGAAGAAAGTCATGATCAAGAATAAGTTCCCCGGTAGCTCCTTGCTGCTCGCATTGAGTATGGCGCTGGTCATATCAGGCGGATGCGCACAGCAAGCGGTAAAGCAAACGCAAGAGCAGAAGCCGGCGCCCGCACCTGTGCAAAGTGGAATGTTTGGGATCGAGCAAAAGGCGGTTGACATCCTTAAGGCGTCAAGCGATCGCCTGGCTGCTGCCCGCACGATGAAGTTCAACGCAGTCGTCTTTTACGAGAGCCCGAGCCGCCCCGGCCCTCCACTTATCTACGCCACAAAGTCCGAGGTTGCCCTGCAGCGGCCTGATAAGCTGCGGGTGATTACACCAGGAGATGGTCCGGCCACGGAGTTCTATTATAACGGTAAGACTATAATGGCTTTCTCGCCGTCAGAGAACCTCGTCGCTATTGCCGATGCTCCGCCTACGATCGACGCCGCGTTAGAAGAGGCCTTTCACTCAGCTGCGATCTATTTCCCATTTACCGATGTGATCGTGGCTGACCCTTACAAGGATATCGCCGATGGGCTGACGCTCGCCTTTTATATCGGCCAATCCCAGGTGATCGACGGAACGACAACAGACATGGTGGCGTACGAAACCCACGGCACGTTCGTGCAGATATGGATCGGCGCCAAGGACAAACTGCCC
>DATJZV010000007.1:0-2994 GCA_035498715.1 Nitrospirota bacterium
ATCTTTGTACCTCCCTCCTGGATCCAATTGGGGTCAAGCCCTTATGTTTATATTCCGTTCCTTGATGGCATACACTGCCGCTGATATAGTGTCGAGGAGAGCCCCCGGCATCAGCTATGATGGGTGGCAGGATATGGTTGAGGTTACATTAAACTAACGGAATTGTAAAGAGGGAGATATCCAAATCTCAACCCCCTGAAACGCGGGGTTTCCGGGTGGAAAGATTCCGCCAAAATAGATCTTTTTGCGGACCCATGACATGGTCCTGATCATTTTAAGCTCACCGAACTAAAGATTGATTTGTTGCGCTAAACGCGAATAGGAAGGATAACGACAGGAATGCCCTGGTTGTAAAATTTTCTCTGGACCGCGAAGATGGTGTAGTTATGGAACACGCCTGACAAGAATGTAGTTTTGGGAAACACGAGCTGCCCGCCGAAGAGTATCGAGTTCGGAAACCTCTCCAGGATCTCGGGTGTGAGGCGGGAAATCTCCTCGATCACATCGTTGCCGAACGAAGAATAACCCGCGGCATAGTATCCGTGGCACCGCATATAATGCACATAGCGGTCAAGCTCCTTCCGCACCTCGGCTTTCATGTGTGACACTTCCTCGGCGCCCTTGAAGTTCCCAGCGTCCACCACGCCGACCTGAATGAACACGAAGTTCTTGAAGGTCCCCCCGAACAGGCGGATGATGCTGAAGAGCGTATGGAGTCCGAGGCCGTTGAAGCCGTTCACGAGCAGGATGGCGGTCTTGTCCTGGGGGTCATATTTCACCTTTAGTTCCTTATCAGTTCCCTGTTCGCCGGGAAAGGCGGGACAGGAAGATTCCGCAACTGTCACCAACTCATCTAGCCGGTGAAGGATCCGGAAAGTGTTGGTGTAGTGCTGCCGGGTGAGCAGTGCGATGACGACAAGGGTCCCGGTGAGAAGGATAGTGATCCAGCCCCCTTCGTGGAACTTGACCACGGTTACCGAAACGAGGATAAAGAATGTGATTGTCATGCCCAGGCCGTTGATAAAGAGCTTCTTCTCCCAGTGTTCCTCTTTGCCTCGGACCTGCCACCAGTGGCGCACCATGCCGAGCTGGGAGAGGAAGAAGGTGACGAACACGTTGATACTGTAAAGGACGATGAGGTATTTTACGGAACCTCCCGTGAGCAGCATGGTGGCGAGTGCGGTGCCGCCCATCATCAGGATTCCCTTTTGGGTCACGAGGCGATCGCTCAGCATGGCGAACTTGGATGGGAACCAGCGGTCCAATGCCATGTTCGAGAGCACGCGCGGACCATCGAGAAAACCCGTCTGGGCCGCGACGAACAGGAGTGCCGCCTCGGACAGGAGCGTAACGAGCACGAAGACGGTTCCGCCCTTGCCCCAACCCTGGGTCATGGTCTCGAACAGCGCGGCGTTCAATGTTTTCCCGGTTTGAGGCACGACCCGATAGAGGAGGTAAGCGATCATCAGGCCCATGACCGTCAGGGAGAGGGATATGGCCATATAATGCATCGTGCGCTTGCCGGTCCTGACCTTCGGCTCCCGCAGAATGGGCAGGCCGTTGCTGACCGCCTCGATCCCGGTGTAGGTGCCCGCACCCATGCTGTAAGCACGCAGAATGAGCAGCATCATACCGGCGAATCCAAGTTCCGCCTGCGTTTGGACCACATCGGCCCTCGTGGCAGCGGCGATATTG
This sequence comes from Nitrospirota bacterium, assembly GCA_035498715.1. Lineage (GTDB taxonomy): Bacteria > Nitrospirota > UBA9217 > UBA9217 > UBA9217 > DASPSR01. Next base: position 1,696 of record DATJZV010000007.1, read on the forward strand.
CCGAAGTTTCCCAGATTCATGATCACGGCATAGCCGATGATGAACGCGTGAGTGAGGACAAACGTCAAAAATATCGGCACTAGGGGGAGGACCGATTCTTTGACGCCGCGTATGTTCATGGCTGTAAGGACGAGGACACCGCAAAAAGCGAACGTGAGCTTGTACGGCAGCCATGTAGCTGGGAGAAAGCTGAACAAAGCATCGGCGCCGCTTGCAACGGAAATCGTAATCGTGAGCACGTAATCGATCAAAAGCGCCGATCCCGACACCATGCCTGCTGTGGGTGAGAGAAGTTTGCTCGCGACGAGATAGCCGCCGCCGCCCGTGGGAAAGAGCTCGATGATCTGGGAGTAGCTCGAGGCGATGATAAATACCGTGATACCGGACATGAGCGCGACAAAGACGCTCAGATACACATGACCGTGAACGGCGAGAAACGCTTCTTCAGGACCGTAGCAGGAGGACGACAGGCCGTCCGCTCCCAGCCCGATCCAGGCGAAGAAAGCAATGAGGGTCAGTTTATGGAATAGTGAGCTGTCCTCGATGTCGTGCTTTCCGCCGAAGATGATGGTCTTTAATCGATGGATAAATGAGGGCTTAGGTGGTTGGTCCATACAAATATAGGGCTCACCGGAGCAATCATGCTGCTGTGTATTGAATCCGGCGATGACTCCGATACGCTTTCCAATGAGACAGTTCAATTATATAGCAAGGACCCTACCATTGCAAGAAGAAGAGTACCAGATGATATCTGACTGATTTTCTGGAGGAGAACGGTGATCATAACAGAGAAGATCAGCTTTTAGGAGGGTTCTTCTGGTACTTTTTTGGGCATTTGCCCGTGTCGTGAGCATCGGGAATCTAAAACTGATTGTTTCCTTTTACGGACGCTGTTAATCTGCTCACCCCTCAGGATCATATTTCAGTCTATACCCTATCCCCGGTTCGTTCATGAGTAAACGCGGCCTCGCGGGGTCTGCCTCCAGTTTATGTCTGAGCTGCGTCATGTAAACCCGCAGATACTGCACTTCATTCACATGCGCTGGACCCCATACGTCCTTCAGAAGCTGGCTGTGGGTGATAACCTTGCCGGCATGGCGGATCAACACCGTTAGCAATTTGTACTCGATGGGAGTGAGGTGTACCTCTCGATCGTCTACGAATACCTTTCGCTGCGCAAGGTCCACGCGCAAATTCTGATCGATAAAAACAGGCTCCTGTTGATCCACATTCTGTCTCGCTGCATGTCGCAGCGCAACGCGAATTCTCGCCAAGAGCTCTCCTGCATTGAACGGCTTA
>DATJZV010000008.1:0-18921 GCA_035498715.1 Nitrospirota bacterium
ATCTGCTCGATCTCAGCCATCGGAATGCCTGTAGGTTTGAAGGCTTTGCCTCTAAAAGTGCATTTGCAGTTTCGCGGCTTTTTACACCTCGGCGACACGATAAACCCCACCTTTCATATTGTGCATATGCACACAATATTAGCAGGCGCAGGTGATAATGTCAAGTTTTATTCGTGAACGGTTTACTTTTTTGAATTAATATCGTCAAAATATAATAACGTTTTATTCTGGAGGCAGGAGATCTCACTACAAACTGCGATTGGAATTCGACACTTCAACCATGACACTGGTACGCCACTCACCACCTACTGTGGAATGATTCATGTCAAAAAAGTCCTGACCTACCCCATAGCTGAAGCTAGGGGGTAGGTCAGGATCTAATGGGGTTTATATGGGATTGTATTTTCTTCGTCGGCAGCTTTCTTTCTTCCTCGCACGGACCGGCGCAGCCGGAGCAACGACAGCAAAGCCATGCCGATGACGATGCCGCATAAGAGAGACAACATAATAACAAGAGCAAGTGATGCCTCAAAATGCCAAGTCAAGAAAGAAACGGCAACCGACGTTGCGTTTTGCGCGGAAAAAGCGGTAACAGCGACAATGATGATGACAACGAAGATAAGCGTGATCATCGCTCACTCCACGTGAATAAAAGTTCCCCCCGCGGAAATAAATTTCGCATTAATGGTTCTATTTTTTAATAGAGCAGATTTCTCACCATGAGTTTGCTCATGGTGAGAAATAAATTCTCGATAAAACAGATGGGTGCAGCTACAAAACGTTCCGCTACCCGGATGAGTGGCTTGTTCTCCACGGGTAGCGTTACGTACGGTTATTTTCGCGTTAGGTCGTTACTTCTTTGGCCTTTTCAGCTTTTCAATGCCTTTCATGATGCCAGCGCTGACGCTATTCTGCCTGGGATTGAACACGACGTCCTGAGCATCCCGCATCTCGCTACCTTTGGCTACGATGAGCGACGACGACTTTGCCAGCGACAGGATCTGGCTCGGGTAAACGCTCCGGTGACCGGTCATGAGAAAGCTGATAACGCATGCCACAGCGGCATAGGGAGCGATCTGCGGACCGAAAAACTCTATTGCCATGATGCTTGCCGAGATCGGGGTGTTCGCTGCGCCAGCCAGAACACTGACCATGCCGATGGCGCCGAACAGCGCCGGATCGAATCCCAGAATGTTGCCGAAAACGCTACCTGCTGTCGCACCAACGAAAAAGATGGGTGTTACGATGCCGCCGCTTCCGCTGAAGCTGAGCGTGATCGCCGTGAACAGTATTTTGATCAGGAATGCGCCTCCGGGGACCGATCCTCCCTGCAGTACACTAGTTATAGTTTCAAGGCCAAGGCCGAGATAGCGGGTAGTGAAAAGCAGGGTAAGAAACACGAGCACCAAACCGCCAATCAAACCCTTGACGGGTTTCCAGATATTCAGGCGAAGGCTTAATCTCTCAAAAAGGGAGATCATTTCAATAAGGATGAGCGAGCAGATGCCGAAGAACAGGCCGGCCAAACATATCTTCAGGAAGAAATAACTGCTGAACGCAGGTACAAGGCTGACAGCTTCATGAAAGTACGTGATCCCCAATGAGGACGACACCTGATAGCCCACGATGCCCGCCACAAAGGACGGGAGGAGCACGTCATAGAGCATGGACCCGACGAACAATACCTCAACGCCGAAAAGCGCGCCGGCGATGGGCGTTCCAAAAATCGCGGCGAAGCCAGCGCTGATCCCGCAGATAACCAGTTTTTTCCGGTCCCGGTCGCCGAATCGCAAGAGCCCTGACAAAGCCGAAGCAAGGGCCGCGCCGATCTGGGCCGCCGGCCCCTCCTTGCCTGCCGATCCGCCAAAGGCAATCGTGATTATCGTTGCGACGAGCTTTACCGGCACGACTGCCAGTTTCATCTTTCCCGAATGCCTGTGCACCGCCTCGATGATCTTCTCCGTGCCATGGCCTTCGGCATCAGGCGCAAAGACCTTGACGACCAGCGCGCTCACAAACAGCGCTGCCGGAAGTAAAAGAAAGTAATAGTGATGCCTCGTTGCCTTGAAGATGCTCACGTTCAGCAGTTTCAAAAAGGCAGCCGTCGAGATCCCGACTATGACGCCGATGCAGGTCGCAAGGAAAAGCCACTTTAGGATGCTGATAAATAGAACAGACCCTTCAACAACTTTCTTTTTCATTCTTGTGTTATCGCTGTCCTCCTCATGACCAGCGTTCCATTATTCTGGCCCTTGCCAAGTCATGTTTTCTTTGTGTGTGAATTCATAGCGTCTATTCTTCTTTTTTGTGACTGTCCTTCCTTAACAGCGAATAGATAAAGAACGATAGTGCAAACACGAGCACGATATACTCTGGGGCAAATATATTCATGGCGCGATCTCCACAGCGATCAAATCAAATCGTCACATGCATCACGTCTTCCTTCCTTAATAAGAAATGGGTGCTGCAAGCTGGATAACTTGCAGCACCCGCAGATGGGGACCATGAGGTTTCATAACATTAAGGGAGGGTAACTGTCATGCATCCTCTGGTTTCCCCGATAAAATAGTGTTGCCAATGTCATCATGATGGCACTCACTGAAATAAGCGCCGCACCTGTCAAAAGACATACAATAGTACCTGCTTTATAGTGTACTGAAGTGAGCCACAGGGCTGCATCAGTGAAATAATTCCGCTTACCCAGAGAACGGCGTGGGGTTTAATGCTACTGCATTTTTTGATTGCTTTCCTAAATATTTGTGTTAAAATAATTTGTGTTCCAATTAATAACACGGTGGGCCCGCTTTGTCAAGCATATTTTAATATGGAGGTCCCTTCATGACCAAAAGGTCTGACAGTGTTGCGGAAATTATCGACAATCTGCGTAAAGTTTTTCAGGTTGTTAACGAGCAATCGAAAAAGGCCGAGAAAGAGACTGGCCTTACCGGGCCTCAGCTCTGGGCAATCAAAACCCTTGCCCAGGGCGCCCCTATCATGGTGTCGGAGCTTGCGCGACGCATGTACCTGCATCCTGCGACAGTGGTCGGGATTCTAGACCGCCTCGAATCTCACGGACTGGTAGTGCGAATACGGTCCACAACGGATAGAAGAGTTGTGCGCGTGAAGTTGACCGCGCAGGGCAAGACCCTGGTTAGGAAGGCCCCCTCAGTTGCACAAGGACGGCTCGTGACCGGCCTTGAACAGCTTACAGCGAAGGAACTAAAGAATATTGCTGACGGCCTTAATCGGCTCGTAGATATTCTCGGAGCACAGAACATACCAGCTAAGCTCATCCGGTCGCCTGAAGTTAACAAACCGATAATAACGACGACGAGTTTCGGAAATGGCAAAGGATCACCGAAACGACTGTCAGTTTTCAGCAAGTCATGACGCATAGAGGTCAAACAAATAAAATATGGATCGACCGGTCCCTCCTGCTGTCCCTTGTTGCGGGAGCCTTTTCGATCGGCATATTCGCAGGCTCAGGGGTTGGCATATTCACGTCTCCTTCGGCCGACAAAGGTGAAGTTGTTCTGGAGAACACGGAAGGAACGTTCAGGTTCATCCGAGCTTTCGTGGAATCGAATGGCCCCGCGAAGAATCGCCCGACCAACGAACTAAAGCCTTTCCAGTACAAAGTAAATGCGTTAATTGAAAATTCGTTAAAAAGCGGTGATGCTACTGCCGTGTCGGTTTATTTTCGGGACCTGAGTAACGGGAACTGGTTCGGCATCAGAGAACATGAAAAATTCTCACCGAAAAGCCTGTTAAAGGTGCCTCTGATGATCGCCTATTTCAAATGGGCTGAGTCCAGTCCGCTGGTCCTGCGGAAAAAACTAAACTATAGCGGCAAAGATATAGGAGCGGGACAGGATCAGGGTATTCACGTGAATGGACTGGATCCCGGCAAATCTTATACGGTCAACGATCTTATTTTCAGAATGATCGTTCATGACGATACGGCTGCGTACTCCCTGTTATATGCAAACCTGCCTTCGGGACGACTGGATAAAGTTTTCAAAGACCTGTACGTGGAATACGATCCACAGAAACAGGAAGATTCCTTATCATTAAACGCGTTCGCGGCATTCTATCGTGTCCTGTATAACGCCTCCTATCTCTCCGAAGAGATGTCTGAAAAAGCCCTCCGATATCTTTCCAAATCCTCATTTAGGAACGGTATGGCGGCGGGGGTTCCGCCAAACATCGAGATAGCATGCAGGCAGGGCGAACGGACAATATCTGCTTCAAAAGAAGGAGAACAGCAGGAGCTCCAGCAATTACACGAGTTCGGGATCATTTATCACCCGAACCGCCCTTTTCTCCTCGGTGTTATGTCGCGAGGCAATGATGTCGAGCGTTTGGCGAAAGTAATTCGCAATATCACTCGCCTCGTGTATGAAGAAGTAGACAAGCAATCGTAATTATTCATCTCCTTCCGGCAGCTTTCGACACCTATCGCGGTGATCGACAGAAAGACCAGATATCGCGCGCCCGCCCCCTGTTTGTTATCAGTCTGTTCCTGCATTGTTTACTTCAAATTCTCCTGTTTTTGCTAAGCCGCAGGTTGCCTGAGTTGCGGGATACCTGATGTCATGCTCATGGACTTTTCATTTCGGCATTCATTCGCCACGGCTTGTCGGGCGTGATGAGCACCATCGCTCTCGTTTTTCTTATATGTTCATCGGGTTTTATCTTCGATCTTGGCGGAGTCCGGCTCCTGGGTGGTCTTCTCTTCTTCCCCCGATTCAAGTCGCAACAGGCGGGCGTCGATATCGGACAGCAACTTCTCATAAATCTCCTGGCTGAGAATACCTTGTCTGAAGGAATCAATCACATAATTCTTCTCCGTCATCAAGAGATGCCGGCGCGCCCACTGCGATTCCTGGGCCGCAATCTCTGCGCGGTCGAGTTCCAACTCACCAATCTGGTCCTGCTCCTGCACAATCCGCTTTTCGTATTCATCCTTGAGCCGGATGCGTACGTCGTCTCGGGAAAAATGAACGTGTGACATGCTTGCCAGTTCTTCGAGCGCTGCGCCGGCTGCCTGTAATTTGCCTCGGGCAAATTCGTAAGCTTCCCGGTGCTCCCGCCCTTTGACTATGCCCAGCCATCGCAGCAGTGGCTTAACGGTCATGCCGTGGACGAGAATCGAGATCATTACCACCCCGAACGTCATCGTCACCAAGAGATCACGATGCGGAAAATCCTTTGTCAGACTGAGCACCAGCACCATCGGCAAGCCGCCGCGTAAACCGCCCCACGTCAGCACGACGCTCCACGGCCATGGTATTTTCTCGCGTGTCTCTCGCAGCAAACCGGAAACCGCAAAAATCACGAGTCCCCGGCCCGCGGTCACGACCAGATACGCGACGAGAATCGCCTTCCATGAACCGTATAACGCATCAAGATTCACTTCGAGGCCGATGAGCAGGAACACGAGGGAGTTCAATGCAAAAGCCACGTATTCCCAGAAGGTCTCTACGGCGACCCTCGTGGACGGTGTCATGCCGATGCGTGCGCCGTAATTGCCGCAGAACACCCCGGCCACCACAACCGCGATCACACCTGAATAAAGAAAGTGCTCGGCCATTACAAACGAACCATACGCCGCGATGGTCGTCAACGTGATTTCGATCATCGAATCATCAATCTGTTTGATCACTTGCGAAACTGCCAGGCCGACCGCCGCGCCGATCAACGCACCGAAACCAACAATCTTGAAGAAGTCCGTTGCAAGTTGTCCTGCCGTGACACCGGCACCGGTCACCAGCGACAGACTCAGCGTGAAAAACACGATCGCCGTTCCATCGTTAAGCAAACTCTCACCATCCAGCAACACCGACAACCGCCGCGGCGCGCCAAGACTTCGAAACACCGCCACCACCGCTATCGGGTCGGTCGCCGCGATCAACGCCCCAAACACCAACGCATACTGCCACGTAAAACCCTGTTCCAGATGAAGCGTATTCACGACGGGCGTCAGGATCCCCGTCGTCAACGCTACCGCCGCAGCCACGCCTGGTACGGCAAGCGATGCGGTGGCAAACCGGTTGCGCCAGAACTCATGGAACTCGATGTGGAACGCGGCTTCAAACAACAATCCCGGCAGAAAGACTGAAAAAAGCAATTCCTTTGTTAGATGCGGCGGCGTGAACAGTTTCAGCAGCCCGAGCGCTAATCCGGTCAGTACCAGCGCCACCGTGTATGGCACATGTAATTGCCGAACCGCAATCGCTACGGTGGCCGCTACCAAAAACAACAGGATCAAAATCGTCTCAGTCTGCACAGTCTGTCACCCCGACCATCTCGCCCGCCAACTCCGTCGTGAGGATAAGGACGTGGCCCACGATTAACGTGTCATAAGCGAGGAAATTGCACTGCGGTGGTTTTTCCCGGGACGTCGATTTGTCATCAAACAGAGATTGTCCGTGCTCGGCGGGTGGCAATGTTCCTTCGAAAAGCAGAATAACTCCCCCGTTGCCCTCCTCGCCGGTGTAATGTTTCTCCAAGAAGCCCTGTACCGCCTCGCTCTGTTCCGCGTCCAACAAAAAGCCCGTACCAGTACTTCCCCTTCCGACAATCAGACCTACTGGTGTTCGAGCGCCTCGATCTCCTTGGAAAACTTGCGGACTTCCGCGCCACCTCCGCCTGCAATGTCATCTCAATCATTCGCAACTCCATCGCAGTATCATCCTTTCCATTTCCAGTTGCGGATCTCCGGCATATCTTGACCGTGTTTGTAGATGTATGACTTGTGGTCCAGCAGCTTGTCGCGAAGAAACTGTTTGGCGTACGCAGCTTTTGAACCCAAGCCCGGCACACGGTCGATCACGTCGCCGACCAGGTGGAAGCGGTCGAGATCATTCAACACCACCATATCGAAGGGCGTGGTGGTCGTTCCGTTTTCCTTGTACCCGCGTACGTGGAGATTCTTGTGGTTGGTCCGACGATATGCCAGGCGATGAATCAACCAGGGATACCCGTGGAAGGCGAAGATGATGGGCTTGTCCTTGGTGAAGAGGACATCAAAGTCTCTATCGTCCAACCCGTGAGGATGCTCGCTCTGCGGTTGAAGCGTCATCAAGTCCACCACATTAATGACACGGATTTTCAGTTCCGGGAAGTGCTGTCTCAGGATCTCGACAGCGGCCAGTGTTTCCAGGGTTGGCACATCGCCGCAGCAGGCCATAACCACATCGGGGTCGCTATACTCGTCGTTGCTGGCCCATTCCCAGATACCAAGCCCGGCCGTACAGTGCTTGATGGCTGCATCCATCGACAGCCATTGGAGCTCCGGCTGTTTGCCCGCGACGATAACATTAACGTAATTGCGACTGCGCAGGCAATGGTCTGTGACAGACAGGAGAGTGTTGGCGTCCGGGGGTAGATAGACACGGATGATTTCCGCCTTCTTGTTCACCACATGGTCGATGAACCCCGGGTCCTGGTGACTGAATCCATTGTGGTCCTGCCGCCACACGTGTGACGAGAGCAGGTAGTTCAGGGAAGCAATTGGCCTCCGCCAAGGGATGTGGCCCGCCACCTTGAGCCACTTTGCGTGCTGGTTGAACATCGAATCGATGATGTGGATAAATGCCTCGTAGCATGAGAAAAAACCGTGTCTACCCGTCAGGAGGTAACCTTCGAGCCAGCCTTCGCACTGATGCTCGCTCAACATCTCCATCACCCGGCCATCAGGTGCGACATGATCGTCAAGGGGAATGACTTCCGCGGTCGAGCAACGGTCCGTAATCTCGAAGAGGTTGGTCCAGCGGTTCGATGCGGTTTCGTCCGGGCTGAAGATGCGGAAGTTTCGCGCCTCTGAGTTGAGCTTGAGCACATCGCGGATGAACGCACCCTGGACTCGCGTGGATTCCGCCTCAACAATACCGGGCTTAGGAACCTTGACCGCGTAGTCGCGAAAATCCGGCAACTTCAACTCTTTAAGGAGAAGACCTCCATTCGCATGGGGATTTGCTCCCATACGACGGTCTCCCTGAGGGGATAGTTCAGCAACTTCGGAAATAAGCCTGCCGTTCCTGTCAAATAACTCCTCTGGCTTGTAGCTTTTCATCCATTTTTCCAGTATTTTCAGATGTTTGGGTTTTGCTACAAAATCGGTAATCGGGACTTGGTGCGCGCGAAACGTGCCTTCGATAGGCAGTCCATCAACCATCTTCGGGCAAGTCCAGCCTTTCGGTGTGCGTAAAATTATCATAGGCCATTGCGGACGCTTCCTGAATCCCTCGGCTCGTGCCATAATCTGAATGTCTTTGATCTCTGCGACGATTGTATCGAGTGACGTAGCCAAGTGTTGATGGACGTTCATAGAATCGTCTCCCTCAACGAAATAGGGCTTGTACCCGTAACCGCGGAAGAGCTGGTCCAATTCTTCGTGATCGATGCGGCCGAGCACGGTGGGGCCAGCGATCTTATAACCGTTCAAATGCAGAATCGGCAGGACTGCCCCATCGGTGACCGGATTGAGAAATTTATTTGAGTGCCAACTGGTAGCCATCGGGCCGGTTTCCGCCTCGCCATCGCCCACCACACAGGCAACGATGAGGTCGGGGTTGTCAAAAGCGGCCCCGAAGGCGTGAGATAGTGCATAGCCGAGCTCTCCCCCCTCGTGGATGGAACCGGGGGTCTCGGGAGCCACGTGGCTCGGGATGCCGCCAGGGAACGAAAACTGTTTGAAGAGCTTTCTCATGCCGTCAACGTCCTGCGAGATGTGAGGATAGAGCTCGCTATATGTTCCTTCCAGATAGGTATTGGCCACCAATCCCGGCCCACCATGGCCGGGGCCCGTGATATAGATCATGTTTAGGTCATATTGTTTGATTATCCGGTTGAGATGGACATAAATAAGATTCAGCCCAGGCGTCGTACCAAAATGGCCCAGCAGTCGTGGTTTTACATGTTCCAGTTTTAAGGGTTTTTTCAGCATCGGATTGTCATAAAGGTAAATTTGACCGACCGACAGGTAGTTGGCGGCTCTCCAATAGGCGTTCATTAATTTAAGTTCTTTTTTCGAGAGCTTAGTAGACATGATAATCTCCTTTTAACTCTTCTTGATGATCCCGTATGTGTACCGCGTAATCATAGTTCTTCTTTGGTCTTCATTACTTAAACGTCAGTCCGGCTTCCGTTTCGGTATATGAAGAAGGTAATAAGTCCACCGTCAGTACGTCAAGGACTTTTTTCTCCTATTAGCGCAGGGAATCCACCGCCTGCGCCACACACAAATCTTCCAGCTCTTTGTCGAGCAGGTCTTTCAGGTCGGAGCTTGTGCTCGACATACCGAGAAGCCAGGCCTCCTTATTCACCATGAGGTTGAGCGCAAAGGCATCCATGCCTTTTCCCTTGAGCAGATACACTATGGCGCCGGGGTCGGGGTCTCCGGCACGGGTGCTCATCAACATGCCGAATGCGGGTGTGAACCTCATGGCCGTTTCCATGTTTTGGCCACGCTTGAAAGTTAAAGTGCGCCATGGCGTCCGATCACCACCTCGGTTCACCGCGCAAATATCATTCGTCAAGCACGCGGTTCGGTTGCCGTTTATCGGCGCATCCGCCGGTATTCCAGCCATGTAAGAATCACGATCAGGACATCAATAATCGTCAATAAAACCAGCCCTCTTGAGCGGCTGTAGTGGTACCGGTACACCTGATACAAAATAAAGACAGCAAAAAAGACGATAGCGGCTGGATACGCCCACAACCTTCGTTTCCACAACGATATGACGATGACCACCTTTATAGTGCCGTGCGAAACCAGGTAAAAAGAACCGAATAGTTTGGTTCCTACAGACAGATGCCGTGCCCAGCTGATGAGAAGATTTGCGATGACGTCCCCTGGATCCTCGCTCAACTCGTGGCTGGTCAAGAACAATACGAGCCGATTTATCTGCGAGGTGCTCGCCAGGTATAGCAATATACCACCGACAATTTCCAGCACGCCGTCTATACCCTTTAGAAAAATGCTTATTTCAAAGGCATTATGCAGGATTTTTTGGTACTTGAGGTTTGTCTCTATTTGCTCCTCCCTCCGAAGAATAACCCGTTTCGGTCACGTTCACGGCTTTGCGCCACGCTGGCGGATGCTTTTTTGTCAGATTTTTGCCCCCCGTAAGATTACCGCTGCCAAAGGATATGAGCGTCCTCCAGAGGGACCAGAACACCATCGCAGCTCGGTATCACCCGCGCCGTATAGTCCGTCGCCGGACGGTTCGCAGGCACCACCGCGCTGTAAACGTAGCCGCCCGACGCGTCCGCCAGCCGACGACCGCGCTTCATTTCCTGTCGAACTGGAGTTACGCTGTTAACGCCGTCGGCATAAAGCTCTACATGGACCGCCTTCGGGTCGAGGTCATTGAGATAGACCGAAACCTCGAACACATGCTGTTTCCCGTTGGTCTCGATCTTCACCTCGCCGAAGTGGAGAGTGGCCCATTTTTGCTCCACCATATGCCGCCAATCAACCACCTGCCTGCCCACGGCCCCTTTACGTGCGGCTCGTTTGCGATAGGCTGCAGCAGAGGGGAGGTAGTGTTGCTCATTGTATTCGCGTACCGAGCGGTTGGCGGAGAAGCGGGGGGTTAAACACGCCATGCTTTCACGCATCCGCGCTACCCACGCAGTGGGAATGCCATTCTTGTCGCGTGCATAGAACTCGGGGATGACCTTGCGTTCAAGCAGGTCGTAGAGTGCCTCGGCTTCGACAGCGTCCCAGGCGGTATCCTCGTCATGTTCCTGACTGTCCCCCAACGCCCACCCCACTTCAGGAGTGTAGGCTTCAGCCCACCAGCCATCCAATTCTGAAAGATTGATGCCACCATTGACAAGTACTTTCATGCCGCTCGTTCCGCAGGCCTCCCAGGGCCGTCGCGGCGTGTTGATCCAGACATCTACCCCCTGCACCAGGTGCTCGGTTAGAAGCATGTCGTAGTCACTGAGGAAGATTACATGGGGGCGCGCCTCAGGCCGTCGGATAAAATGGGTCCACTGCTGAATCAAAGACTGTCCCGACTGGTCCGCAGGATGGGCTTTGCCGGCAATGATGAGTTGCACCGGGCGCTCTGCATTGGTTAACAGGCGAAGCAGTCGCTCCGGATCGTGCAGCAGCAGGTTCGGTCTCTTGTAGGTTGCGAAGCGGCGCGCAAAGCCCAGCGTCAACGCATTGGGATCAAATAGGCTCTTCGCATTGTTAATCGCCTGGGGCGACGCGCCTGAGGCGGCCAGTTGCCGGGATAATCGTTCGCGAGCGTATTCAACGAGAGACTTGCTGGCGACAATGCGAAAGTTCCATAGCCTGGCATCAGAGATGCGGCGAACGTCCTGCTCCAGGGTTTCCGTTGTCCCCAGCCAGCGGTCCTTTCCACAGGCCTCTGTCCAAAGATCGTCGGCTGGCGCCGAGTCCCAACTCGGCATGTGAACTCCGTTGGTCACATGTCCGACTGGCACTTCGTCTTGCGGCCAGTGTGGAAAGAGAGGCTCAAAGATTATCCGACTGACTTTCCCATGCAGGCGGCTCACGCCATTCACCGCCCCGCTTCCACGGATCGCCAGATAGGCCATGTTGAAGCTTTCCGATGGATCTTCGCGATTCTGACGGCCCAGGGCCAGCAAATCGTGGAGTGTTATGCCGAGCTCCTGCTCGGCATAACCACTGAGGTATTGTTCGATGAGGGCCGGGGCAAAGTGGTCAAAGCCTGCGGCCACCGCAGTGTGGGTGGTGAAGAGGTTACCCGCTCGCGTGACGGCCAGTGCGACTTCGAACGGCTGCCCTGACTCTTTCATGAAACTCAGGGCTCGTTCCAAAATGGCGAAGGCCGCATGTCCTTCATTCAGGTGACAGACTTCCGCCTGGATGCCGAGCGCACGGAGCAAGCGCCACCCCCCGATTCCAAGCATGATCTCTTGTTTCAGCCGCAACTCCGTCTCGCCCCCGTAAAGCTCGCTGGTAATGCCTCGGTGAGCCGGGAGGTTCGCAGGGTCATTGCTGTCGAGCAGGTAAAGGTGCACTCGGCCAACCTGGACCTGCCAGGCGCGCAGCCAAACCGGGTAGCCAGGCAAATCGAGCTTCAGCCGCAACCACTCCCCGTTCGCCTGGCGCAACGGAGTGATGGGCAATTGGCCGGGATCGTTGTAGGGGAAAAGGGCCTGTTGTGCTCCGTCCTTGTCAAGCACCTGCCGAAAATAGCCTTGCTGGTAGAGCAGTCCCACTCCGACCACCGGCACGCCCAGATCACTGGCCGATTTGAGCTGATCACCGGCCACATTGCCCAGTCCTCCGGAGTAGATGGGTAGCGCTTCACTCAACATGAATTCCATGCTGAAATACGCGACACGGGTAAGGGGAGACTTCGAATACTTTTGCTGAAACCATGCAGGGGATTTCGCCGACTTACGCCTGGCTTGCACGAGGTCATCGACCTTCTTGCGGAATGAAGGATCGCCCGACAGGCGTTCGATCTGGTCCCTTGAGACCGTCTGCAGGACGGCCCAGGGATTGTTCGTGAGATCCCACAGGTCGGGATCAAGCTGTCGCCATACTTCGTCAGCAGCATGATTCCACGACCAGCGCAGGTCCAGGGCAAGCTCGGCCAGGGAGTCGAATCCCTCGACTTCCGTAGGGAGAAGACTGTAGATCGGGTGGCTGACGCGTGTTTGCTTTCTCATTGCCTCTCCTTCATATTCGTCCTGAATGAAATCCTGGGCTGTTACTGAGACACCGCAAGAGCATCGCTGACAATAGTCTGCGCTTCCTCCTGGATCCGATGCAAATGGTCCTTGCCGAGGAAGCTTTCCACGTATATCTTGTAAATGTTCTCGGTCCCCGACGGTCGTGCCGCGAACCATCCGCTTTTTGCCGACACCTTCAATCCGCCGATTGGAGCGTTGTTGCCGGGAGCCTGGGTGAGGATGCTCTCTATCTTCTCCCCCGCCAAAACGGTCAACGTAACTTTGTGCGGAGAGAGTTTTTTCAAGATCTCTTTTTGTTCAGGAGTCGCCGGCGCTTCGATCCGGTCGTACAGAGGTTCTCCGAACTCGGCGGTAAGATCTCGATAGATCTCGCCGGGATCGCGGCCCATCCGTGCCGTGATCTCCGCCGCGAGCAGGGCCGGGACGATTCCATCTTTGTCCGTCGTCCAGACGGTACCATCGCGACGGAGGAAAGACGCACCGGCGCTCTCTTCGCCGGCGAACCCCAGAGAACCGCCGAGCAAGCCGTCGACAAACCACTTGAAACCGACGGGCACTTCATAGAGTTTCCTTCCGAGCCTCGCAGCGACGAGATCAAGCATTCGGCTGCTCACCACCGTCTTGCCTACCGCCGCTTCCTTGCGCCAGTTCGTCCGGTTCTGGAAGAGGTAGAAGACGGCTACGGAAAGATAGTGATTGGGCGGAAGCAGCCCCTCTCTTCTGGTGACAATCCCGTGCCGATCATGGTCCGTGTCACAGGCAAAGGCCACATCGAACCGGTCTTTCAGCCCGATCAACCGCTGCATCGCATAAGGTGACGAAGGGTCCATCCTGATCTTGCCGTCCCAATCAACGGTCATGAAACGGAACGTGGGATCAATTATCTCGTTTACAACGGTGAGATCCAAGCCGTATCGCTCGGCAATCAGTGGCCAGTAGTGAACCCCGGCGCCGCCTAGCGGGTCCACGCCCAGATTGATATTCGCACCTCGAATAACCTCCATGTCGATCACGTTGCCCAGATCGTTTACATAGGAATTGAGGTAATCGTGCTGGTGTGTTGTTTGAGCGCAGAGCGCCTTTTCAAACGAGATACTCCTCACCTCGGAGAGGCCGTTCTTAAGAAACTCATTCGCCTTCGCTTCGATCCAGCCTGTGACATCCGGCTCTGCCGGACCACCATTGGGGGGATTGTACTTGAAGCCTCCGTTGTCGGGTGGGTTATGGGAAGGGGTAATCACGATACCGTCCGCGAATCCTCTCTTACGCCCGTTGTTGTAAGTGAGAATCGCGTGGGAAACGGCGGGAGTAGGAGTATATTCATCTTTTTCGGCGACCATTACATCAACGCCGTTGGCCGCTAACACTTCAAGGGCGCTTGCAAAGGCTGGTATTGAGACCGCGTGGGTATCCATACCGAGAAACAAGGGACCGTCTATTTTTTTCCCCTGGCGATAAAAGCAGATAGCCTGGGTGATGGCGAGAATGTGCCTTTCGTTAAAAGTCTTTTCCAGGGAGGAACCGCGGTGACCCGAAGTGCCGAACGAGACACGCTGTTCTGGCAATGAGGGGTCTGGTGTCTCGGTGTAGTAGGCCGAGACCAGCTTCGGCACGTTGATCAGCATTGATGGTTCTATGGGCTTGCCCGCACGATTGCTTATTTTCAAAGGAGTCCCCTTGATGCCTGCATCGCTTGCTCCGCAACAGATTGATCACTATCTAACAATTGATGAGAAGCGATATTCGTTAACCGCACATATCTTTCCCCGCTGCGACCTTTCCGATAATGACCGCCCGTTCTATCGTTTCCCGGCTGCTCCGAGAAACGAGGCCAAGTCGTAATGCACGAGATCGCCGATCCGCTCAACGGTTACTTGTGCCCGCGGATAGGCGTCGACATTTCTTTGATCGAGCGCGTAGTGACCCTGGCGGGGAAAGACCGCCGTCAACCGGTCGCCCCAGCTTGTTCTCATGGCCGAGAGAATACGCAGCTTGTCATCAACCATTACATAATGTCGCGCTGGATAGAGACCCTCAATGTTGGGCAGCATACGTTCTTTGTGAACATAGATGAGAACGCGACCCTCAACGGCGTTCCATAACCCTGATCTCTGGACTTTACGCGGCTGAAAGACAACATCGCCGTCAGACAGGATCACCTTCGGCCCCCATGCTTGAACGTGTTTAAGGACGTCCAGTGATTTTGGGTACAACCTGTCGGCAAACGGATAATCTACGAGGAATGATGACATCAGCAGAAGCCTGTGATCGCACTGCTTTTCGAGCCGGTAACGCTGCAAAGCGCCCAGGTAATCCGTATAACCGATCTCGGTTCGCAGCTCTTCCAAGATGGTAAAGTACCGGTTTTTGCATTCCGTCTCGAACTCGCTTTCGAGGTGGAGTCGAAGGTCCATTTCCACCCGGTCGTTATCAAGCAACGTGTTGTCTACGTCGAACAGGAAGACGATGAGCAGGTAATCGCCCTGCAGCAACTGCACATCGGCGGGCACGATGTTGTCGATAAGCAGCTTGACGATGTCGCCGGGCACAAGCTCTCGCGAGGGGATTGTCTTGAACTCCCCGTCGTGCAGCACGATGATTTCGGCGGTCATGCGCTGCTTCAAGGCTTTCAGCGCATTCAGGGCGCGGTGCTCCTGGAAGAAATCCAGGCTCGCATTAACCAGCAGCAGGATGGCAATGATGCTGAAGTCATCCCATTTCCGGACCATTGCCGAGAGGACGGCCGCCGTCTCGATCATCCACGGGATCGGCCCCCAGAAGCGGCGGAAGATACGGTGCCAGAGCGGCTCTTCCTTTTCCCTGATCTCGTTGTAGCCGTACTGGGCGAGGCGTTTGGCCGCCTCCCCGTCGCTTAGGCCGCGCTCGGCGTCCGCATGCAGTGACGTGAGGGTGTCCTCAATCGCTTGCTGAGCATAATCGTCCGTTCTTCGGCTCATATTTTTTTTTGCTCTATCAGGGCAGTGCGTATATAATCCGGTTTAGAAATCCTATTCCCAGACTTTGATCTGCCTGATCGCAGCTTCTGTTTCCTCTTCAAAATGCAGCGGCCTGCGGCTCCTTCTTCACAAGAAAGATCGAACAGGGCATAATCCGAGTCAGTTCATGGTTGCTCTTACCGAATAGGAAATGTTCCAAGTGGCCTTCCTCATGAGCGAGCATGATAAGGAGATCGATGTTCTTTTCTTTTACCATCCTCAATATTTCCGCTGTCGGCTCGCCCTCCCGTATGAGGACATCGATATGCATGCCACTTTTGCTTTCGTTCGCGATGATCTCATCCAGTTCATGTCGCTCCTTCGTGAGAAGGTTCCGGTAGTCCTTGTCCATGTTAGGCATCGGGAGGTTCCAGCCTTCAATTCCGAAGGGATCATGGATCACGTGGACGACAGTCATCGCGGCCCCGTACTTTTTTGCCAGCGATACTCCATAATGGACTGCTTTCGCGCAATATTTAGTCATTCTGCTCACGACAAGAATACGCTTAATGTCTTCCATATGATCTCTCCTCTTCATAATAAGATCGTCACGTCTCAGATATAGTGATGGCAAAATTGGTGTTTTCCCATTTTCCCGCTTGGTTCCAATAGAACGTAAATTCCACAGTCTCGTCAACGGAGATATTCTTTGTCAAAAGGTTGGCTCAACGGACCCTGAGCCCGGTGTCCTTTATCGGTGTGTCGTGCATTTGTGCGCCAGCTGTCGTCGCTCCAATGCACCGTGGCCGACGCAAGTACATCCAGGCGCTGTATTTTACCCGGTGCAATGCTGCGGAACTTGTGATTGAAGCGTCAGATAGCATAAGGAGATCTGGTCTTTTTCACCTTGTATCGCTGGATAGCCTGAACGGTGCCGGGAATGACTACTATAGCTTTCGTGTAACTCAATACCATTCATGATGGATATCATGTTTCATCTGCTCGAATGCTGCTTTCGTTTTCCCCCAGGCCACAATATCCTGCACGATCTATTCGTGAATCAGTCTTTCATACCATCCGGTCATCCTTTCACTACCATGACAGGTATTTTTGTATCCATGTGGATCAAACCATAGGTGACGCTGCCAAGAGTCGCGGGTCAGGAACCAGGTTTTCCCGGAGCCCCTTTATCATTCGCTTCTGCGATGATGCGTTCGACCTCCGTCTTATCGAGGACCTCTTCTTTGATGAGCGCCTCGGCCAAGGGGTCGAGGACACGCCGGTTCTTCGTAAGGATATCCATGGCAGTGATTTCAGCTTCGTTGATCAGCCGCTGGATCTCCTGGTCCATGATCCAGGCCATTTCATCGCTGTAGCGCTTGGGCAGCGCGAGTTCCCGTCCCAGGAAAGGGTGCTCTTCCCCTCTCCCGAGGTTCACCGGCCCGACCTTGTCGCTCATTCCCCATTGGGCCACCATCTTCTCCGCAAGCGATGTGGCTTCTTTCAAATCGCTCTGGGCTCCGCTGCTTACGTCGTTGAATACGATCCTCTCGGCGCACCTACCGCCGAGCGCCACGCTCAGTTTGTTCATAAGATACGTACGGGGATAATAATGCCGGTCCTCTTCCGGCAGGAGCTGGGTGACGCCCATGGCCATTCCCCTTGGGATAATGCTCACTTTATAGATCGGGTCCGTGCCCGGCAATTCCCTGGCCACGAGCGCGTGCCCCGCTTCGTGATAGGCGGTGATCTTCTTTTCCGCATCGGTGATCGTCTCCTCACGCACGCTGCCCATGAGGATTATGTCCCGGGCCTCCTCGAAGTTCCTCATATGGACAATACTCTCATTCTTCCTCAGCGCAACGAGCGCTGCCTCGTTCGCAAGGTTCTCGAGGTCCGCGCCTGTCATACCCGGCGTGCCGCGGGCAATCGTCTCGAGATTCACGTCCGCGTCAAGGACCTTCCCCTTTACATGGACTTCGAGAATGGCCTTGCGCTCTTTCCATCCCGGACGGTCGACCACGATATGCCTGTCGAACCTGCCCGGCCTCAGGAGCGCGGGGTCCAGAACATCGGGTCTGTTCGTCGCAGCCATGACGATGACCTCCTCGTGGGGGTCGAACCCGTCCATTTCGCTCAGCAGCTGGTTCAAAGTCTGCTCGCGCTCGTCATGCCCTCCCCCGAGCCCTGCGCCCCGTGTGCGTCCCACGGCATCGATCTCGTCGATGAAGATGATGCTCGGATGGGAATCGCGGGCTTTTTTAAACATATCCCGGACCCGGGAGGCGCCGACGCCCACAAACATCTCGATGAACTCGGAGGCGCTGATGCTGTAGAATGGGACCCCCGCCTCGCCCGCCGAGGCCCTGGCAAGGAGCGTTTTCCCGGTGCCCGGAGGACCGACGAGCAGAACGCCCTTCGGAACCTTGGCGCCGATCTTTGCATACTTCGAGGGATCCTTCAGAAAGTCAATCGACTCCCTAAGCTCTTGCTTGACATTGTCCAGCCCCGCAACATCCTTGAACGTCACTTTTGGCCGCTTGACGTCGTACAATTTTGCTTTACTCTGACCGAAGGTAAAAAGCCCGCCCGCTCCGCCCTGGATCTGCTGCTGAGCGCGACGCATCATGAAGAACCAAAATCCAAGTATGAGCACCCAAGGCAGCATGCTCAGCATAAAACCCCAGATTGGAGAACCATTCTCCGGCGGCTCGATGGTGATGGCTGTTTTTTTCGCGTTGAGCTGGGTCAAAAGGTCCTGACCCTGGAAGGCCGGAAGGTAAGTCACGAACTGCTGAACCGACACAGGCTTTGGCAAACCAGTGAGGATGAGATCTGTTTTTTTTATGAATTCGCCGTTTACCCGCAGTTTCTGGATGGATACGGATTTTATGTTTGACGAGTTGAGTTGTTCCATGAACTGGCTGTAGGAGATTGGAAAACGCTCGGGGCCGGAAGTAGTCGTATATACCTGCCAGATGTAAAAAGCCGCGGAGATGATTATGATTGCAATCAGTATCCGGCCTTGTGGGCTCTGAAGCTGGCTGGTCTTATTCTTGATGGTTTCCATAACTTTAATAGTATCACAAGCCGCGGTTTTACGCTCCCGCGCTCTTTCTCTGCAGTACGCTACTTCGCAGCAGTCCGCAAAAAACTTCTTTCATTCAAGACGGTCGTGGGTCCGTCGGTCTGGTTCAGATTACAGTCATCCCCCTTAATGGGCCAACGGAGCAGCAATGACGATCTCTCAGAGGTTGTCCCGAAGGATCGACCGCAT
>DATJZV010000009.1:0-33960 GCA_035498715.1 Nitrospirota bacterium
TTCAGCAGTTTCTTCTTGAATACTCGTTTGCCATCCTCGTCGATAATGCCAAGATACGTGTTGCTTGAATGCAGGTCAAAGCCAGCGTATAATCTCATACAGCACCTCCAGGGTTAAGATTGGCCTCTTTTCCTATGAGCAAAGCAGAATCACGAGTTCTGCTATGCTCGGAGGTGCCCTTTATATGATTATCATTTCTGCTTGGGGTTGACATGTTTCGTGATTGCTATTGATTATAGTTCGAAGGTATGTTAATCTGTAGTTTGGCAATGATGGAAATAAAATTATTTCTCAATAAAGTAGCAGTCGTAACAGGAGGGGCGAGGGGCATCGGCCGTTCGATCGTTCTCGCTCTGTGTAAAGAGGGCGCTGATTGTGCTTTCACGTATACGAAAAATCCTGCTGCGGCAGAATCGCTGACAAAAGAAATACAGTGCATGGGCAGGAGGGCTATGCCTTTTCAACTGGACGTGAGGGATTTTGAAGGCACGAAAACGTTTGTAGAAGAGGTGAAAAAAGAATTCGGAAAGATCGATATCCTTGTCAATAATGCAGGCATCACTCGCGACAAGTCTCTTATGATGATGAATAAGGAAGACTGGTCCGAGGTAATCGATACAGATCTCACAGGCGTTTTCAATACAACCCGCGCATGCATCATCACCTTTCTGAAACAAAAGGGCGGAAACGTCGTGAATATCTCGTCGGTCAGCGGCATTCATCCGCTCCCCGGCCAAGTTAATTACGCGGCAGCAAAGGCAGGGGTGATAGGTTTTACCAAATCGCTGGCAAAAGAGGTTGCGCCGCATAACATAAGGGTGAATGCTGTCGCCCCCGGATTTGTGGATACTGACATGACAGCGGTTCTTACTGAGACATACCGTGAGAAGGCCATCAAGATGATTCCCCTGGGCAGATTCGGCACCTCCGATGAAGTGGCACAGGCTGTTGTATTCTTGTTGAGCGAGAAATCTCGGTATATCACAGGACAAGTATTACAAATAGATGGGGGACTGGGGATATAATTCAAGATGAAAAGAAAAGTTGTAATCTCAGGCATAGGTGTCCTTTCGCCCATTGGTATGGGCAGGGATAACTACTGGGCAAATCTATCACAGGGGAAAGCGGGATTCGGGAAAATAACTTTGTTCGATGCTGCACCCTTTAAAGTCCACTGTGCAGGTGAAATTACCGGCTTTGACCCTATTCCTATTCTCGGCAAGAAAGGGCTGCGAGATCTTGACAGAAGCACAAAATTGATATGCTCTGCCGCTAAACAGGCGCTTGATGACGCCCAGCTCCAGATCACCGACGAAAACGCTCATTCTACTGGCGTCTCTATCGGCACAACCTTCGGCAGTCTCCACAGCATCTTCCAATTTGACCGTACTGGCCTTATTGAAGGTCCACGCTTTGTCAATCCGTCGCACTTTCCAAACACCGTGATTAATTCTCCAGCCAGCCATGTATCCATACGGTCAAGAATCAAAGGGTTTAATACGACTATATCCACAGGATTCTGCGCCAGTCTTGATGCAGTAGCCTATGCTGCTGATTTCATACAATTGAACAGGGCGGATGTCGTACTTGCAGGCGGTGTTGAAGAGCTTTGCGAGGAGACTTTTTTGGGCTTTCATAAGCTTGGTTTTTTATCGGGAACAGACAACTCAGAGCCTATTTGTTGTCCCTTTGATGCGAGAAGGAATGGAATAATGCTTTCTGAAGGAGCCGCAGTGCTGGTACTTGAAGATGAGGAGCATGCAATCAACAGAGGTGCTACCATTCTTGCAAGGATCTTGGGATATGGTAATGCTTTTGATCCTTCGGCCGATAACCACTTCAATCATGCAGGACGAGGACTAAAGAACGCTATTACCCTTGCGTTGAAAGACGCCTCCCTGAATCCGGAAGACATAGACTATATCTGTGCCTGTGCCAATTCGACTATCGGCCTTGACAGGATGGAGACAAGGGTGATAAAAGAGGTTTTTGGAAAGCATGCCTATATGGTCCCGGTGAGTTCGATAAAATCCATGGTAGGAGAGTCATTTTCAGCTTCCGGCGGGCTTTCCCTATCGGCTGGGGTAGGTGTAATACAGACCGGGTTAATAGCTCCCACGGTAAACTACAAGGAAAGAGACCCTGAGTGCGATCTCGATTATGTCCCCAATGAAGCGAGGAAAAAACGGGTGGACACCGTACTCGTAACCTCAACTGACCCATATGGCCAGAACACAGCCGTTGTTTTAGGCGCCTATAAAGGATAATGAATGCAACTTGACTTCGAAGAAATAAAGAGGCTCGTGCCCCAGCGTTTTCCCTTCATAATGATCGACAGGGTCCTGGAAATCGAACCCGGGAAATACGCCGTTGCAGTAAAGAATATCTCAGGCAATGATATGGTCTTTCTTGGCCATTTCCCTGAAAAAGCGGTTATGCCTGGTGCTTTAATAATAGAGGCAATGGCACAGACTGCCATAGTCCTTTTTGCGACTAATAAAAAAGGAGACGAAGGAAGCAAAAAGCGGATTTATTATTTTGGATCGGTCAAGGCGCGCTTTCTCCACCCCGCGGTGCCAGGAGACCAGTTGAAGATTAAGGTTGAAAATGTCAAATCCCTGCCGAACGGTGCCTATGTGTCGGGCGAGGCGTTTGTCGACGACAAAAAAATATCAGAGGCTGAGCTTGTATTTAGTGTAAGAGATGAATAAACGAGTAGTCATAACAGGACTAGGGGTCGTATCCTCAATTGGTATCGGATGGGAAGAATTCTGGGATGGTCTTCTCAAAGGCAAATCAGGCATAAGCCCCGTGTCATCTTTTGATACATCACATCATTTTACTCACAACGGTGGACAGGTAAAAAATTTCAAGGCTGAACAATTTATTTCAGATGATAAACTTAATACCCTTAGCCGGGCATCACAAATGGGGCTTGCAGCTGCGAAGCTTGCGATAAGTGATGCCGACCTGACAAAAGATGAGCTGTCAAAAATGAAGGTTGGTACCTGTATCGGAACGACTATGGGATCAGTTCAGACCTGTGAGATAATCAATGAACTTATTGTTCTACATGGAAAGACGGATTTCGATCATGAACTGATATGCCAAGTACCGACACACTCCGCACCTTCTGCAATAGCCAAGGACTTCAGCTTTCGCGGTCCAAGTATGATGTTCTCTACTGCCTGCGCAGCAGGTAATTATGCAATAGGGTATGCATTTGATTTAATCAGGTTTGGTAGGGCAGATATGGTCGTTACAGGAGGCTCAGATCCGCTATCAAAGGTTGCATTCACAGGGTTTAATCAATTCTCAGCAGTGGCTCCTGAAAGGTGTCAGCCTTTTGATAAGAATAGAAAGGGCATGATGGTGGCGGAAGGAGCTGGAATAGTGGTCCTTGAACCTCTTGAAACTGCATTGAGCAGAAAAGTTAAGATTTATGCCGAAGTTTTGGGGTATGGTCTGAGTTGTGATGCATTCCACATGACCACATCCTCCACGGAAGGGATAGCCGCATGTATGAGAAAAGCAATTCAGGAGACAGGGATTGCGGCCGAGCATGTAGATTATATAAGTGCTCACGGGACAGGAACGCTTACCAATGACCGGAACGAATCTGCTGCTATTAAAGAAGTCTTTGGGACTCGCTATAATAAGATTCCTGTCAGCTCCATCAAATCCATGCTCGGCCACACTATGGGAGCAGCTTCAGCGATCGAAGCAATCGCTTGTGCGCTCGCTGTTAAAAATGATGTTATACCTCCAACCATCAATTATGAAACACCTGACCCTGAATGTGATATTGATTGTGTGCCCAATCATTCAAGAAAACATGCCGTCACGATAGCCTTAAATAACTCGTATGCGTTTGGCGGCAACAATGCCTGCCTGGTCCTAAAAAAATTTGCCGGTTAAAGACAGTGAGGGAATAGCAATGGTTGACAATGTTGAAAAAGAAATAGTTTCTATAATATCAGATGTATCGGGATTGGACGCAGAAGACATAACTCCAGAAAAAAATTTCTTTAAAGATCTGGAAGTAGATTCTATTAAAGCCATAGAAATCACTGTCGCAATTGAGAAAAAATTTAAAGTGTCCATAAGAGATGAGGACGTCCCTAAAATTACAACCGTGCAGGAGGCGGTAGCGCTCGTAAATAGCTTATTGGATCAAAAAAGATCGTAAATGGCAATAGTCGATAGAGATATTTATGATGCTGTAATTATAGGCGCTGGCGTAAGCGGCCTAGTATGCGGCTGTTATCTTGCAAAGGCAGGGATGAAGGTCCTTATTGCCGAGCAACACTTTAAACCCGGGGGCTACTGTACTTCCTTTAAAAGAAAAGGATTTACCTTTGATGCCGCTGCCCACTCCTTTGGCAGTTTTCGTGAAGGCGGCAACATGAACAGGGTTTTTAGGGAGCTAGACTTAGATAAACGCCTCAAAATAAAGAGATACGACCCTTCCGATGTCATCATAACGCCCGATTATAAAATTTCTTTCTGGAATGACCTTAATAGAACAATTAAAGAATTACAGGGAGCCTTTCCTCATGAGACAGAGATTAGAGATTTCTTTGACTTTATGTCAAGTCCTAAGCCTGCGGAAATAGCCGCGTTAAGGAACAAGACTTTTAAGGACTTACTAGATAAATATTTTACTGATGACAGAGTGAAAACAATACTTTCCATCGCTTTATTAATAAATGGAGGGTTGCCGCCATCATTGCTAACTGCCTTCACAGGATCACAGATTTTTTCTGAATTTCTTCTTGATGGTGGGTATTATCCCGACGGTGGTATGCAAGCACTGCCGGATGCATTGGCAGACCGGTTTAAGGAGTTAGGAGGAACACTGCTATTGTCCTGCCGTGTTAAAAAAATCAAGATAAAAGACGAATCTGTAGCAGGGGTAGTCCTTGAGATGGGCGATTTCATTCGCTCAAAATATGTAATTTCCAACTGTGACGCAAGGCAGACATTTCTCAAACTCTTAGGCAGGCGAGTAATCAGTGAAGATCTTTTACAAAAACTCGATACCATGGTCCCCTCCCTGTCAATGTTCGTTCTATACTTAGGCATAAGTAAAGATATGGCCTCATTGCCACAACCTGGTTGTACTGCCTGGTTTTTGTCTCATTATGCTATAGAAGATATGTATCTTTCATCAAAAAAAAGAAATGCAGGTAATCTGCAGGAGTTCCTGCTCCGTGTTTCGCCAGACGGTGAATCTGTTCTGGCCATGGTGCTGGCACCATTTAGAAATACGAAATACTGGATCAATAATAAACATAAATTATTAGAAGCTTTTATAAAAAAGATCGAGGAGCACACAACTCCTGATCTATCCAAGTATATCGTTTATAAAGATGCGGCAACACCATCTACGTTATACCGATATACATTGAACTATAAGGGGGCATGCTATGGATGGGAAAGCATACGTTCCCAGTTCGCGGACCCTGACTTTATTAAGCCCCCTATCTGTCAAAATCTTTATTTGACAGGCCACTGGACAACACGGGGGTTGGGAGTAGCAGGGGTTACCTACATTGGTTACAATACTGCGAGCTTGATAATAAAAAAGGAAAAATTGTGCTATAATTGACACGCTTATGGACAAAAAACAGTATATAGAACAGGAAACCACCAAATTACTCCAGTACTGGGGCTCGTTCGCAATTGCTTCCGGCGCTGTTGTTATCATGTCATTAAGCGTATTAGATTATTTTGTCACTC
This sequence comes from Nitrospirota bacterium, assembly GCA_035498715.1. Taxonomy (GTDB): domain Bacteria; phylum Nitrospirota; class UBA9217; order UBA9217; family UBA9217; genus DASPSR01. The sequence continues at coordinate 5,743 of DATJZV010000009.1, forward strand.
CTGAAAATTTTTCTAAATTCTTAATGTATAGATCGATAACCGCTTTTTTGTTCATAATCATATTTGTTCTAAATAGATTAACGACAAATCACAATCTCATAATTGTTGCCAGTGTTTTTGCCGGTCTTCTTGTTTCAATAATGGTTGAGTTAATGATACTTTCTTTTGGAGGCCATCAATCCAGTTATTATGTCGGTATGATTATTGTTTTTATGTTTTGTCTCGGATTTCTTCCTCTTTTTTCTATTAAATTTACTGTACTGATGGGTGCTTTAATATATTCTATTTACCTAGTACCCATTTTAATTTTTGATAATATTACTAATGTTCCTGTCTTTATTAACAGTAATGTCTTTTTAATAGCTACAGCGATCATCGCCATTTCATGGAGATATTATAATGATGAGCTATTTACTAAAAAACTTTCCCTCGAATATGACCTATCTAGAGACAAGGAGCAACTTGAAAAATACTCTCTACAACTTGAAGATCTTGTCACAGAGCGAACGAAAGAGCTGAATAAGTCCGAGCAGTGGCATCGCTCGCTTTTTGAGAACGCGACGGACGGCATCACTGTCCTCGACAAGAACGGCATTATTGTGAATGTGAATGAAAAAGCATGCGAGATGCACGGTTTCAGCAGGGACGCACTTGTCGGTGCTCATATAAAGCTGCTCGAGGACAATGAGAGCAAGGGGAAAATGGCGGAGCGGATGCGCCAGATCATCGAGGGGGAATCCCTCGTGTATGAGTCCAGACATCATAAAAAAGACGGTACCCTCGTCGATCTCGAAATCAGCGCCAAGGCGATCACTATCGGTGATGAGCTATTCATTCAATCCTTTTACCGCGATATTACGGAAAGGAAAAAGATCCAGGAGCACCTGCTCCAGTCACAAAAGATGGAATCCATTGGCGTGCTCGCGGGTGGCATCGCACATGATTTCAATAATATTCTGACCGCGATCCTCGGCCATACGGAGATAATTCGCAGGAACTCCGTGTTAGATGTAAAGTCAACGAACAGCCTCGGCGTGATTGAAGACGCTTCGCGGAGGGCAGGCAGGATGATCTCAAAACTGCTGGGCTTTGCCCGCAAGAGCAAGTATGAGATCGTCCCGCTCCAGCTTAATGATGTAGTGTATGATACGATTAAGCTTCTTGAGCGGGTCATCGATAAAAACATCGAAATGACCGTGGAGCTCGACAGCCATCTTCCGCCCATCCAAGGTGATACCAACCAGATAGAGCAGATTGTCATGAACCTCATGGTTAACGCACGCGATGCCATGCAGCGGGGAGGGAGAATCGTAATTAAAACCGCCGTCATGTGCGTTAAGCAAGGAATGCAGGACATCCCGACTTACATCTTGCCTGGAGAATACGTCGTTCTCAGCGTCTCCGATACGGGCACGGGAATCCCTGAAAGCATTTTAAATAAGATCTTCGAACCTTTTTTCACCACGAAAGAGCGGGGAAAGGGCACGGGGCTCGGCCTCTCCATGGTATATGGAGCCGTCAAAGAACATAAGGGATACATAACCGTTCAAAGTGAGCCTGGCGCGGGTACCACCTTTACTGTCTACCTGCCCGCTTCGCGTACGGCAGCTCCCGAACTGGCGAAAGAACCAGTTACGTCCGTGAGCGGAAATGAGACGCTGCTCATCGTCGATGATGAGGACGCGATATTGAACGCCGTCCGGGAGGCACTCACGAGTCACGGCTACAAGGTATTCGCCATAAGCGATTCTCCCAGTGCTCTGAACATTTTCAGAAGAATTCCTCAGGAGATAGCGCTCGTCATTTCCGACATCGCCATGCCGAAAATGGACGGCAAGGAGCTCATTAAGCAGATAAAAGGTATAAAGCCCGAAATAAAAATCCTTGCTATGTCAGGGCACACAAAATATATTGCGGACAAGGACGGGATCCGAGAAATCGATGGATTCCTGAAGAAACCCTTTGAATCTCAGTACTTACTCTCAGTAGTTCGACGGATACTCGACGCAAAACCGAAAAACGCCATCGCTGTCTGAGGTGTGTCCGTTCACAAGCGAGCGCTCAGCTCGTGGATGAACGTAAGGTTATCATCGACGGCCTTGTACAGAATAGATTGGCATTTCCTCGTACAGGTCCATCATTATGAAGGATTCCACCAGATTGCGGTCTTCATGTATTGGAGCGTAGTGGACACAGGCGAGATCAATGATGATGATTGCTACCGCGTCTCTGCCTGTTGCTACGGACGCTGGTGTTGAACCAACACCGCGACGATATTTGAGCGCCGCTGCCTTGGTATGGTTCCCATTCACCACACATCCATCCTCACATCATTAGAACACGATGCTCAGTCCGTCCGCCTGCTAACTTTGAAAAGGTATCTTTGCCTTATGCAGAGTAACAGGGTTTAATCCTGAGATCCGGCAATTCGAATTATTGTTCGAACTTAACGCAGAGCCTTTACGGCGCATTTTGATGAAATTCCTTTTCCCCTCCGCGCATTCCATGTGAACATACCCCGCTTGGAACGGCAAGGCTCACCCGCTCGCGCCTGGCTCGTGATAAGCCCCCCATCTCTCAGCACTTTCCATACCATTGTATCCTACAGTGATTCCAATTATTCTACCAGACACACTCCATCAGAATATTGAGATTGCGGTGCACAATGAATTGTTTTTCAGCTCGAATCTTTGGTCAACATAGTCGGCCCAAATGAAAAGATAAGCCTGTTTCAAGATAGGGGGGCTTACAAAGTAGTGATGGTGAAGTGAGGTTGGCGGGTAACTATCTCTTTTGCATCTCGATTCCCATTTTTTTCATCTTTTCGAGCAGCGTCGTCCGGTTGAGGCCGAGGAGCTGCGCAGCCCTGCTCCGCACTCCTCCGGTTTTTTCGAGGGCCTTCTGGATCATGTTCCTTTCCAGGGAGCTCACCGCTTCATTGAGATCGATGCCAGAATCATTGATCTCAAAGCTTGAGCGACCAATGAGCGAGGCTTCTGAGATGCTTGCGGCCCGTTCTGGCTCTGCTCCGTTATCCACACAACGGTGATGAGGTTCCGTGTGTGGAAATGATATCTGATTTATCTTCTCTGGCAGGTCCGATACGTGAACAACATTGCCACTCACGAGGATGGTGAGGCGTTCAATCAGGTTCTCAAGCTCTCTAACATTACCTGGCCAGCGATATTTCATCAAGCAATCCATGGCCTCCGGTGAAACCGTTAAAGGCTCGCGCTTTCTTTTCTTGGCGAATTCCTGAACAAAGTGTGCCATCAGCAGTGAAATGTCCTCGACCCTCTTTCTGAGAGGTGGCAGGTGCAGTGGGATGACGTTCAATCGGTAGAACAGGTCTTCCCTGAACTTGCCCTCTCTTGTAGCATTTTCCAGGTCCTTGTTTGTTGCTGCGAGTATCCGCACGTCCACCTTAATCGTCTTCACGCCCCCGACTCGCTCGAACTCACGCTCCTGGAGGACTCGCAGCAGCTTGACTTGGAGTGACGGGTCAAGCTCCCCCACTTCATCAAGAAAGAGCGTTCCGCCCTGTGCAAGCTCGAATCGACCAATCCGCGTATTGATGGCCCCGGTGAACGCGCCTTTCTCGTGGCCGAAGAGTTCCGATTCGAGAAGGTCCTTGGGGATGGCAGCACAATTGAGGGGAACAAAAGGACCGCCCGCGCGCATGCTGTTGTTGTAGTGGATTGTTTTTGCGATAAGTTCCTTGCCCGTACCGCTCTCGCCAGTGATTAGGACGGTGCTGTCCGTATCGGCGATTTTTTCTATCAGTTCATAGACCACTTGCATAGTGGGAGAATCGCCTATAAGTCCCTTAAAGTTGTACTTTTTCTTCAGCTGCATCTTGAGCATCACATTCTCTTTCTGGAGCTTCGAAACGGACAGCGCTTTCTTGAGAATGATCATGAGCTCATCGAAGTTGAAGGGTTTGGTGATGTAATCGAAGGCACCGTTCTTCATGGCCTCCACCGCTGTCTCGACAGTGGCAAAGCCGGTCAAAACAATGACGGGAATATTGATCTTGTTGGCGGTGACTTCCCGCAGCACACCCATACCGTCAATGCCGCCAGGCAATTTAAGATCGGTCAGGATAAGGTCAAACTTCTCCGCCCGGAGCATGTCGATGCCCATCACTCCGCTCTCTGCGGTGGTCACCTCAAAGCCTGTTTCTTGGAGAAATGGACGGAGTACATCCCGTACGCTTTCATCGTCTTCTATGACAAGAATTTTTTCCATGTTGCATTAACATATCAGATAAATTCTCTTGTGTCAACTGTTTGACGGACATTGGCCCTCGAAAGAAAAGTGACGTGATTTATGAAATTTTGTCAGGATTTCGAACAAGCATAATGCTCCAGTCATTCCTTTGACGGTCCATGAATATATTATTATTTATTTACAATGAGTTAGCGCAGGCATGGTATTTGTATAAGAATTCAATATGGATAACATATTTTCTTACTGCACTTTAGCTTCCCCATCAGGACCGTTTCGGATGTCGCACAATTCCGGAATAGTCTTTTTTGATTCTTCGAAAGCAGCGACTTCATCTTTTTTGTGTTCACTGTTGTCACTTCCGGCATCCAAAGGACAAAGCCTACATCAACTCCATCATGAAGAGATGCAGGGATGTGATCTCTCTGAAGCTACATCTCTTGATGGGCGCATAACAGTGATGTTAACTGCAATTTTGAGGTGCAACTGCCTTGCCGGAGGCTGCCAAGCGATTCTAGCTGCTTTACCAAAGTGGCAGAGACGGTAGGCTCGCTCATTCAAACTCGTCCTGAGAGGGGTACCGGCTGACTTTATTCCACGGCGAACAGACCGGTAAGCCTCATTGAGAAGAAGGAGTAATAATGCTGAAGGAAGCAGCCAAAAGAAGGAAAAACGTTACAACCATTGCCGTGGCGAGTGGAAAGGGCGGTGTGGGTAAGACCAACGTCGTTGCTAACCTCGCCATTTCTATGAGCAAGCTCGGCAAACAGGTTATGATCGTGGATGCAGATCTGGGCCTATCCAATATCGATGTGCTCTTACACCTGGCACCGAAGCATAATATCCATCATCTGCTGAATGGGGGTATGAAGCTCAAGGACATCGTCGTGGAAGGTCCTCACGGGATACAGATCATCCCTGCCAGTTCTGGCATTCTGGAGCTTACGGCCCTCGATGATTTTCAGCGGTTGAAACTACTGGAGGAGTTCGATGCTTATGATGACGATATCGATGTCCTCCTGATTGATACGGCGGCGGGCATATCGGAAAACGTCGCCTTCTTCTGCAATGCAGCGCAGGAAATTATTATTGTCACTTCGCCGGAGCCAACGGCCATAACCAATACATACGCACTCATCAAAGTTCTCTACACCCATTACCAGGAGAGGGCATTTCATGTGCTCGTTAATTCGGCAAAGGACGCCGAAGAGGCATTCGAGGTTTTCCGCAGAATTTCGCTTGCGGCTGAAAAGTTCCTTAGCATTTCACTCGATTACCTCGGCTATCTTCCCTACGATGAATCCGTGCACTCGGCCGTCAGGGCGCAGAAGGCCTTCGTCGACATGTTTCCCAGGAAACCGATAACAAAACGGATCAAGGAAATCGCAAAGAGGTTCTTGGAACAGCCGGGGAGGGTAAAAGGTACGCTCCAGTTTTTTATCGAAAGCCATCAGCGAATTCGGCGCAGTGAGGATGTCCACAGCAGGAAATCATAGATAGAGAGGTGTGTACTATGCAGGAATACAAAGTTGAGTGGAGCGAAGAGCAGAAAGAGAAGATCATCAACGAATCCCTACCGTTCATAAAATACACCGCTTACCGGCTGGGACAGCGGCTACCGGCCCAGCTTTCCATGAACGACCTCGTCAGCATCGGGATCATGGGACTTCTCGACGCCCTGCAGCGATATTCTGAAGGGAGGGTAAAGATCAAAACGTTCGTCGAGTACCGAATTAAGGGCGCTATGCTCGATGAGCTCCGATCGCAAGACGGGGTGTCTCGGTCGCTCAAAAACAAAATTAGCCAGATCAAGAATGCCCACCGCAAGCTCGAAAAAGAGCTCGGCCGTCTGCCAGATGAGGAAGAGGTCGCGAAAAGCCTGAACATGACTCTTGATAATTACTATCGCACACTTCAGACCGCAAACAACGCGGCTGTGTTCAGCCTTGAGGACTTCAAGGGGAAAATGAAAGAGGAAAATGAAATCGACATAATGGAATGTATCCCCGATCCCACCGTGAAAACCCCGCTCGAACTTATGGAAGAGAACAGCGCCAAGGTAGCGCTTGCTCATCTTATTAATGATCTTCCCGAAAAAGAAAAATTGATTCTCTCGCTATATTACTGGGAAGAGTTGACCATGAAGGAGATCGGAAAAGTAATGAACATCACTGAGGGTCGCGTATGCCAGCTGCATAGTCAGGCGCTCACCAGGCTTAAGGCCCGGATGGAAGTCCACGTTTCACAATAAAGCATTCCCTAGAAAGTGACTACAAAAGAGCAAAACAATACTGTTCCTAATTTGCAAATCATGGCTCTCTGAAAAGTCTAGCCCAGATTTTTCGTATTCTTATGAACCATAGAGAAACGCCACCTGCCTTACTAGCTCGTATTAATAGGCTTTCTAGCCACTTATCATGACTGTACGAACGCCGTCATGAAATCCCTGCTCTCCCTTTCTCGTGCAGTGTCGGACTAGAGGTGGTCCTTCCTTTGCTTCAGGAAGGCCTCCGAATTGAGAAGACCCCGCAGACTATTCTTAATCAGACTAGTATCAATCGGTTCCGCTCCTGCGCTCCCTGAGAGCAATGAAATCGGCATATTCGATGCTGATGTTATGGCGATATTGTCTCCTTCGCTTATCCGGAAACAATCTCTCGGCTACTTAGCGCAGTGCGGGCCCTAGGTATTCTCGGCTGCCGTGATGCGATTCCCATCATCCACTCGATTTCCCAGGAATGCGTTATCAGTGAAAACTGTTGGCCCTGACAAAAAATGAGCTTCATCCCTATTTATTTCTAAATAATTTTCCTCTATGGTAATATTGATTGTATCTTAATAGCCGTTTCTCTGATGCTTTCAATGATATCTACATCCGAATCGTGCTTGTCGGCATATTGCAGGAGCATTATATCGTAAATATTTATATCGCACACAATGATCACCTTTTTTCTCAGATCGCTGATCCGCAGACCCAGATTATCAGAATCAGTTGATCCAAACTACAGGTAATTATAAGGTAAAGATTGTGAGGAATCTGCCGATAAGAAATACTGTAATTCTGCCTCGTTACGGAGGATCTATGAGAGTCCACTTCAATAAACCGCTGGTAGGACGGGCACCGAACTGGACCGCTCAGGACAATCAACGGATTTCTGGTATGGATCTACGGGAAGAGGTTGTTGAGGACAAAAAGGACAGTTTGACCGATAATGTCGATAATTTTGACAACAGCAGGGAGCGTACCGATATCATGGTATCAGCCAGCCAGTTGCTCGAAGTGAGGGAGGCCAGGGTACAGGCCATCAAGGAATCCGTTACTGCCGGAACGTACATAATTTATCCGTATAAGATCGCTGAAAAAATGCTGAAATGGATATAGCCATCCTTGAGGGCATAAAGACGCTATGACCAATCAGGTCATTTGGTACCGGAGGCTATTCTTTATGGCACGAAGTATTTGCGCATGCTAAGTTGAATTTTAGTCAGGCCTAGAGAAAATCATTAAAGGAATCAGACATATCCGCATATCTTTTTTCAGAAATGGTCCAGTGTCCATTTTCGGCCTCTTCGATAAGAAAAACCCCATCTTGGTCCGTTAGGACAAGCACCCGGTTACGATCAACAACATCGCGGTCGAAAACACTCTGGAATTCACGAGGATACAACCATTTTGGATGACACTTCGAAACCGCAAAATCCCGATTCGAGGTCTGACTTTAGTTACATAATCGGCTATTCGACTATAATTATCGGACATTGCTTCCTGAAGGAGCTGGACAGGCATATGTTGCCGCTCCCGTTCATCGAGCTGGATACCATGCCCTGATCAACTTTGAGGTAGTTTCCCTATAAGAGAGACGGAATATTCCACATGAACAAATGGACAGATTCAGGCTGCTTTCAGGGGAAGTGACTTTTTGCTGGGCCCTGTGAATGCCGCCCTTTTATCAATTGCAGCGAGCTTCCCCTGCGACAGCCCCTTGGAGGTGACCATATTGAGAGAGGAGTAAGCCTCGTATCCGAGGAAATCCGCGTCGCACTGAGTCTCGGCCCCCAGATGGACCAGCCTCAGGAGGAGACGCAGAATGTTGCCTGCTATAGAATATATGCGTTTCACACCATTCTTATCGGAGGGAGTGGAGGAAACTTTAGCGGTCCCTGGATATATCGATGGGGCACATTCCGGTCCGGTTCAGAAGTGGTTTCGGTCAGGGATACCAGTGAAAAATAAGTTGATGGTTTCACTCTTATGATGACGTCGTTGAACCGTATCTTGCGAGTCAGAAGCTGACAGAAGGCTTGGACCGCTGCACTTCTATAATAAGCCAGTTTGTTCTGCTTATGACGTTTTTGGGAGACGCAGGGCAATGTACGTCATATCTTCTCGCTCCGGTTAGAGGAATTGGCCCTACACGCTTTCTTATCATTTGATCACTCATGAAGCTTATTCCGCTTTCCTGGACATCTTTCCCTTCTGCACCCGAATCGTTCATACCGCCATCCCGCAGAAAGAGCACATGCTGGTCATCGGCACTTGAGCCAAAACTTTCAAAATAAAACTCGGGAGAACTGAACTTTGATACGTCAATCAATACTCTGGAGTAGTCATTAAATTTCTCCTGTTTAGCATACACCACATCTTCATAGCCTACAGTATATATAATCTGAACCTTGCTCAAGTTAGTAAGTCTTACATAGAGCCTTGCATCAGCCACTCTCGGCGGATTGGAGGCATGTCCCTTCGTCCTAATCCCAAACTCATGGCCATCCGTAAACTGGGATGTATTGTCAGGAAAGTCAGCGTAATGCAGAGTATAGGTACTCTTTGAATTTGATACTTCTGATGATGCAACCTGCTGATTCGTTGTCTCATTCCAAAGCGTACAATAATTCGGATACTTTCCTTCGTCGGTAACTTGCAGTACGGCCTCAAACGTCCAGCACGCACCGGAAGCGAGGTCAGCATACACATTCCCTTCTTTTTTCCATCTTCTTGAATGACCAAGCTCTTCCCACACCCCTGAGCCAACAGAGCTTGTAACGCGAGGCCAAACGGGTGGGCCTTCGTTGTATATTGCCCAATTGTACAAGTGTGGGTCCCCTGGCCGGCCAAACAGAGGTATCTGTATTCTCGTCTTTGTAGCCTTGGTCTGCTGAATAATTATCCTGCTTGACCATACGATCAGCTGATAGTCCGATGTGGTGACGGGCAAGTTCAGATAGTATACAGCCCATCCGCTATCAGGCGTGAATGGTGCTGTCCTGAACCGCATCGGAAATGCCGTGCTTGCTGGTACAATTATAGTCGCCTTGGTCCCAGATTCGGACTTTAGCGTTACGATCTTGTCACTACTGGAAGAATTTTTCGCGACAATCTCAAAGAACCAGAGCGGACTGCCGTCATAGTCGGCATCGCTGAGGCGTACTTTCGTTCGATTGAAGTCCTGTGCTCTCGTTGCCAGTGACCCGCATGGGATCATGCTCATCTCTATGGGGACTTCAAGATCAAGCCCTGTTGCACTGCGTCCATGTTCATACTCTTCTCCAATCACATCTTTGCTGATACAGAGAATTAAGCAAAACACGGAAACAATTGCGGCAGCAAAAGACAACTTCGTTCTAATTAATTTGACAATTTCCCCCAAAATTATCAATATATTGCCCTTCTCGGTTGAAAAATATGGACATTTTGCCATCATAAATTTAATTCTTTAGTTGTATTAATTTACCAAAGATTGAGAGCAAAGAAAATCGCCCGATAGGGGTATATTTGGGGTATACGGTTAAATTACATAAGCGCGGGGGGAAAAATAATGTGTGAGAATGCCAGAAAGGAGGTTTAGTTTATTGCAGCATGTGCTGCGGATATCGAGACAGTAAAATCACAATAGTTTTTATTAGTTTGCGAGGTAAGATTTACTATAATTTTTCACATAAATTTTCTAAAAATATTTTAAAAATTTTAGGAATACGCGGCGCGCAACTTTTTGTGTAATTTCCAAGACATATCCTTAACGGATTAATTATTTTTCTCCATCCGTTCGACTCGACTCAAGCTTTGTCTCAAAGCTTCAATACTGATTGACTTCAGAAATAAGCCGTGCTCCTTCTGCTTGCTTACCCGAGATCAAGACTTAGTGCTTTTCAATGACAAAAAGAAGCTGGCCTTCCTGAACCGTATCATTGTTCTTAACACAGAGTTCGGCAATCTGGCCGTCACAGGGAGCGAGAATTGCATTCTCCATCTTCATGGCCTCGAGATTGGCTATCTCTTCGCCCTTGTGGACAATATCGCCGACCTTAATGGCTCCTCTTTCAGGATTACCGATTCTCCAGATATTACCGTTTATCGGTGCGCCGATATCGTTCGGGCCCTTTGCCATCCTCACTTCAATCTTCTTGGCTCTCGGAGTTGCAACGGTATACACCCTTGTCTTATTGTTCACTCTCATCACAACATAGATAAAGCCCTCATGTTCAGCGCCAATCGATACCAACTCCAGGGAATAGGGCTTGCCCCAGAGATCGAAATTCACCCGGTCACCCGGCTTTTTAAGACCTGCACGCCAGACATCTGTTGGAAGGGCTAGCGGTGCATCACCGTATTTATCTCTGAATGCAATGAACTCAAGAGCGTCTTTCGGATGCATAAGATACAAGACAAACTCTTCTTCTGTAGCCGCCCTAGCGAGGTTATCTGAAAGCTCTTTTCTTAACCTTTCAAGGTCGTCGTCCGCTATCGAATCGAGAGGAGAAAGTTCTTTCCTTTCTTTAATCTTTGCCTCCCATTCTTCACCGAAAGTGCTGCGATATACCCATTCCGCCGGCCAGCCGACCGGAAGCTTTCCATAATTGCCGAGCAACAGATTTTTAAAATCGCCAGGAGCACTCCTGAAGAGTAGAAGCAGTTCTTCCTGCTCCTCGTTCGTCATAGCGTCAAAGTTTTGCCCTTTTCCCCCGACAAACTTCATCATGAGTTCGATGATGTGTTTTACGCCTGCGTCACCGCGCTCTTTGGCGTAACGGTTGATGATTCCGCTGCAGGTGACCCATGTGATCTGGGAGCCGGGCGTAACATCAAAATATTTCACGATCCTATTGTACAGGGACATGAGGTTCAATATCGCAGGCATGAGATGGAGGAATTCCGCCTTTTGTGCCTGTTCAAAGGAGCTGGGGAATGCGCCGCCAGGCATTTTGTGGAGCGTTACGGTGTGGTCGAGTCCTTTAAACGGGGATTCTGCCCACTCATAATGGCCTATCCATTCACGCACCTTACGGACCGCGATCTCTGCCTCTGACCGATTGAGATGCACGGGAATCCCTGATTCTTCAAAGATCGCATGAACGCCGAGTATGGGCGAGTGCCCGTAGAAACGTACCAGAGAGTCTTCTTCAACATCGAATATTTTTGCACCTGCCTTTGCTGCCGATAGCAGGGCCGGGATTGCAAGCCCATCAGTAATGTGCCGATGATAATTGATCACCAGCCCGGGATAGACTTGTTTGATCGTATCGATCAGGTTGCCGATTCGGGTCACATCGCCGACACCGGCCATGTCTTTCACGCACAGGACGATCTCGTCGATTCCTGAGCACAGGTCGACAATGTCTCTGATTACCCCGAGATAGTACTCATTGGTGGCCCAGTCCGCGGTTGTAAAAGATATGGTAGGCTCGAATAGCCGTCCTCGCTTCATGACGACTTCCGCAACGCTGCGCATGTTCCTTATGTCGTTCAGGAACGAGAAACATCTCCAGACATCAATGTCCACCTGTGCAACAGCGTGCTCGATGACGTTTTTCGGATAGGGCCTGTAGCCCCAGAGGTTCGTCTCCCGTATGAGTGTCTGGAGAAGTACGTTGGGCATGAGTTCGCGAAGAAGAGCCGTCTCTTCAAAAGGGCTTTCTCTTCTGTTCATGATGCCCACATGCCATCTTGCGCCGCCGTGACATTCGGAGCTAAACAACCCCATGCTGTTATAATAGGGGGCAAGGGTCTTCAGGTCATAGATGCGGTGGCGATTTTTGAAATCTGATTGCCCGGCATCCCTCATTCCCACTGAGGTGAGACAAACCCCCGGAAGTGCGCGGATTGTCCTGACAATATCTTTCGGCGTCATCCCGGGCCGCACGAGGATGCCGCCCCGGCTCCCTGTGCCCGTATCGGAACTTCTTGTATTTATTTTCCGTCTTCTGTCCTCAGCCATCCGTCCGTACCTCACATCCATTTCTGGGGACCGAGCGCCGATATCTCCGCCACATATCGTGCGATCTTGAGCACCTCGTCCTCACTATTCTTCTCGCTAAACATTGAGATAAGCTCGTCCATATGTTCTTCGATGAATCGAGTTGAGAATTCCCCCGATATGAATGAAGGGTGACGGATGATGGAGAGCAGCAGCGGCTGCAGCGTCTTCACCCCCTCGATCCTGAGGTTCCTGCCGAGGGAGCGGTCCATGACCTTGATGGCGTCCTTCCGGTCCGCGCCGGCAGTCATGAGCAGCATGAACAGAGAGTCGTAATATGCGGGAATGTCTCCGCCCTCGTACACGCCCGAGGCCACGCGCACGTTCGGTCCCATCGGTACCAGAAGTCGGGTGATCGGGCCGAAGGAAGGGCTGAAGTTCTTCGGGTCCTCGGCGTTCAGCCTGACCTCAAGAGCCCACCGGTTCGGCCGTATGGCGGACTGCTTGAAAGGAAGCTTCTTGCCCAGTGCAACGTCTATCATGATACCGACGATGTCCAGGCCGGTTATCAGCTCCGTGATGCCGTGCTCGACCTGGAGGCGGGTGTTCACTTCGAGGAAATAGAACTTCCTCGTTGCGGAATCGAAAATGTACTCGACAGTGCCGGCCGTGGTGTAGCCGATCTCCCGCATCAGCCGCGTCGCGGTGAAGCAAATCTCATTCCGCAAGTTGTCATCGAGGCTGGGCGACGGAGCCTCCTCGATGATTTTCTGGTTTCTGCGTTGGAGCGTGCATTCTCGTTCGTAAAGGTGGACAACATTTCCGTGGGCGTCGGCCACGATTTGGACTTCGATATGCCTGCCCCGCTCGATATACTTCTCGACGAGGATGGTATCGTCGCCGAATGATTTCTTGGCCTCGGACCGGGCACGGGCCAAGGCCTGCGGTAGCTGCTCATCGCTCTCGACCTTGACCATGCCTTTACCGCCACCGCCTGCCGCGGCCTTGATCATGATGGGATAGGCCACGTCGTCCTTCTTCATCCAGGTCTTGATCTGCTCGATGTCGGTGACCGCATCTATACCCGGAATGGTCGGCACATTGGCCTTCTTTGCTAGTGCCTTGGCCTCGATCTTGTCTCCCAGCAGGCTGATGACCTGGGGAGAAGGACCGACCCAGGTGAGGCCCGCATCGATCACCTTTTGCGCAAATTCCGCGTTTTCCGCAAGGAACCCCCAGCCCGGATGGATCGCATCAGACTTGCTCTGGATGGCGGCCCGGATCATCTTGTCCATGTTGAGATAGGACTCTGCCGGTGGAGCGGCGCCGATGTAGACGGCTTCGTCGGCCATGAACACATGGTGGGCAAGGCGGTCAGGGTCGCTGTAGACTGCCACGGTCGGAATCTTCCGGTCCCTGCAGGTGTGCATGACCCTGACCGCGGGGACCCCTCTATTCGCAATCAAGATTTTATTTATTTTTCTGTCCATCGTTATTCCCCGTACCTATCAGAAAAAAAGACCTTTACCCGATGAATAGCAGGTACGCTTCTATTCACCCCGGCAAAGGTCTTGATTGTCAAACTACCCCGGTCCACAGCATCGCTGGACAGCAACTTTATGATTACCTGTCCACAGGCTGAAGATATTCCTGTATCGGTAGCGCATCGCTACAGGTGAGGCTTATAATATTTGAGACGATCGGCCTTTGTCAAGTTATTATTTGAGCCTTAATTAGCCCTCCGTGCCAACCTCCTGTCCCGATTGTCCCCGGAGACATGGTCAGACACGAACTGCCCACTCCTTCAATGTCAGTGATGGTGCGGTCGACCTTAAGCACGCGGTTGTTAGCCCGTACCGAGAGGATGTCCCCTTCTGACGATGTCAACTTCAACTGGGTTGGGATTGGAGCCGAGTGCCGTCGAACTGATGACTTGGTAAGCATTGGGGCTCCCTTGAAAGTCGATGCAACAAGCAGGATACTTGTAAGGAGCTTTTAACCTCATGCATCGTGAATCATGGCTCGCGTATTGATTACTTGAAATTATTAGAGCAGGGAATATCAAGAGAGGAGCAAAAAATAGTCAAACTAAAGTTGTTGCAAAGAGCTACTGTTCAAATCGTGTTACGAACGCACCGATGAAGCGCATCGAATGCACATAGTCTGCAAAGGGGACCTCCTTCACAATACCCCCACCGGGGGATCCCTCTTTTTCCTTGCTGCCTGCAGCATGAATCAGATAGGGCTTGCCGGATTTGATGTGGACGATCGAGAGATGAGCGACGATTTCCTCGGCAGCGCGCTTTTTAGGATCCTTGGCCCAGTAGATGATATCGCCGTCCTGCAGTTTTTTCTGAAATGCGCGCGTCGCGAGGACAGACTTCGGGAGGACGTCCACAGTGTCCCTACCGCGGGTGCCGGGAATCGTTCTCGGAGTTCCGAGATCAGCGGTGATGTTCTTTCCCCACTTGTTGCTGAAGACCATGTCCTCGCCGTATTGGAAGCGTTCGTCATAGTTTGTGACGAGGCCATCGACGAGTTTACCCTGGGTTATGAACCGGAGCGAGAGTGCCTGTTCTATGGCCCCCGCCGGCGTACTGCTCCGCGCAAGCTCCACGGAGCGGAATGTATGATACATGCAGTCGACCTTTTCGTCCGCCACAATTCGGTTCGTGCGCACGTACAGGCCGAGCGGGTCCGCATCATAGTGCGTGCCGATGAAGTGGCCAGCCCAGTATGAGATTCTTTTGCCAAGCGGCAACCTTGACGCCCGCGCTTGGGCAAGGAGGATCTCGTCTGCCGTCATCTCTGCCATTATTTTCTTTTCATCGGGGCTGGCGCCGACGATGCGCAACCCGTACTGGAGGGCGTTGGCATACCTCCGGTCGTAGATGCCGACTAACTGTATACTATTCTTTTTCGAGGTTTGCAGGAACCTGCCGTTCCCGAGGAAGAGCCCCTCGCTCCCGCCATGGAAGACGAGGATATCACCTGGCTGGAGTTCTTTCTTCGACACGTGCTCCGCCTTTGCCTCGAACGATGCATCGTCAGTGCCTGTGGGATAGCCGTGAATACGGTAGACGACGTGGATGAGGCCACGAATGTCCATGCCCTGGGCCGTGAGCCCGCCTGCAAGATAGTGCACGCCGAGGAACTTTTTCGCCGTCGCTGCAATCTCTTCGGGTGTGGTGTCGTTTATGACCGGGTCAGAGGGCTTAACGGGCAGTGCATCTGCTTGATCAATGATCGCGATGGTGCGGTCCGGGAACTGCACCGTTACGCCATCCGGATTTTTTTCGAGCACCGGCAGACGCGTGCCGGCGTAAAGCGGGACCTTGTGGTTGCCCGTCTTGTCCAGAATCAGCGCTTCAGTCTTGGGCACAGCGATCACTATCCACTGACGATCTGAATTCAGATAGTGATGTCCCTTGTCCTTGGGAATGAAGACCGCTTCCTGCTGGATCCAGCCCTCTCGGTTGTCCTGGCCCGAGATGGCAATCCGGTAGCGGTAGTCCTGCTTTTCGAGGATGCGCACTTCATCGGCCATAAGTACCTGCGTCACGAGGCCTGATTTGGGCAGAGGTTCCTCGTGCACATTTGCGAGGGGTACGGATATAATACCAAGCGCAGTATTTTTGCTTTTGGGTTCCTGGGGAAAAGCAGCTGCGGGAAACAGCACCGCAATGCAAAGGATGACGATTATATGGGGAAGCATCTTCATCGGATGAAGTCAGAAAAGCGAGATGGAATACTGCGCTGCCTGCTGTTTCACAGTAGAAAAAATGGTGCCGAAGGGGGGACTCGAACCCCCATGGGTTGCCCCACACGCCCCTCAAACGTGCGTGTCTACCAATTCCACCACTTCGGCATGCTTATCAATGTCGGTCACAAAGCCCGAGGAAAGCACAGTGGGTAAAATCTGATTCTCTTGTACGGACCGTTGCACCGTAAAGTTCGTGACTGGTATTCTATTTTTTCATGGCCGGCTGCGTCGCGCATATAGAGGTGAGCCAGTCTCTATGGCGGCTGTCCCTGCCGTGCACAATATCAAAAAATGCGGATTGAAGCTCTGCGGTGACCGGGCCGGGCTTGCCATTGCCGATGATGCGGTTGTCAACTTCCCTAATCGGGGTCACCTCCGCCGCCGTACCGGTGAAGAACGCCTCGTCGGCGATGTAAAGCTCGTCCCGGGTAAACCGCTCTTCCACGAGGCGCATACCCCGCTCCGCAGCGATCTGCACTAACGTATCCCTCGTGACACCTTCAAGGATGGCCGTAAGCGGTGGCGTCTTGATTAGCCCCTTGCGCACCATGAACACGTTCTCGCCGCTTCCCTCCGCGACGTAGCCATCGGTGTCAAGCAGCATGGCCTCGTCGTAGCCATCCTTAAGAGCCTCCCGTTTAGCAAGAAGGCCATTAGCATAGTTCGCCGAAGCCTTGGCGCGCACCATTGTTGCATTCACGTGCGGCCGGATGAAGGATGAAATCTTGACGCGGATACCGTTCTTGATCCCGTCATCCCCCAGGTAGCTGCCCCAGGGCCAGACCGCAATGGCGAGGTCAATGGGGTTCCCCTTAGGAAAGACCCCCATGGCGCCGTAGCCGATATATGCCAGCGGCCGGATGTAACACGCATCTATTTTGTTCTCTCGGACTGTTTCAAGGATAGCCTCGATCACTGCCTCACGGGTGAACGGAATCTGCATCTGCAAGATGTGCGCAGAATCAAAGAGACGATCGACATGCTCCTGTAGCCTGAACACCGCCGGGCCGGCATCGGTCTTGTAGCAACGGATGCCCTCAAACACAGCCGTGCTGTAGTGAAGTGAGTGCGTCAGGACGTGCACCTTGGCGTCGTCCCACTTCACGAACGAGCCGTTCAACCATATTTTTTCTGTGGCTTGCAGCATAGACGTCATATATAACAGCCTGCACTAAAATTGTCAATCGTTTTTTTCCGCTTTTCCTAGCGTTTGATTTGGATTTCGACGCACCTTGAAAAGCCACTGAACTGCGAAAACATCGCGTGCCGGCGAACACAGGTTGGTGCTTGCGAGAAACGGAAAAATTGAAAATCCTATCTCACAATGGACAAAGAGGAGGGGAAAGAAGGGGGCATATATCGACAGATTCTACATCATGATCACTTAGGGTGAGTCCATCTCCCACGTATCCGCGAGGCAGCAGTTCTTCCATCAATAACCTTCTTGCCACATTGGCAAATCTCTGTCACAGGCAGCGATACCTTCGACCCTCCCAAAGTTGCTGGCGTTTATATACCCAGCCTCGTCCCGCATGAGATTTGATTACAAAAAAAATGATATCGTCCCGACATTAGTCTGCGTTATGAGATTTTGAATATCCACTCCCCCTTTCTGAGGCACAGGCATCAGCTAATTACTATTAGCGGGGGAGAGTCCACGTAAATTGACGCGGGGCAAAGGCCCTTGGTAGGCATGTTAGCGGAAGTACGCGTTTTGACCGATTGTAAGGTTAGCCGGTTGTTTCTTTTTTCTCGCGGGCTTCCTGCTTGACCACAGCAGGAACCTTTTCTACTTCGAGCAAATAGAGTATTTCTTGGATACGCTTCTGCAAGCGGGCCACAGCTTTTTGAATCTCGGCGTCTTTTTCCTGCTCACTCATAAGAAGGTATTTTTCCAGACTTATTCTCTTATCGTCTTTCTTCATGTTTTATGCGCGCTCAGATTCCACGGAAATCACCTTGGCATGTGCTCACGCGTGCTCAGACCTGCGCCTATCCGAGACGGAGCACTAGCACTTTTTTTAACTCTCTACCAGCTCTTTGGTTGCACGACCTGGCAGGCAACGGGTTGTAAAACCTGTATAAAAGGTATCGGAGTTTCTCATCAAAGTAAATCGCCTGATATGGGTATTTTTGGGGTATATGGCGAAATTTTATTTGGGATATAGGAAAAAGCTATTAAAAAGCAGCACGGGAGAGTAACGTCAGCGGAATTTTGCACTGCTCCATGGTCGATTGCGTTCGTGTCAGATAATACCGCTTTTTCTGGCCTTAATGAGAGCGTCGCCCCTGTCCTTGGCATGGAGCTTTTCGTAGATATTCTTGATATGGGTATGGACGGTATGCGAACTTATTTTCAATTTTTCCGATATTTCTTTATAAGTTAACCCCTCTTCAATACACCTTACAACGTCCTTTTCGCGCTGGCTCAAAATATACTGCTCACTGGTAATGTTCTCATCCTGAAATTCGTGGATTACCTTGCGTGCTATTTTGGGGCTCATGGGCGCGCCGCCTTTATGAAGTTCATGGATGGCTTCAACGATCTCGCGAGGGCTGCTTCCTTTCAGGATGTATCCTGATGCCCCTGCTTTTATTGCGGAAAAGACATTTTCCCGGTCTTCGAACACGGTATGGGCCAAGATTTCGACTTCAGGCATTTCTTCCTTAACTTTTTTAATAAGGTCTATTCCGGACATGCCGGGCAGTCCCAAGTCGGCAAGCATGACTTCTGGAGCAGCCTTCTTGAGGGCGTGCAGTGCATCCTCCGCTGAACTGAAAGCCCCCCCGACTATGATGCCTGCCTCGCCGCTCAGGAGCAGTTTTAGGTTTTCCAATAAGAGGGGATCGTCTTCAACAATGACTAATCGCATGAGCTTAACCTTATCATAAAATCTCCTTGAGTGCTATCCCTTGATCATGGTATTTTACAGGCAGTGGCAGTTCAACGCGCACCTGGGTACCAGAATTGGATAGTATCGTTACACTCCCCCCTAGTTCCTCCGCCCGTGTCCTCATGTTCGACAATCCTCTGCCATGCCTGACTTCTCCAAGCCCCACACCATCATCTTCTATCAAGAGTAACAACTTTTCCTGGTAGATCTGCAGCTTCGCTATAACGTTCCTGGCCCGCGAATGTTTTATGACATTTGTCAGCGCTTCCTTATAGATTTTAAAAAGATTCACCCAGAGTAGGCTGCCGGGTTGTTCGTGTGTCTCATCTATTGAGGTTTCCAGAGCAAAGGTGATTGCGTGGGGTTCGACCATATTGGTGCCCTGATTTCGAAGCTCTACTGAGAGGGTCCTCCAGTTCAGATCAGTGTTGTCAAGACTGTGCATGAAACCCCGAATCTCCGATATTCCTTCTCTGGAAAGCCGGGATATGACGGAGATAGTTTTCTTGATTTCGGGAAGCGACGATGTCTTCTGTGCAAGCTCGGCCAGAATGCTTATGTTCGTCGTGATACCTCCGATGCCGTCATGGAGGTCCATGAGGATCTTCTCTTTTTCGATCCGGTACCGCTTCTCTTCTTCGATCCTTTTCTGGTACTGCTTGACGCTCTCTTCGTAGAATTTGTCCTTTTCATCTTCCGCCCGTTTGCGTGCATTAATATCAAAGATCGTCGCGATAATCGCGGGCGAACCTTGATACTCGATAAGTCCCGCGGTCAGATTGAACCAGCGTTGCTCGCCATTTTTTGTGATAATCTTAAATTCATATTCCTTTGGAAGCTTCGCACCGGCCAGACGCGCTTGTCCGCGTTCACGCGCTATCTCACGATCATCAGGATGAATGATATTCCAAAAATCCATGGCAAGAAGTTCATCCTGATTATAGCCGGTAATATGTTCCCCTGCGGTGTTGGCATAGAGGAACTTTTCTCCCCGATGGATGAAGATCCCGGCGGTCGTCGTCTCTGCCAATGTACGGAACTTAGCCTCACTCTCCTTGAGGGAGCGAGTGGCTTTTTCGAGCTCCATAAAAAGGCGTTCCGTCTCTTCTTCAGCCTGCTTACGCGCAGTAATATCAACAAGCGTTCCGACGATCGCTGATCTCCCATCATACTCCGTGATACCGGCCGTCATGAGCACCCACCGCTCCTTGCCGTCTTTTCTTACGATCTTGAACTCATACTGAATTGGTGAGTGGCCGCTCCGGGGCTCGCGCGACCGCGCCTTGACCGTGTCCAGATAATCGGGGTGGGCAAGTTGCAGGAAGTCCATGGTTAGATATTCGTCAACTGTGTATCCGCCAATGATCTCTGCCGCGTGGTTGGCGTAAAGGAACTTCCCTCCCTGGTGGATGAATATTGCGATGGAGGCAGTGTCAGCCAAAGTGCGGAATTTCGATTCACTCTCCAGAAGGGATGCTTTCGATCTTTTGGCCTCTTCATAGAGCCGGGCATTTTCGATCGCGATTGCCGCATGGGCAGCGAGCAATATAAGGAGATCGATTTCGCTGCGGACATAGGGCTCTCCGCTGCTTTTCTGTCCGAGCGTGATAAACCCCTTGATATCTCCTTTGTAAATCAGCGGAATGATAAGTTCAGCACCTATCTTCTTCATGTATTCGTTCATAATCAGACTGATGTTGTCATAGGATACGGTCTCAAGCTCTGTCCGAGCGACAACGTGTCCTTTCCGCCGCAACCAGTCGATGGCGGTGTTGTTTAAGAAACATTTGCTCTCACTCTCTTGATTAACCCCATCGCCATACTGCAAGGAAAAATTTCCGCCCTTATCCCTCAGCGAAAGACATATGTTTTCCACCTTCAGGCCTTTTTTAATGCTGGCGATGATGTAGTTTAGCAATTCGTCCAGATCCAGGATGGTAATAATCCCTTTGATTGATTCCTTGAGGATACCTTGATAATCATATTTGTGTTTCTCGATGAACTGCAGGATCCGCCACTGTACCTTTCTGCTGAGGTGGGTCCCGAAGAAGACCGTGCCAATGAGAAAGAGCGAAGTCAATATTGCGAGCGTTGCTCCCATGACCGGTTCGAACAGCCTGAACAGCCCGATGTGAAGTGCGGCCAGGAGGAGCGACAAGAACACGATCATGAGAGCTCGAGATATAATAAGCGATATATCGAACAGCCGGTAGCGCGTTATTGCGTAAAAGGTGAGGGCCACCCAGGGGAGGCTAAAATATGAGCCCAAGCTTGGGTCGAAGCCGAAGCCGCCAAAAAGTTGGATAAACCCCGTAGCCAGCGCTATACCTGCACCGTAAATCAAGACACCCACGAGCAAGTAATTGACCTGTGTCCTCTTTAACCCCTTGCTATCTCTTCTTAACCTGTCAAGCTCATAGATAAACCAGAAGATTAATACAACCCCGATCAAGCGGACCGGGATCTCAAGAGGCCCTCTGCGGTCAACATAAGGCAGCAAGGAATAAACCCCTATCTCTACAAGATCGGTGAAGAGACAGAGAATATAAATAATAATCCAGAAAGCGTAAAGGCAGATGACGACTCTGCGCGCAGTGCGGCTTTTATCCTCTTTTATGTAAAAGAGGAGCTGGAATGCCGGAGCGATGCCAATCCAGCCAACCCAGCAGGCGCGATAGAAAATGTCAAAATCCAAGCCAAGAGAAGCCCGGACATACACAATACCCGCAAACAGGCAATAGAAGGCGGCTAAGAAGGAGAAGGCGGCGGTGATTTTATGAAGGGGTGTTGTCTGCTTTTCCCTGAGCAGGATAAAGGTCAATAGAAATTCGACCGCTGAAATGAACAATAATGGATAGCCGATTAGTTCAAACTTGTTCATTCCCGACCTCCTGATCGGTCCGGGTGCTTCGCATGCGGAGCTTACAAATCATGCCCAGTGAAGATAGATGCTGCGGGAACGTCCTTTTCCAGAAAACAGGGGCTCCCTCAATATTCCGGAATTATATAATAGCATACGTCGAAAAATATTGAATACTGTTGTTTCGCAGCAGATATGTGAATGCGCTGCACTCCTCGGCGATATCAGGATGATGCTGAACCGGCGTTAAGAAGTATTGTAAGTGTGCAATATTCCGGAGTCAAGCAAATATTCACCCCAAGCAATAATCAATCATATCGTTTGACAGGATGCGATCTCGGAGATATCATTAAGGAGTAAGGATCAATCACGGGAGGCTGCTATGCAGATCAAGACCATCCTCTTTCCTACTGATTTTTCGCAAGGTGCGCGCGCTGCCATGGACCATGCGATCTCTCTGGCGCGTGACTATGATGCCCGGCTCATTCTCCTCTATGTCATCCAGGACATCAGCATCGCCGAGTGGTACATCCCCTCGTCCCTCTCCGTGACCGACCTGGTGGAGGATATGCAGAAGAGTGCATGGAAAGAGATGAACAAGTGGGCTGAGGAGATCGCAACCAAAGTGAAGGATGTGGAAAAGTTAGTCGTGCGCGGTGTCCCTTTCGTGGAGATCATCAAGACTGCAAAGGAAAAGAACGCGGACATGATCGTCATCGGCACCCACGGCAGAACAGGAATTGATCACATGTTGTTCGGCAGCACCGCGGAGAAGGTGGTTCGCAAGGCAGCGTGCCCGGTGCTCACGGTGCGCATTGCAGGGAAGGAATTCACCATGCCGTAACATATCAGTTCAACAGCAAGGTGGCAAGACCCCGGAGGGGAAAAACGATAATTAAACGGGCTGGCAACATCTCCAACCCGTTTTTTTGTCCATAACCCTATGATGTAATTACTGACCGAGAAGCGTTGTGAACGTATCGTGATGCCGCTCTTCATCAGCAAGGATCTCTTCAAAGAGGAGTCGAGTGGTTTCATCGCCTTCAGAAGCGGCTTGCTTGATTATGTCCTTATAGAGCGTAATAGCCTCTTCCTCGGCCTTCACGTCGGCCTTGAGCATCTGAGTAGCGTCACCGCCCACGGCGATGGGGTTGGGCTTCGTGGTGGGGTTTACATCAAAATAAAAAAGCCGCTCCGCAATCTTCTCTGCGTGCTTCATCTCCTCCTCGGCAATCTCCTCGAACACCTCCATGAGAGAGGATGAGCTCAGTCCTTTCACCATGATATGGTGCCACATGTACTGGACAATTGCCTGGAGCTCTCCGGCTATCGCCTGATTCATCATCTCCGTCAGTTTCGGACTCGCTTTCTGTACCATGATGCTCCTCCTTGTTCGTTATCGTTGAGTGCTCTCCCTATGGGTTAACTATAGCATAGAAGAAACGATGTTGCAATCTGTAGCCTTAGAGTGGGATACCCACAAATCTGTGTTCTCGGTGACTCTGTGGTTTTTACCTCTCGATGTCGTCCAGGCAAATTCCTGTTGCCTTGCAGAGGTTCTTGCAATATAATGTCGCGGACATTAATCGTTTGAAGGAGCGTCAAAGAACATGGGCAAAAATCTCTTTTTCAAAATACTAGAAGCTCATCTGGTCGAGGGCCGGCTTGATCCGGGAAGCGAGATCGCAATCAGGATTGACCAGACCCTGACACAGGACGCGACTGGCACCATGGCCTACCTCCAGTTCGAAGCAATGGACGTGCCGAGGATAAAGACCGAGCTCTCGGTCAGTTACGTTGACCATAACACGCTCCAAGACGGCTTCGAGAATGCTGATGACCACCGCTACCTTCAGACCGTGGCGTCGCGATATGGCATCTATTATTCAAAGGCGGGAAATGGCATCTGTCACCAGGTGCACCTTGAACGGTTCGGCAGACCGGGCAAAACGCTTCTCGGCTCTGACTCACATACGCCTACAGGCGGCGGTATAGGCATGCTCGCTATCGGCGCGGGTGGCCTCGACGTAGCTGTAGCAATGGGCGGCGGTCCTTTCTACCTCACCTGTCCTAAGGTCATCAAGGTGAACCTTATCGGAAAGCTTCAGCCTTGGGTATCGGCGAAAGACGTCATTCTTTCGATTCTCAGGCTGCTGACGACCAAGGGTAACGTCGGCACCGTGATCGAATATGGGGGTGAAGGCGTCAGTACGCTCTCGGTGCCCGAGCGTGCAACTATCACGAACATGGGCGCAGAACTCGGCGTCACCACTTCAGTCTTCCCGAGTGACGAGATCACGAGGTCATTCCTCAAAGCCCAGCGCCGAGAGGGGGAATGGACTGCGGTCGCAGCCGACGGTGATGCAGAATATGAAAAGGTTATCGATCTGAACCTCGGTTCAGTAGTGCCGCTCATGGCCAAGCCCCACTCTCCGGACAACATCGGTACCGTGAAGGATCTGGCAGGAACAAAAGTTGACCAGGTCATGGTCGGCTCCTGCACCAATTCATCGTACCGAGATCTCATGATCGTGGCATCAATGCTGAGGGGCAGGCGGGTATATCCGGATTTGAGTTTTGGTGTTGCCCCCGGCTCACGCCAGGTGCTTGAGATGATTGCCCGGAACGGTTCGCTCGCCGACATCATATCGGCTGGTGCGCGAGTGCTCGAATCAACATGCGGGTTCTGCATCGGCGCAGGCCAGGCGCCTAAGACCGATGCCGTGACCATCCGCACAAGCAACCGGAACTTCGAAGGACGCTCCGGCACCAAGAATGCGAAAGTCTACCTCGCAAGCCCTGAGTCCGCCGTTGCCGCAGCGCTTACCGGCGTGATCATAGACCCGCGCGACCTCGGAATTCCCTATCCACAGGTAGAAACCCCTGCAGAGTTCTGGATCGACGACTCGATGGTCCTGCCGCCGTCCAAGGATCCGCTTTCCATAAAAGTATATCGAGGCCCGAACATCGGCGATCCGCCAATAGCAGATCCGTTGCCTGAGACTATCAAGGGCGTAGTAACGATCAAGGTCGGGGACAAGATAACCACTGATCACATCATGCCCGCTGGTTCACGACTCAAGTACCGCTCGAACATTCCCAAATATGCGGAGTTCGTGTTCGAAGGCGTGGATACTGCCTTTTCGAGGAAAGCGTTCGATAATAAGAAGTCCGGCATTCATAATATTGTGATCGCCGGCGCAAGCTACGGCCAGGGGTCCAGCCGCGAACATGCCGCAATCTGCCCCATGTATCTCGGCATTAAGGCTGTAATTGCCAAGTCCTTCGAGCGCATTCACGCGGCGAACCTCATCAACTTCGGCATCCTTCCGTTGACCTTCGCGAACGAAGCGGACTATGATTTTATTGGCGCCAATGACGAGATCGAGATTGGGGGGGTCAAGGGGGCTCTGGAGAAGGGCGCGGACTTATCGCTCACAGATGCGACGAGTGGAAGAACCGCCACGCTCAAGTATTCGCTGAGCAGGCGGCAAAGGGAAATTCTGCTTGCCGGCGGATTGCTTAACTACACGAAAGCGAAGGCAAAATAGAGAAACTGAGCAGTCGCCGAACAATTAGAAAAATTCAGAAGCCACATCTGAACAGGTGCGGCTTTTTTGTTCTCGCCATCCTTTGGTGAGCCGTCGAAATTCGCCGGGAAAGAATACAGTATCATCGCATCAGAGCTTGACTTCCCGCAGGTATTTTGCCGCATCTTCAGGCGGAGTCGGATTGATATAGAAACCGGAACCTCGCTCAAAACCGGCGACCCTCGTAAGTCTCGGCATGATCTCGAGGTGCCAGTGGAAGTCGTCGTTCAGCGTGTGCCAGTGGCCGCGACGCGGAACCCGGTTCGGCGCGGTGTAGAGCATATAGTTGTACGGGGGGTTGTTCAGGGCCTTACCGAGACGCAGGAGCGTCATACGGAGCGTCCGCGCGAAATCCATAATTTCTTCCTTCGTAACGTCCACATATGAGCACAGATGTTTCTTGGGATAAAGCCAGACTTCGAAAGGGTAGCGGGGTGCGAACGGCACCATGACGAGGAAGTGGCGCGTCTCCTCTATTATTCGCTCAGGGTTGGAAAGCTCCTGCCGGATGATGTCACAGAAGATACAGCGCTCTTTATAGTCATAGTATGACTTGGCGCCATCCAGCTTTTCTTTCACGGACTTGGGAATGATCGGTGTGGCAATAATCTGAGAGTGCGCGTGGTTGAGAGCAGAACCAGCTGTCCAGCCCTGGTTTTTAAAGACAAGCACATAACGAAGCCGTTCATCGCGCTCAAGATCGAGGATCCGGTCACGGTATGCCCAGAGGACCTTTTCAACCTGGCTCTCCGGAAGTTCCTCGAGCCGCAGGGCATGCTCTGGACTCTCGATGATAATTTCGTGCGCACCAATGCCGTTCATCCAATCGTAGATACCGCTTCCTTCACGCTCCAGGTTCCCTTCGACATGAAGGACGGGGAACTTGCTGGGGATTACGCGTACCCACCAACCGCCTGTATTGGCAAGGGTCTTCTCGGCACGGAACGAAGCGATCTCCGGAGGGGTCCTTGCCTCATTCCCGCCGCAGAAAGGACACTCCGCGGGTTTTACATCGTCTTCAGGTTCTTCAAAGGAATAGTCTTCGGGTTTCTTGGGACGCTCGTTGGACACGATGATCCAACGGCCAACGATGGGATCCTTTCGCAGTCGAGACATCAGCTTCCCGACCTCGCCTTCTGCTCAGTCAGTACTTTGTGAACGATCCGCTTCAGTTCTTTGATACGGATGGGCTTATTGATGTACTCTGCGGCACCGAGGCTCATGGCCTTGAGATAGCTTTCCACCTCACCGTATGCGGTGACCATGATCACATCGGTTTTGGAGCCGCTTTTTCGGATCTCTTGCAGGAGTTGAAGACCATCCATAACCGGCATTTTAATATCCGTAATAACAAGGTTGAATGGTGTGTTCTTGAACAGGGCTAGTGCTTCCTCGCCGTCGTTTGCAAGGATGACTTCGTAGCCTTCGTCGGTCAGTATGGTACTAAATAATTCGCGTGCACCCTCTTCGTCATCTACAACAAGGATTTTCATCCGCTCTCCCTGAAAAACTTTGTAAACCAAAAATATCACAAAATCTCTGAGTCGTCAAGGTTACGCGGATAACATTGTTCTGCGCCGTGGCGCGGAAGCGGACCAGCAAGCGTATTTCATAGCCTGCTGAAATTTAAGCGGTTTATTTCGTACAAAAGACGCAGACCTTCGAGGGTCAATTGCGGACGTATTTCCCGGATTGTTTTCGTCTCTGGAGATATCAGTTCGGCCAAACCGCCGGTTGCTACTACTTTGGCATCTGCGGACAGTTCATTCATCATCCGTTCAACGATTCCGTCCACGAGACCTGCGTAACCGTAGATGATGCCGGCCTGCATGGCGCTGATAGTGTCAGAGCCTATGACCTTCTTCGGTCTCGAGAGCTCCACCCTCGGCAGCTTTGATGCGCGTTGAAATAAGGCCTCTGCTGAGATTTTTACGCCTGGGCATATGGCGCCGCCCAGATATTCACCGTTCTTCGTAACCGCGCAGAATGTGGTAGCGGTGCCGAAGTCCACGATGATCAGCGGACCGCCGTAGCGTTTATATGCTGCCGCGGCATTCACGATCCTGTCTGCCCCGATCTCTTTGGGATTGTCATAGCGGATCGTAATGCCCGTCTTAATCTCGTGTGTCACAACCATCGGCTCTATGCGGAAGTACTTCCATGACATCTCGGCCATGACCGGCAGGAGAGGCGGCACCACCGTTGAAATGATTACGCCCGTAATCTGATTGAACTCAAGCCCGGCAAAACCGAACAGATCTTTGAAGATAATTGCGTACTCGTCCGGGGTGATCTGCGTGTTAGTGCCCACGCGCCAATTCTCGACGAGCGCCTCTTTGTCGAACACGCCGAGGACCACGTTCGTATTGCCGATGTCTATGGCGAGAAGCATTTGAACCCCCGATTTTTTTCTCCTCTGAGGATGAGGAGAGGAAAATAGCGCTTAGTAAATACAAAAGCATTTTAGCCGCAGATTTCGTAGATAATGAACGATGTAAAATTCAAGCCGCTTATTCCTTGACCCGCTATCGTATAATGCCGTGTCTTTGTTTCTCTCTGTGACTTCTGCGCCCTGTGCGGCAAGTTTTTTAAAATTTTTTTTGCATTGTAACATCTCCGGCAGCAACCGTGCGGATTGCGCCGTCGTCGAGCCTGATGATAAGCCTGCCTTCGTTGTCGATCCCTTGAGCCA
>DATJZV010000010.1:0-21018 GCA_035498715.1 Nitrospirota bacterium
TTCAAGAGCTTTCCGCGGGTGTGGACGATCTCAAAGAGGGGAAAAAGTATAGAAAGCTCAAGATCTATTCGCAAGACGAGTTCGGGAGGTTGACTTCAAGCTTCAATGAAATGATGGTATTAATAGACCAGCAGAGCAGCAAGCTTAACAAATACGCCAAAGATTTGGAGGACTCATATGTTTCCACAGTGAGGGTGCTTGCAGCGGCAATCGACGCAAGAGACCCTTATACCCATGGGCACTCAACGAGGGTTTCGATGTTTTCTCTGCAGCTCGGGAGGGAAATCGGTCTGAACAAGGCGTCGTTGGAAGAGCTCGAGGTTGCATGCCTGTTTCACGATATTGGAAAGATCAAAACGCCGGATTCGATTCTCCAGAAAAGAGACAAGCTGAACGTATGGGAGTACAAGGAAATGATGCGCCATACCGAATACGGGGCTGCTATTCTCAGCAAAGCATCGTCGTTGCAAAAATATATACCGCCGGTCAGGCATCATCACGAGTGGTTTAATGGCAAAGGGTATCCCGACGGTCTGAAGGGAGATGCCATTCCCCTGTTTGCCTCAATCATCACTATATCCGATACCTATGACGCGATGACGTCAAACAGACCCTACCGGAACGCCATTTCGGAACTGAAGACGCTGGAGGAACTAATGGACTGCGCCGGCAAGCAATTCCATCCTGATCTTGTGAAGATATTCACCAGAATTATGGATAAACGGATTACCCCGGAAATGCAAGAGACACGAGGATAGAAAAGCATGCAGCGCCTTTCCTGGAAAATAATTGCTCTCTATGTGGTCCTGATACTACTAACATTTTTTTCATGCATGCCGCAGAAAAAAACAGCGATTGACCGTGCGATGGTCGATCGAACACGCATAGAAATCGAAAAAACGCGTATGGAATCCGAGCAGTATGTCGTTAAGGGTGATTATAAAAGCGCGATGGACGTCTATGCCGATGCCGGCCGTAAACATCCTAAGAATCCTACGCTCAGCACGAACTACCACAAAACCATAGAGGATATTCATCATGCCGCCGATGAGGCTTTCACCAGAGAAGATTTTGCTTCCTCAGGGCGGGCATATTTCGTCTTGCTGAAAAACTATCCGTATTATCAGGAACTCATCCCGGAGCTGTCGTTTGACAGGGGATTCCTCTATGCACGATTGGAGGATTGCAGCTCGCATCTTTCGCAACTAGCACTGGCCGATTACAGAAAAGGCAACCTTGCCGAGGCGATTTCCATCTGGAAGAGCATCCTTGCATTCGATCCCAACAATTCAGGCATTGCAAAAGACATTGATACAGCCACTATCCAGCTGAAGAATCTTCAGCATAAGAGCGAATGAAATATCCTCTTCCTTATCCTACCTGAAGTTTAAAGTCCGGTTGTGTATTACCGCCCGCGTCTACCCTGTTGCAAAGTCCCGTTGTTTGTGATACGGTAAGCCTTCCCTGTAAGAAACCAAAACCATGAATTCCCTTTTCGCGGAAACGACAAAAGAAAATGGAAATTGTTCTCGCCACACGCAATAAAAAAAAGATCGAAGAGATCAAACGGATTACCGCTGATCTGCCTGTAACCATCCTCTCCCTTGACAATTTCCCGAATTGCCCCGAAACGGTGGAGGACAGGGATACCTTCGAGGAGAATGCGGTCAAGAAAGCAGTCGAGGTCTGCCAATGCACAGGTAAACCGGCCCTTGCCGACGACTCAGGACTCGAAGTCGATGCCTTGAACGGAGCGCCCGGGGTCTATTCCGCCCGGTACGCCGGCGGCACCAGCGGGAACGACATTAGAAACTACGAGAAGCTTCTTGCCGAACTCAATGATATCCAGGACGATAAAAGGGGAGCCCAATTTGTCTGTTGCATGGCCTTGGTCTTCCCCGACGGGACGATCAAGACCTTTTTCGGCTACGCCAAAGGTCGTATCGGGCGCGAACCCAGAGGCAAAACAGGGTTCGGCTACGACCCTGTTTTCTTCCCTATAGGCCATGAAAGAACTTTTGCAGAGATGTCCGGTGAAGAGAAGGACCGCCTCAGTCACCGTGGTAAAGCTCTTGAAAAACTAGCCGATTTCCTCCACAAGCAGCCCCATTTATAAACAAAACTAATATTCAAATTATAATTTTTAACTTGAAAAAAAACTTGTTTTCAACGATTATAGGCCGGTTAAAAACTCACGAAGGTGTTATTGCGCCTTTTTTCATTCTCTCTTCTGAAAATAAACTTTTCTACGGAGGATCCACCTGATGGCAAAGAGGGTAGTGTTGCTCGGAGCTCCCGGAGCCGGCAAAGGCACGCAGGCGAAGATGTTGACTGAAAAGTACAAGATTCCCCAGATATCTACAGGGGATATCCTCCGCAAAGCGGTCGCCGACGGCACGCCGCTCGGCAAAGAGGCTAAGGTGATCATGGACCAAGGTGGTCTCGTGTCCGATAAGATCGTGCTCGGACTCGTTGAAGAGCGCATTAAACAGCCAGACTGCAAGGCCGGTTTCATCCTAGATGGGTTTCCGCGCAACACGGCCCAGGCCGAAGCGCTCGACAAGATGCTCACTGCGATGGGGGCGCCGCTCAACGTGGCCCTTAACATCGACGTGGACATGAACGATCTCCTGAAGCGTCTTACCGGTCGCAGGACCTGTAAAGGCTGCCAGCAGATGTACAATATCTATTTCTCGGCCCCCAAAAAGGACGGTGTCTGCGACAAGTGCGGCGGAGTGCTCTTCCAGCGCG
This sequence comes from Nitrospirota bacterium, assembly GCA_035498715.1. Lineage (GTDB taxonomy): Bacteria > Nitrospirota > UBA9217 > UBA9217 > UBA9217 > DASPSR01. The sequence continues at coordinate 2,752 of DATJZV010000010.1, forward strand.
ACGACGACAAGGAAGAGACCATCAAGAAGCGTCTCGATGTATACCAGAAGCAGACTGCGCCGCTTATCGATTACTACACAAAGAAAAACATCATGAAGACCATCATGGGTGTGGGCAGCATCAGCGATATCTTCAAAAAAGTGACGGCGGTTCTCGGGTAAGAGCTGTGGCATCAGGTCACAGTGGAATATTTTTTTAAAATTCTTTAAAGGAGGAACAAGTTATGGCACTGGTAAAACCTCACGGCAAACAGAAGAAGCTCATGCCGCTTCTTCTCACCGGCACGGCCCTTCAGAAGGAGCTCAAGAAGGCCGCGAAGCAGAAGCAGCTCAAGATCTCATCGCGCGAGACCGCGGACCTCGTGATGATGGGCATCGGCGCATTCACCCCGCTCAAAGGCTTCATGTCGAAGAAGGACTGGAAGGGCGTATGCGACAAGTACAAGATGGCGGACGGAACGTTCTGGCCCGTCCCGGTGACGCTTTCCGCAAGCGCAGAGTTCGCGAACTCGCTTAAGAAAAACGAAGAGATCACTCTCGTCGATGACGAGTCGGGTACGATTATGGCCACCATGAAGGTGACCGAAAAGTACGCGATGTCCAAAGCCGACAAGGAGCATGAGTGCAAGCAGATCTTCCGCACTGTGGACGTTGCCGGCCATCCGGGCGTACAGAAGGTCATGAGCCAGCCCGACTTTAACCTGGCCGGTCCGGTAAAAGTCCTCTCCGAGGCCCACTTCCCCGAGACTTTCAAGGGCATCTACATGACCCCGGCCCAGACCCGCAAGATGTTCGAGGAAAAAGGCTGGAGCAAGATCGCGGCGTTCCAGACCCGGAACCCCATGCACCGCTCGCACGAGTATCTCGCAAAGATCGCCATCGAGACCATGGACGGAGTCCTGATCCACCAGATCCTGGGCAAGCTCAAGGAGGGCGATATCCCGGCCGATGTCCGCGCCAATGCTATCGACACCCTGATGGAGAAGTATTTCGTGAAGGACACCGCCATCCAGTGCGGCTACCCCATGGAAATGCGCTATGCCGGCCCGCGCGAAGCGCTCCTGCATGCACTTTTCCGCCAGAATTTTGGCTGCAGCCACCTGATCGTCGGCCGCGACCATGCCGGCGTCGGCGACTACTACGGACCGTTCGATGCCCAGAAGATCTTCGACGAGATCCCGAAGGGCGCGCTCGAGACCCAGCCGCTCAAGATTGACCATACGTTCTACTGCTTCAAGTGCGACGGCATGGCCTCCATGAAGACTTGCCCGCATCAGAAGGAAGACCGGCTCATGCTGTCCGGCACCAAGCTCCGGAAGATGCTCTCCGAGGGCGAGAATGTTCCCGATCACTTCAGCCGCCCCGAAGTGCTCGAGATCCTCAAGAAATACTATGCGGGCCTCACCGAGAAGGTGGAGATCAAGCTGCACGGTCACGCAGAGGGCATCCATACGCAGAAATAACCACGGCTTAACGACTGCAAAATGCAGTTGACTACATTCCATAGATAGGAGGTTTAGAACCATGCCGAGTTATGTGATTACAGAGAAGTGTGACGGCTGCAAGGCGCAGGATAAGACTGCTTGCCAGTATATCTGCCCGAACGACCTCATGACCCTGAATAGGGACCTCATGAAGGCGTACAACCAGGAGCCAGAGCAGTGCTGGGAGTGCTACAACTGCGTCAAGATCTGCCCGCAGCAGGCAATAGAGGTCCGGGCCTACCAGGATTTCGCACCCCTCGGTGCGAACGTTATCCCCATGAGAGGTACGGACTCCATCATGTGGACAATCAAGTTCCGGAACGGGATCCTGAAGCGGTTCAAGTTCCCGATCAGGACCACTGCCGAAGGTTCGGTCGATCCCTACAAGGGCAAACCTGAAGCAGATATTGCAAAACTCAAACAGCCGGGCTACTTCACATCAACGAAGCCTATGCCGGTAATCAAGAAATAAGGAGGAAATGACAAATGGAAAAAGAAACCTGTACATTTTCGTTTTGCGCAAAGCCCGCAATCGAAGAGGTTGAGACCGATCTCCTCCTCATCGGCGGCGGTATGGCGTGCTGCGGCGCGGCGTTCGAAGGCGCCCGCTGGGCAAACCCCAAGAAGATGAGAATAACCATGGTGGACAAGGCCGCGACCGACAGGTCGGGCGCCGTTGCCATGGGTCTTTCGGCCATCAATACTTACATGGGCGAGAACGATCCGGCGGACTATGTCAAAATGGTAAGGAACGATCTCATGGGCATCATCCGCGAGGACTTGGTCTATGACCTTGGCCGTCACGTTGATGATTCCGTGCAGCAATTCGAGGAGTGGGGTCTTCCGATCTGGAAAATAGGCGACGACGGCTTCTCACTCGACGGTTTTCAGGCAAAGGAAGCCGGAAAGGCTATGCTGAAGGACGGCGGTAAGCCGGTGCGCTCCGGTAAGTGGCAGATCATGATCAACGGTGAGTCCTACAAAGTCATTGTTGCGGAAGCGGCGAAGAAGGCCCTTGAGACCAACAGGGCAGCTACGGGTGTTAAGCAGAACCACTATGAGCGTGTGTTCATCGTGAAGCTGTACGATGACGCAAAAGAACCCAACAGGGTGGCTGCAGCTGCCGGCTTCAGCGTTCGTGAGAACAAGATCTATATCTTCAAGGCGAAGGCGATGGTGCTTGCGGCTGGCGGCGCAGTGAACGTGTTCCGTCCCCGGTCGACCCAGGAAGGTCAGGGCCGCGCATGGTATCCGGTGTGGAACTCCGGTTCCGGTTACGCTCTCGGCCTTCAGGCAGGCGCGGAGCTGACCATGATGGAAAACCGCTTCGTGCCAGCCCGGTTCAAGGACGGTTACGGACCGGTGGGCGCCTGGTTCCTGTTCTTCAAGGCCAAGGCGACCAACAGCCTCGGTGAGGACTACTGCGCCAAGGCGGACGCCCTGGCAGAGGCCAAAGCGAAGTATGGCAAGTATGTCGATAACCTCGGCACCGCCATCCGCAACCATCTGATGATGCGTGACATGAAGCTGGGCAAAGGCCCGATTCTCATGAGGACTGACGATGCCATGGCGGCGATCAACAAGACCTTCAAGGAAAAGCTCGGTGACAAAGAGGGCGCCAAGAAGGTGAAGCACCTCGAGGCTGAAGCATGGGAAGACTTCCTCGATATGGCCATCGGTCAAGCTGGTCTCTGGGCCGCGAAGAACATCGAGCCGGACAAGGTTCCGTCCGAAATCATGCCGACCGAGCCGTACCTTCTCGGTTCACATGCGGGCTGCGCAGGATTCTGGTGCTGCGGTCCCGATGACCTCGGCGCACCGGAAGAGTGGAACAAGAAGTGGCCGGCGGGTAACTACAACCGCATGTCGACTGTAAAGGGCCTCTTTATGTGCGGCGACATCTGCGGTGCTTCAGGCCACAAGTTCTCCTCGGGTTCACACGCAGAGGGCCGTATCGCGGCCAAGAGCGCGATTGCGTTCATCCTCGACCACCCGAATTATACGCCATCCATCAAGGAGACGGCGGACCATCTGGCGGCAGAGCTCTATCTGCCCTTCGAGGTCTACGAGAAGTACAAGACCTACACCACGGCCACGGATATCAACCCGAATTACATCAAACCGAAGATGCTCCAGACCCGCCTGCAGAAGATCTCCGACGAGTACTTTGGCGGGATCTCGACTTGGTACATGACCTCCAAGACCATGCTCGACGAAGGCCTCAGGCAGCTCCAGATGCTCAAGGAAGACACGTCCAAGATGGCTGCTAGTAACCTGCACGAGCTGATGCGCTGCTGGGAGAACTATCACCGCATCCTCTCGGTGGAGGCCCATGCACGGCACATCCTGTTCCGGGAAGAGTCGCGGTACCCAGGTTACTACTATCGCGGCGATTTCGACCTGGTGGACGACAACAACTGGAAGTGCTTCGTGAACTCCAAGTACAATATCGAGAAGGACACTTGGGAAGTAAAGAAGGTTCCCTACGTACAGCTGGTTCCGTAAGTCGAACATCGATCCGGGGAGGGGTAACCCTCCCCGGAGATTTATTGAAAGTTGAAAATTCTAAAATGTTCAGTGTCCGATAGTTTCGCTCCGAATCGCTCCAACTTTTAAAATTTCCAATTTTCAATTTATGATGGTGTATTGTTTACTGCCTTAAGGAGGAAGAAGATACCATGGCGGAAAATAAGGTGTTGGTTGTCGGCGGAGGCTTCAGCGGCCTTACGGCGGCTGTAGAAGCCGCGGAAACGGGTTCCGATGTGATCATCGTGGAAAAAAACCCTTATCTCGGCGGCCGGGTGACGCAGCTGAACAAGTACTTCTGGAAGCTCTGCCCGCCAAACTGCGGTCTCGAGATCCAGTACAAGCGGATCAAGAACAACGGCAGGGTCAAGATCTATACCATGGCCGAAGTAGAGAAGATCTCCGGCTCAGAGGGCAACTTCGACGTGACCATCAAGGTGCAGCCCCGGTTCGTGAACGATAAGTGCGTTGCGTGTAACAAGTGCGCAGAGGCCTGCGAGATCGAGCGGTCAAACGATTTTGACTTCGGCATGAGCAAAACCAAGGCAGCTTACCTCCCTCACAACCAGGCATTTCCGCTGCAGTACGTCATCGATGGCACGGTCTGCAAAGGCCCGGCCTGCAACAAGTGCGCAGAGGCATGCAAGTACGACGCGATCCACCTCGATATGAAACCCGAGACCGTGAACGTGAAGGTCGGCGCTGTCGTCATGGCTACGGGCTGGAACCCCTATGACGCCGCAAAGATGGACAATCTCGCATTCGGTAAGGTCCAGAATGTGATCACCAATATGATGATGGAGCGGCTGGCATCTCCCAATGGACCCACGGCAGGCAAGATCGTGCGCCCCTCCGACGGCAAAGAGGTGAAGAACGTCGCCTTCGTGCAGTGTGCGGGATCGCGCGACGAGAACCATCTGCCGTTCTGTTCCTACATCTGCTGCCTGGCATCGATCAAGCAGGCAACCTACGTACGAGAGCTCTATCCTGATTCTAAAGCAAAGATATTCTATATCGACATGCGAACCCCCGGCCTCTATGAGAACCGGTTCTATACCAAGATCAAGGAAGACCAAAGCGTGTCCTTCCTCAAGGGCAAGGTCGCCAAGATCGAGCAGGCACAGAATGGCGACGTGGCTGTGACGGCCGAGGACATCCACGGCGGCGGCAAGGTTACCGAGACCTTCGACATGGTGGTGCTGGCGACTGGCATGCAGCCTGCTGCAGGGTCCCTCAAGAGCGCTGGCATTGCTGTGACCGACGACGGTTTTGTGGACCAGGCAACGCTCCCGAAGGGCATCTATGCCACCGGGACGCTTAAGACCCCCGTTGACGTCGCGCGGTCTGCGCAGGATGCCACAGGTGTCGTGATGAAGAGCATCCAGAGCTTGAGGAGGAAATAAGGATGGAGAAGAAATTCGGAGTATATATCTGTAAGGGATGCGGTATCAAAGAGGCGATGGACGTCGAGAAGGTTGCCGGCGCGGCCAAAAAAGTCCAGAATTATAAATTCCACGACGCGCTGTGCAGCCCTGAGGGCGTACAGCTGATAAAAGACGATATGGCGAAGGAAGGCGTGAACACGATCATCATCGCGGCCTGCTCACCCCGCGTCAAATATGAAGAGTTCGATTTTCCTGGTGCCATCGTCGAACGCGTGAACATCCGCGAGTTCGTGGCCTGGACCATGGAACCGAATACGGATGCCACGAACGATGCTGCCTACGATTATCTTAACATGGGGATCGTCAGGACCCAGAAAGGCGATCTGCCTGAGCCGAACATCCTGCCGGATTTGAGCAGTACGATCCTGGTGATCGGCGGTGGCATCGCCGGCATGACTGCGGCGCTCTCCGCCGCGGGTGCGGGACAGAAGGTCGTGCTTGTCGAGAAGGACGCACAGCTCGGTGGCTTCGTGAACAAGCTCTATAAGAAGATCCCGACGGGTACCTATTTCAACAAGCCGCTCATTGTGGACACCGACATCAATAAGACCGTGGGCGAGGTCGAGAGCAACCCGAACATCAAGGTACACAAGTCCACGACTGTTACCAAGACCGACGGACAGCCTGGCCTCTATGACGTTACCCTCTCGAACGGCGAGACTATGAAGATCGGAGCAATTGTCATGGCCACGGGCTGGAAGCCCTACGATGCGAACAAGCTCGACTACCTTGGCTACGGCAAGCTCAAGAACGTTGTCACGAACCTTGAGTTCGAAGAGATCGCGAAGAAGAACAACGGCAAGATCGTTCGTCCCTCCGACGGCAAACCCGCAATGAAGGTCGCTTTCGTACAATGCGCTGGGCAGCGCGATCCGAACCATCTTCCTTACTGTTCCTCCATGTGCTGCGCCACGTCGCTGAAGCAGGCGCAATATGTAAGGCAGAACGACGATGCCCTCGCCATGATCTTCTACAAGGACATTAGGACGCCGGGGAGGACCGAGCTCTATTACAAGGAAGCCCAGAACGACCCGGGCGTGATGCTCACCAAATCCGACGTGACCGGCGTCTCCGATGCAGGGAACAGTAATCTCTATGTTGAGATGGAGAACACGCTTTTCGGTTTGAAGACCGGCGAAAAGGTGAAGGTCGAGGCGGACCTCGTGGTCCTTGCCACGGGCATGGTCCCGACCACGCGCTGGCCCCAGGAATATGCTGACGGCCTTACGAAGGCCGCAGGCGCCGGCGACGAAGCCAAAAAGAACTATCTTGACCAGACGCCCAAGCCCGATTACATCCTGAACCTCGGCTACCGCCAAGGGCCAGAAATCCCGACCCTCGAAGGCGCATCGGGCTTTGCGGACTCGAACTTCATCTGTTTTCAATACGAGACCCGCAGGACCGGCATCTACGCAGCGGGAGGCGTGCACCAGCCGATGAACATGGCGGAAGCGCAGGAAGACGCGGCCGGTGCCGCTTTCAAGGCCATTCAGGCTATGGACCATGTTGCGCGCGGCGTTGCCATGCACCCCCGCGCTTGGGACATCACGTTCCCCGACCCTATGCTCATCAAGTGCACGGCCTGTAAACGGTGCACAGAAGAGTGCCCCTTCGGAGCCATCGACGAAGACGAGAAGGGCATCCCTTTCTACAAGATCAACCGCTGCCGGCGCTGCGGCACCTGCATGGGCGCCTGCCCCGAGCGCATCGTGTCCTTCAAGGACTACAGCGTCGACATCGTGGGCTCCATGCTCAAGGCCATCGATGTCCCCGATGATGAGGACACGTTCCGGATTGCCTGCCTCGTGTGCGAGAACGACTCCTATCCGGCGCTTGACACGGCGGCCATCAGCCGGACAAAGATCGACCCGAGCGTGCGCTTCGTTTCCATGCGTTGTTTGGGCGGCATGAACCTCGTATGGGTCGCCGACGCGCTTTCCAAGGGTATCGACGGCATGCTGCTCCTGGGATGCAAGTTCGGCGAGAACTACCAGTGCCATTTCGTCAAAGGCAGCGAACTGGCGAACACGCGCTTCAGCAAGGTGAGCGAGACGCTGAACCGTCTCCAGCTCGAGTCGGAGCGCGTCCAGCTGATGCAGATCGCCATCAATGAGTATGACAAGCTCCCCGCTATGATCAACGAGTTCGTAGAGAAGGTGAAGGAGATCGGGCCGAACCCGTTCAAGAGCATGTAAACCACCTGCGGAATGCGGAGTGCGAAAAAAAGCGCTAAATCACTCTCCTAACACAGTTATTGGAGGATAAGGTATATGTCAGAAGCAACGGTTATCAAGCCTGATTTACAATTTGTGAACGAGATCATCAAGGGCGGCGGAGAGTCGCTGAAAAAGTGCTACCAGTGCGCCACCTGCTCGGTGGTCTGCAACGTAACGCCGGAGGGTAACCCCTTCCCGCGCAAAGAGATGGTCCTCGCCCAGTGGGGCCAGAAGGACAAACTCATCGCCAGCCCCGATGTGTGGCTTTGCCATCAGTGTAGCGACTGCACGGCCTATTGCCCGCGCGGAGCAAAGCCCGGCGAAGTGCTGAATGCCATCCGGAAGCAAAGCATCAAGCACGTTGCGATGGTACCGTTCTTGGCAAAGGTCGCAACGGACGCGAAGCTCCTGCCTGTCCTGTTCGCAATCCCCATGGTGCTCTTTTATGCCATTCTGGTAGTGCTCGGGAATGGGAACTTTTCCGCCCCCCGGGCAGAAGGCAACATTATGGCCTATCACAAGTTTGTTCCCGTTCCGGTGATCGATACGGTCTTCATCCTGACGGCGATCTTTGCCGCGGCATCGGCCTTCGTGGGCATCAAACGCCTCTGGAGCGGCATGAAGGCACAGGCAGGAGAGATGAAGTCCACCGGGAGCCTCGCGGGTGACATCGTTTCCTCCGTCACCACGATCTTGGCTCACTCGAAGTTCGCAGACTGCAATGTGAACCGGATGCGGCAGTGGGGCCACATGCTCCTCTTCTACAGCTTTGCAGGCCTCGCGGTCGTGACCACGTGGGCGATTGTTTACCTCTATGGTTTTGAACTGCTCGGCATTCAGCCGTTTGGGCCTTTCCACTTCGGGGAATCACCCTATCCGAACAGCGATCCTGTGAAGATCCTGGCCCTCATCAGCTCCATTGCATTCGCAGCCGGCGTTGTGATCCTCCTGCTTAACCGCTTTGCCAAGGCTGGGAAGGCGGGAATGGGTTCTTACTTCGACTGGATCTTCCTGCTGATCGTGATGGGCGTTGGTGCGACAGGCATGCTCTCCTGGGCGCTTCGGCTGGCTGATATGAGCGCGGGATATCTTGTATACTACTTCCACCTGGTGTTCATATGGTCCCTGTTCGCATACGCACCGTATTCAAAGTTTGCGCATCTGTTCTACCGGACGACTGCGATGGTGTTCGCTCGTCACAGCGGACGTGATAAGAAGTAGACTCCGTCAGAGAATTACAGAGAATGGAATTCTCGAACGATTTATGGATGGTAACCTTATTCTGCCATCGCCAAGCAACAGCGTATGCCGCCGGTAGATTCGGTGGCTTTCGTAAACGGAGTAAACCGTTTCACCTCTATTGTGGAGTAAGCCATGAAAGTTAAAGAGCTATTAAGTATAAAAGGAATTGAATGCTTCAGCATTATGGGCGACCAGACCCTGCTTGATGCTGCAAAGCAGATGACAGAGTGCAAAATCGGCGCACTCCTCGTGATGGACAAGGGGTCGCTCGCGGGGATTATCACTGAGCGCGACATCGTAAAAAACGCGGCAAATGAAGCCCGCCAGTGCAAAGATGTGAAAATCAAGGATGTCATGACCACTGACCTCCTTGTCTCAAAGCCCGGTGATGACCTTGAGTACGTCATGGCTGTAATGACCCAGAACAATATCCGTCATTTGCCGATTGTAGATCATAGCGGCCTTGCCGGCTTGCTTTCGATGCGTGATGTGGTGAAGATCATGGTCAAGAATCTCAAGGCAGAAAACCAGTACCTTAAGGACATGATCGGCGGAAAGCTTGGCGAGCTTGGAGATTAAAATTTTGCTTGTTAATACAGTATTCCAGAAGGAGGGATGCCGTAACAGAAAGAATCACGTGAGGCAGTTTATCGAGAAGGAATTATTTACTGGACATTTGAACAACGTCGTAATCTGTAGTTATGCTAAATAATTTTATTTAAAGGAGGAGATCAATGAGTAACACGATTTTATTTGCCCTGATCTGCGGCGTGGCCGGTGTCATTTACGGCATCATAACCGCGTTTTGGGTGAACAAGCAGGATGCAGGCAGTGCCAAAATGAAGGAGATTTCGGATGCTGTGAAGGAAGGCGCGTACGCGTTCCTTGCACGCGAGTACAAGACGGTTGCAATCGTTGCGGTAATTCTGGTGGTCCTCTTGTCGTTCCTCGGGACATGGACAGCCGTTGGATTCATTATCGGCACTGTCGGTTCGGCCCTCGCTGGCTTCATCGGAATGTGGGTGACGGTGCGTGCGAACGTGCGTACCGCACAGGCAGCGAGCAAGGGCCTCCAGGCCGCCCTCACCCTCGCCTTCAAGGGTGGCTCGGTGACGGGCATCATGGTGGTGGGCCTCGGCATCATCGGCCTCTCCGGCTTCTACTTCATAGCCAAGGCTGCTGCGCCTGAGCAGGCATTCCATGCCCTCATCGGTCTCGGCTTCGGCTGCTCGCTCATGAGCGTGTTTGCCCGTATCGCAGGCGGCATTTATACAAAGGCTGCCGATGTGGGCGCTGATCTCGTGGGCAAGGTTGAGGCCGGTATTCCCGAGGACGATCCCCGGAACCCTGCCGTGATCGCCGACAACGTGGGCGACAACGTAGGCGACTGCGCGGGCATGGCGGCTGACCTCTACGAGACCTATACGGTGACCCTTGTGGCCGCCATGCTTCTCGCGAAGACGATCTTCGGCGAGGGCAGCCAGTGGATCGAGTTCCCGCTCATGCTCGGCGGCGTTTCGATCATTGCTTCCATCATCGGCACCTATGCAGTCAAGCTTGGCAAGAACAACTACATCATGGGCGCCCTTTACAAGGGACTTGCCGTGGCCGGTGTTATTGCGGCCGTGGTGTTCTACTTCATTTCGAAGACTTTCATCGCCGGTCTGACAGGCGCTGATGCAAACGTATTCACGCCAATGACCGTGTTCCTGACCGCCCTGATAGGACTCGTTCTAACAGGCCTGATCGTGGTCATCACTGAGTACTTCACGGCCAAGGAGTATTCCCCGGTGAAGCACATCGCACAGGCCAGCCTGACCGGCCATGGTACGAACGTGATCGCCGGCCTCGCGGTCAGCATGAAGTCCACCGGCGCTCCGGTGCTTGTGATCGTCGCGTCGATTCTCGCCGCTTTCTACCTGGGCGGCGGCTTCGCTGGGAACCCGGGCGGCGGTCTCTTCGCAATCGCGCTCTCGGCCGTGTCCATGCTCTCCATGACCGGTATCGTCGTGGCCATCGACTCCTACGGCCCGATCACTGACAACGCCGGCGGTGTCGCTGAAATGGCTCACCTCCCGAAAGAGATCCGTGACATCACGGACCCCCTCGACGCGGTCGGCAACACCACTAAGGCCGTGACCAAGGGCTATGCCATTGGCTCCGCGGGTCTCGCGGCACTGGTGCTCTTTGCGGAATATTCACGGTCCTTTGGCACAGATGTGAAAGTGCTGTTCGACCTCTCGAACCCCATGGTGCTTGCCGGCCTGTTCATCGGCGGCCTGCTCCCCTACTACTTCGGCTCGCTTCTGATGGAAGCCGTGGGCAAGGCTGCAGGCAGTATCGTTGAAGAAGTGCGCAGGCAGTTTCGTGAGATCAAGGGCATCATGGAAGGCACGGCAAAGCCAGAGTACGGCAAGTGCGTGGACATTGTGACCAAGGGCGCCATCAAGCAGATGATGGTTCCGGCCCTCATTCCAGTGGTTGTGCCGGTGATCGTGGGCCTGCTCCTCGGCCGCGAGGCCCTCGGCGGCGTACTCATCGGTTCCATCATCACGGGTCTGTTCCAGGCCATCGCCATGACGAGCGGCGGCGGCGCCTGGGATAACGCCAAGAAATCCTTTGAAGATGGCGTCACCGACAGCAAAGGCGTCGTGCATAAGAAGGGGAGTGATGGACACAAAGCCTCAGTTACGGGCGATACCGTCGGGGATCCCTACAAGGATACCGCGGGTCCGGCCATCAACCCGATGATCAAGGTCATTAATATCGTCGCTCTTCTGATCGTTCCGATCATGATCAAGCTGGGTAAGTAATATCGCTAACAAACCATGGACACAAGGGGCTGGCCTCATGGCCAGCCCCTTATTTTTTCTCTGGAACGGTGCCGGCAGGACCCGCTCGTCTGCGCCAAATTCGTTGAAATTTACTCCCAGAGTGGTATTATGCAACGACAATGAATAAAACTGAGATCCTTATCCAAGCCGGCTGTTCTGCAAACGTCGTAGCCCACTCCATCGTGGTCTCCCAGTTGGCCCTTTCCTTTGCAGAACGTGCAACGGTGTCCCTCGATCGTGAGCTCGTGCAGCTGGGCGGGCTGTTCCATGATATTGGCCGGTCTCGTACACATGGAATCGAACATGCTTTAGCAGGTGTCGAGATCGCCAAGAAACTGGGATTCTCTGACAGGCTTGTGCATATTATCGAGCGGCACATTGGCGCCGGAATCAGTGAAGAGGAGGCCGTGAAGCTCGGGCTGCCGAAGAAGGACTATGGTCCTCTCACACCGGAAGAAAAGATCGTATCATACGCCGATAATCTGGTAAGCGGCGTGAAGAAGATGCCGTTTCTTGAAGCCCTGGACCGGTTCAAAATTATTCTCGGGCCTGATCATGAAGGCGTTGAGTTGTTTCTAAAGCAGCATCATGAGATACAAAGCTGGATAAAGTAAGCTCAGAAGTCAGAAGCCAAGGTACAGAGGATAGACAAAGGTAACCGTCCCGCACCAACGGGGCGCCGAGAGGGCTGACATGAAAGATAAGAAAGAAGAAATGCAACCAGAAGATTTCGATATAGAACCCTTAAAAAAAAGCAAGACCGATAAGGTTGTGCCGATCAAACTCACGGGGAAGAGCCGGTTCAAGTTCCGTTGCCACAAGGGGGTGAAGTGTTTTACCGCCTGCTGCAGCAATATCAATATCGTTCTCCCGCCTTACGACCTCTTGCGGCTTCGGAAACGGCTTGGCATGACGACCGAGGACTTCATCAACAAATACTGCGAGATCGAGATCCTGGCCAAGACCCTCCTCCCTGTGATTACGCTTAAAATGGGGAATGATGAAAAGAGGAGCTGCCCTTTCGTCACACCTGAAGGCTGTACTGTCTACGAAGACCGGCCGAACACCTGCCGCTACTATCCGGTCGGCATGGCGACGCTCAGAAAGAAGGACGCCGAGGGTGGCAAGGATGAATTTTATTTCATGGTCAAGGAAGACCACTGCAAGGGCTTCGAGGAGGACAAGGACTGGACCATCGACGAATGGCGAAAGGACCAGGAAGCCGACCTCTACGACGACATGAACCGCGGCTGGATGGAGATCCTGATCAAGAAAAAATCATTCGGTGAGAAAGAATTCCCCGAGATCAAGAACCAGATGTTCTTCATGGTCAGCACGAACACGGACTACTTCCGTGAATTTGTATTCGGGAGCAGCTTCCTTGAGGCCTATGATATCCCGCAGGAGCGGATCGAAAAGGTCCGGACAGATGACGCAGAGCTCTTGAAGCTCGGGTTCGAATGGCTCCGTTCTGCCATGTTTGCTGAGGAGACGCTCAAGCTAAGAGAAGGCGTCGCCGAGGCGCGCAAGGACCGCACTGATAAGGTGCTCAAAAAGGTCTACGGGGGGAAAGATACGGAATTGAAGTAAGGGGCATAGGGCGCAATGCTTCTACCCCTGTAACATCGCGGTCATTTCCTCATAAATCGCGTTCCCGATAATAACTCCCTGGTCAATGAACTCCGGACCGTACCGTTTTCCCGTTGCGGTTCGGAACGTTCCCTTTATCCTCTCAATACCCATCATTTTTTCCTTAAAGGTTTTATGGAGAGCTTCGGGCAGCGTGTTATGTGCCTCGACCATGAGCCAGAGTGTACCCGTGAAGTTCTCCGGTCCCCAGCGGAACTTGTCCGCGTCGTAGAGTGCATCGCTTACCATGCAACCCTCCTCATCATCCAGATCGCACGTAGCCTTGAATGCTTCATGGTTCCTGATCGCATAGGTGATATGCGAGCGGCTACGCTCGTCCACATCCAGCGCCCTAAGGATCTTTTCTGCCTCGATGCTTCCACGCACCGCGTGGTCTTGCTCCCGGCGCTTGATGTCATGGAAAAGGCCAGCGATGATCGCAGCAGTAAAGAGCGGATCGATCACGGACTGGCCAATGCCCCGTCTGCGACCCTCGACGAGGACAATCGTCCCGGCATCCCGTGCTACAGCCTCGCAGTGACAGAGCCCGTGCGCGCACTCCAACTGAGATTCGTCCAGATAAGTCCGGCATTTCCGGATGAGCTCATGAGTCCTGAGCGTTTCCTCGGCGAGGCTGATGAGCGTGATGTGTTCTCCGTAGAAAGCGGGACGTGGAAGGGTCCGGGCTATTTTGAGCGCTGTGTCCTGAAGCTTCTGGTATACCGCTTGTGTCATGTGCCATAATAAACGCTGAGGAAGATGATTGTCAAGGCGAGTTTTAGGGAGCATTATCTTCAGATTGACATGCCTTTGCTACATAGGGTAATATGCCATCACTTCCCGGAATTGAAAGGAGTTCCTCTTGTCCGACATCCATAGCGAACGAATATTGATCCTTGACTTCGGGTCCCAGTACACCCAACTCATCGCCCGCAGGGTGCGCGAGGCAAAGGTATACTGCGAGATATTCCCGTTTAATGCCGGGCTCGAGAAGGTCAAGGTTTTTCGGCCGAAGGGCTTGATCCTTTCTGGCGGCCCGTCGAGCGTGTACGATGCAGGTGCTCCGCTCATCGATAAGACACACCTCGACCTAGGCGTGCCGGTCCTCGGCATCTGTTACGGCATGCAGCTCCTGACGCATATCCAGGGCGGGGTCGTTGCCAAGTCCCAAAAGCGCGAGTACGGGAGGGCGGAGCTCACGATTCACAGGAACGAGGGGATCTTTACCGGGATTGGCGAGGGAGGCAAGGCGACGGTCTGGATGAGCCACGGTGACCGCATAGAGAAGATTCCGGAAGGGTTTCACGCTATCGCGCATACCAGCAACTCCCCGACAGCGGCCATGGCCGATGAAAAGCGCAATTTTTACGGCGTCCAGTTCCATCCCGAAGTGGCGCACACGCCCCAAGGGACCCAGATCCTCAGGAACTTCGTGTACACGATATGCGGGTGCAAGCCCTCCTGGAACATGGCGTCTTTCGTTGATTATTCTGTTGGCGAGATTCGCAAGGCAATAGGCGATAAAAAGGCTGTCTGCGGCCTCTCCGGCGGAGTGGACTCCTCTGTGGCCGCGGTGCTTGTGCATAGGGCTATTGGCAAGCAGCTCTTGTGTATCTTTGTGAATAATGGCGTTCTCAGGAAGGATGAGGCAGAAAAGGTGCAACATTCCTTTAAAGATATGGGGTTGAACCTCAAGTATGTCGATGCCTCATCCCAGTTCCTTGACAAGCTTAAGGGTGTTGAGCATCCAGAGAAGAAGCGGAAGATCATTGGTAACACCTTTATCGAGGTGTTCGAGCGGGAAGCGCATGCTGTCGGCGGAGCCGAGTTCCTGGTCCAGGGGACGCTCTATCCGGACGTGATCGAGAGCGTATCGTTCAAAGGTCCTTCGGCGATCATTAAATCCCACCATAATGTGGGCGGATTGCCGGAGAAGATGAAGCTCAAACTTGTAGAACCGCTGAGAGAATTATTTAAGGATGAAGTGCGGGCCATCGGCCGTGAGCTTAAAATGCCCGATGAGATCATCGACCGCCAACCCTTCCCTGGGCCCGGCCTTGCCATCCGAATCCTGGGCGAGGTGACCGAGCCAAGGCTGAAGATATTACGCGAGGCAGATGCCATCGTGATCGAGGAGATCAAGAAGGCAGGGCTGTACAAGGAGATTTGGCAGTCTTTTGCCGTGCTGCTTCCGATCAAAACCGTGGGGGTTATGGGCGATGAACGGACCTACGAAAACGTGGTCGCCATCCGTGCGGTCACGAGCCAGGACGGCATGACCGCTGACTGGGCGAAGATCCCTTACGATCTCCTGGGGGTTATGTCGAACCGGATCATCAATGAAGTAAAAGGCGTGAACCGCGTGGTCTTCGACGTCTCGTCCAAACCGCCGAGCACGATCGAGTGGGAGTGAGGAGGAAATTTTTTCCGCAGAGGACGCAACGGCAAGATGGAACACTCAAGATTAAATATTCGGCTCTGTTTTCTCCCCGATCTTAGCAGTGAAGGGTTTTTCCTTGATCAGATGTTTTCGGCGATGTGATTATGTGCCCGATGTTTGCGTCAGAGGCTTCGTCCCGAGATACGTTACTCATATCCATATCAACACACATGCAAACACGATCCGAAGCGTCCACTCCGAGAGCACATGCGAAGCGCGAAGTCGAAAAGTTCTCGAAGAAATGCATGTTTTAAGGAAAAGAACCCGCGTTTCCAGGGGTTCTTCGTGCTTTGGCAAAAGGAATTGCTAGTCGTTTGTCTTCGGTTCGAATGAACCGAACTCCTGGCCGAACTGGTTCGCTGCGGTGGCACCTGCTTCTTGGAGCATCCGAGCATGGGTTTCCTTGATGAGATCGAGGGAGACATCAAGAGCCTTGGCAACCGTTTCAAATGTCTGGCCTTTGCCGAAGTGGAATTCCGCGATCAGTATTTTGAGAAAATCGGCCTGGATGAGCGATTTTAGGTCCGGGTCTTTTATGGAATAACTTTCGTACGCCTGCTTGAGCGTCTTGCCTGCAGCGATTGCCTCCCTGTACTTATTCACTGCTTCTTCGTAGATATTGCCTTCTTCCGGGGTGAATTCTTTAAAGCTGAATTCCGGCATGTCGGGGTTTTTTTTCACTTTATCTTTTTTCTTCATTGTCCTTTCCCTTTGCTTAACGATGCGATAGGCGAGTATCTGGTTCTATATCGGGCATAACGTTTAAGCCCTCTGCGCTCTGCGAGCGAAAAGCGTTCCTACATCACTCTCTTCTCTTTCGGCCTTCGCTCCGGCACCCCTCGATGCTCAATCTCTCCCTCGTTCCACGCTACGGACACATACAACCCGCAGAAGCAGCTCCCGTAGTCCTTGATGTCAGGATCGCGGTACACGCAGGGGCAGATGATGTCTGCATCTTTTTCCTTGACGCCCCATGCGAGACGGCAGGGGCAGGAACGGTAGCCGTAACGAGCCTCGTTCGTAAGGAGGCCCTGCAGAATATCCACCACGAAAGGTTTGTCCTTGTTCAAGCGGATGCCCTGCGACTCGGCATATTTGGAAAGGATCTCGTAGAGTTTTTGGGAAGTCATGGTATGTTTAAAGCCTTTTTGAGCTTTTCCTCGTTAAAACCGACTATGATGATGTCGCCGATACAAATGGTCGGAAAGCTGCAGTCTGGATTAAGCTTCCTTACTTCGTCCATGACGCTCTCACGTTCCGCACTGGTGAGAAGGTCTACATCGATGAACTCCATGTCGATTCCCTTGTCTTTGAAGAACCGCTTGGTGCGTATGCAGTGAGAGCAGGTGCTCAGGGTGTACAGCTTGATTTTTGATTTCTGTGGCCCCATCTGTGGCCTCCTCGCTTAAGAATTCCAATAATATAACATGGAGCTCGATGGTATGCAAATGAATTAGCAGATCGTGTCAACCCCAAAATAGAAATACCCTATGAATTCGCTGATCGTTTATCGGACGTCTTGACAATGCAATTGTACGGTGCAAAAATATAATCATGAAAAAAATATTTCTTATAACAGTCGCATCGCTGATGTTTTCCTCCTGTGCGCCGGTGCTGAACCGGCAGCTCATGAATGAGGGCGTGAGAGATGTTCAATTCTCCCAGCTCCGGGAGGCTCCCGATGCGTATCGGGGAAAGATCTTCATCCTCGGCGGGCTGATCGTTGAGACCCGCATTACAGGAAGAGGGTCGCAGATTGAGGCATTGTACTTGCCTGTGGATTCGTACGGATACCTCAAAGAAACCGAGCAGTCCATGGGGAGGTTCCTGGCCATATATCCTAGCGAGAAGGGTCTCCTCGACCCCCTGGTATACGAGAAGGGCAGGGAGATAACCCTCGCAGGGGAGTTCCTCGAGATTAGGAAGGGCATGATAGACGAGATGGAGTATGACTATCCTGTTTTCGAGATAAAGCAGATTTACCTGTGGGATGGGCGGAAGTATTATTATCCTGACTACCCATACTATTACCGTTCCTCAAACTATGGCCAAGTATTCTATAAGGCCATAACGTCACTCGAACAGTGTTAGTGACGGTTCGCATGCCGGAATCTCACCGGCTCGGGCGGTATGGTCACAAGCCGTGACCTATCCCTGATAGGGATAAGTGACAGCGAGGATCGGGAAGCTCCCGACCGACCGTGTGCTGCAAGCACTGCTTTGTCTTTCCGAGATACCGCTGCCCACTGGCTCCACACATGCCTGCCGCGATTCCTTGCAGGTAGCGGCAGGGTGCCGTGAAGCTGGCTCGGCAGCGACTCTCCAAAACCTGATGATCTCCGGCCGATGACGAGTGCCGCGGCATTATGCGCGGACATCCCGTAACGGCCACCAAACTTGTACAGGCCGATAACTGACGTATAGGCCGGATCAACCTCATGCACCTCGATAC
>DATJZV010000011.1:0-32559 GCA_035498715.1 Nitrospirota bacterium
GGGGTGAAGTAGACAAATCCCGTATAGAGGCCGTAAATCTCGGACGACCGTTCCTGCGTGAACTGCAGGTGCTTGATCATGTAGTAGACCAGCAAAGACCGCATCCCATAGTAGGAAAACCTCTCCCACATTTCTGTAAAAAAGAGGACATACAATCCAGAGGGATGTCTCCGGCTTTTGGTCATGTTCGCTGTTATGGCTAGCACGTCACGCATCTATCGTCCGGGTAATCAGTAAGTGTGGAAAGAAAGTATGCCGCGAATCTCAGGATACACAGGAAATCTTTAATTTCTGGTATTAAACCGAAATATCTTTAGCATTACTCCGCGATCTTCATGCCCTCCTGTCCCTTAACCTATTTCGCTTTCCTTGGGCGGTATGATGCAGAGGAAACCGAGGGGTTCATCGCCGAGGGTATGCAATTGGTGCTCCTCGTTCGGGCTGATATATACTGCATCGCGAGGCCCGACCTCGACTTCCTTGTTCCCGAGCAGCACGCGCGCCCTGCCGTGGAGGATAAAGACACCATGGTCGTGAGGGTGTTTCTCACGCGCGCTCCAGCCTCCCGGCTCGACCCTGAAGTAACGGACAATGAACTGTTGAGCGCCGTCAGCCCTGCCGATCAGGACTTTGCCATCGGCGCCCTTGGTATTCGATTTGATATAACCCCGCGGGATTGCGCCTTCCCAGTTGAAGTTCCCGTCTTCTCCCGTGAAGCGGTGAACCACACTCATGATTCCACCTCCGAAGTTTAATGATAAGGACACACGGATGACCCGAGGATGTCCTTAACGCCGGGGGACCAGCAGCGTGCGCCGGTCCCCGTTCTCCGCCGCGCGCTTCACCTGGGTCCCGCATCCCTCCCCGTACACCAGCTCGATTGCCTCAACAAAGCCGGGGCTCATAGTGCGCGAACCCGGTGTTTTCCGTATATTGCAGTTGAACAGATAAGCATCGTTTATCATGGCGAGGACCTCATCGCCTTCCGAGAAGTGCATGGGCCAGAGGAGGCAGACCTTAGGTTTCACCTGCTCCAGGGGCAAGCCGAGCCTCTTTGCGGCGGTGTGCAGGGAGCAGTGGAGCCGATGATGGGACCAGTAGGCGAAGAGGCAGAGACCGTCCTCGGTCGTGTCGATGGAAAATAGCCCGGGTTCCTCTTCCTCGAAAACGTTGTCGTATCCCCGTATGGTGAGGAGATGGGGGCAGAGCCTGGCAGCTTCGGGCAGGACCTTGATGATCCTTTTCAGCTCCGCCGTGGTCACGCAAACCTCGTACGACGAGCAGCAGCATCGCTCGCCCCTGGCGCAGCCGTTGCAATTGTTCTCGAATGACAGGAGCGACTCGACGTCGACCTCTACGCTGCTGCGTTGATGCTGCGGTAATCTCTGATGGCGGCGATTTTCAGGTTTTTTCGATCGCATAGGCCTTTAAAGAAAGATCGTGGGATGGGTAATAGACATAAATTCAAGTCGCAGGTTCTGACGATAAACGTTCGCACGGTATATACTGTGAAATCAGGCGGAACGGAGGGCCTTCCGGAACACCTCGAGGGGCTGAGCGCCAACCACGGATTTTTTGTCTCCGATAAAGAACGTCGGCACGCCGGTTACAACCCGAACAACCGCTTCCTCCTTTGCCGCTTCGAGCTTGGGAATGTACTTCCCGACTTTCAGAGCCTGCTTCATTGCCCCGGCATCAAGACCCGATTCACGAGCGATCAGCGCAAGGACGTCGATATCTCCAATGTCCATTCCGTGGGAAAAGTACGCTGCGAACAGAGCGGTATGGAATGGATGGAACTGATCTTGTTCACGGGCAAATTCAGCGGCCTGGAGGGCCAGGTGGGAATTAGACAGAATGGGCCGGTCAGCGAAGGTGATCCCGAACGGCGCACCCATGCTCCGAAGGTTCTCCATGATTCGTTTGATGTCCTCCGGACGGAAACGCTTTGCCATGGGGGTCCCCTCGGGGGGCGTTTCCGGATGGATCTCCACGCCCCGCCAATCTACCTGAAGGTCGAACTCCTGCTTCAGTTTTTCGACGATGCCTTCGCCGATGTAGCAGAAGGGTCATATATAATCGGAAAAGACCTGCATTATTATGGACATGAGAGCGACCTCGTTTTTTCGGCAACTGAAATGTCAAATAAATAATAACACATTACCATCACTTTTGAAAGGCATGAACTGCCTCTATCCCGACAAGGAGTGTCACTGACAAGAATGAATTGGGAAGGACTAGCGGGTCGAAAAGTCCAGAAATACTGATAACTCTACTCTAAGCGTTGCGAAAAATCTTGCGCTTCGGGATACATGAGGTCCTTCGCTTCTTACCCCGCATGTTTCCCAATTCTGCCTTCTTCTCGCCTCACTGGCTTAGTCAGCGTTCAGACCTTTTCCCGGAGAGAGCGGGAGCCCTTCACGAAACATACACCTTCGGGCAGCTTGCAGTTGCCGGCCTTTTTTTGGCCCGCGGGACTAGCAGCATTGGCAAGACCTTCGAGGCAGTTGCGGGTATCGGCCAGGAGCGCTACGACCTCCGAGGAAAGGCTGCGAAGCTCGGTTGCGTACTCGGCATCGAACTGCTTAAGCGCTTCCCGGGTATTGTTCAGTGTGTTGTTCCATGCGCTGCACTGACCGCAAAAGAGATCACGCTGCTGCTTCGTCAGCACCCCGACCAGATAGTGATATGCACGGACCTGGGTTAAAAGATCCATTTCTCACCTCGCCTGTTACTTGATACTTCTATTATTAACTTCGTGCTTGCTTGGTTCCGATATTACTCCAGAAGGAATGGAGGTGTCAATGAAAAGAACGAACGACCCGCCGCATGGCAATCCATAAAGACAATTCTTCACCAGATCAAATGATCGGGGCAGGTCACTCTCAGCTATCTTAGGGATGTCTTCTTCTCGTGTGCTGCTTTTACTCCGAGATATATCCCCTGGCTTACTCCCATCAATATCAACATTCCACCTGAAATTTCCGGGAGACTGGGCCTACCTGCAAGACACCCCTTCCAGAATATGACCATGTGGGTCACGAGAATAACCATTGTCCAGATAAACATCTGGGTGCGTGGCAGGTCGAGAGTTCCGCTGGCATCAAGAAATATATCACTGAAAAAGACAGGCTGTTCTGCAGGTTTCGCAAGCTTCAGCTTTTCAATATCCGTCAGGGCGGTCGAGATGACGGTTGTTGTGCCGTTGATAGCCATCAGGATCGCGAGGTTTTCCGGGACGATGGGAAAGGTAAGGGTAGCGAATGCTGCCTGGGCGAAGGCGATGACCACCCAGACTGTCCAGACGTATATTTGAAATCGCGAAAGACTATACCGGTTGTCTTCGCTGGTCACGATAAGATCAAACAATTTCAATTTTTGCTCTCGCTCTTTATTAGCCCTCGAAATGAGGTATCTTTGCAATCCCACGAGGAACATGAGTGCGACAAGAGCTCCTAACCATCCTCGTGTCTCTCCTGATTGAATATTCGCTATACCATAGGCAAAGAACATCACGAGAATCACAAATGTCGCAATAAACATATTCTACCCTCCGTAGTATAAGCAGGAGAAACCGTTGGATCTCCATCATGAGCTAGGAAACTGCGGGATGTGAAAGGAGAGATAACGCAGATAGCGGCTGGCTATCGCTATTTGTTCAAGAGCGCTGCCGCTTCCTTGGCGAAATAGGTGAGAATAATGTCAGCGCCGGCGCGTTTCATGGCTATGAGCGACTCCATCATGGCGCGCTCACCGTCGAGCCAGCCGAGCTGTGCCGCGGCCTTGATCATGGAGAACTCGCCGCTCACGTTGTAGGCGGCCACGGGCAGATTGAACTGCTGCTTGACCTGATAGATGATGTCGAGATATGCGAGGGCCGGCTTTACCATAACGATGTCCGCGCCTTCGTCAATGTCCAAAGCGACCTCGCGCAGGGCCTCGCGGCTGTTCGGAGCGTCCATCTGGTACGAGCGGCGGTCGCCGAACTGCGGCGTTGATTCAGCTGCTTCGCGGAACGGGCCGTAGAAGCTCGAAGCGTACTTCGCGGCGTAGGACATGATCGGAACATCGTGAAAGCCTTCACTGTCGAGGGTGTGGCGTATGGCGCCGACCCGGCCGTCCATCATGTCAGATGGCGCTACCATGTCCGCGCCCGCCTTTGCATGGGAGAGCGATTCCCTGGCTAGGAGTTCGAGCGTGGCGTCGTTCTGGACCTTGCCGTTCTTGATCACGCCGCAGTGGCCGTGGCTCGTGTACTCGCAGAGACAGACGTCGGTGATCACGATAAGCTCGGGCGTTTTGTTCTTGATGGCCTTGATCGCGTGCTGGACAATACCTTCGTCGGAGTATGCCTCGCTGCCGACCTCGTCCTTGTGCTCCGGGATGCCGAAAAGAAGGACAGCAGGGATGCCGAGACCCATGACCTCTTCGCAGTCTTTCACGATATTGTCGATGGACTGCTGGAAGTTCCCGGGCATGGAGCTGATCTCTTTTTTCACTCCCTTGCCGTGGGTAACGAAGAGCGGATAGATGAAATCATCGGGAGAGAGCTTCGTCTCCCTCACCATGCGCCGTATGTTCTCGTTGGACCGCAGCCTCCTCGGCCGGTATAAGGGCTCGAACATGAAATCTCCTGGGAATATAATAAAAAGACCGTGGACGCTGATCTCCACAGAAAAAAAAGGTTACAAATCCTTGAGTTGAGGCGTCACGCTATATCTGCGTTGATCTGAGAAAATCTGCGTCCCCAAAGACCTTAACTGCAACCGCAGCCGCCGGACCCGCAGCCGCTGCTGCCCGGCCGGGTCTCCTCCGTGCCGCACCCGCAGCTTCCGCCTGAAGGTGCACCGTTCGGGAAGCCAAGGACAAATCCTTCGCCCCGCTCGTCGCTTACGAACCCGAGCTCGGCGCCCGCTATGGTTTTGGCGGTCGTCTCATCGACGAAGAGCTTGGCGCCGTTCTTTTCCACCACGGTATCGCCGTCGCCCGCCTTGTCATCGATCATAATCTCGTAGGAAGGGCCGCAGCATCCGCCCCCGCCCGCCGACACGCGCAAGCCGTGGTTCGGCACTCCTTCCGCCTTGAGGATCTCCTTGATCTTGTCTGCCGCTACATCTGAAATGGTAATCATGAACTCTCCTTATCCTATGAAGCTCTCATTTTTTTTTGAAGAAATCCACCATCGCGTCAACGAACGCGGGTATGGTATATTCATTTGGCATGATGTCTGTCCTCATGCCGTACTCTTCCGCTGTCTTCGCCGTGACCGGCCCGATGCAGGCCACGACAACACCATCGAGTAATGATTTATACTCTTTTTGGCCAATTATTTCAATAAAATTATGCACCGTGGAAGAGCTGGTAAAGGTCACCGCTGCTATCTTCTTTTCCTGAAAAAGTTTCCTGACGCGGTCCGCGTCGCTCGTCGGTTTGACGTTTTCGTACGCTGTCGCGACCGTGACCTCCGCGCCGAGCTCTCTCAGCCTGTCCGGAATGATCTCGCGCGCCTTCTTTGCGCGGGGGATCAGGAATTTCTGCCCTTTCACGTTCGTGCCGCCCAGGGCTTCAAGCACGCCCTCCGCCTTGAACTCGGCCGGTATCAGGTCAGCCCTGAGGCCGTGCTGTTCGACCGATTCCGCGGTTTTCGAGCCTACGGCGCAGATTTTCACGCCCTTGAGAAGCCTGATATCCCTGCCGCGGCCCCTGAGCCGCTCAAAAAAGAACCGGACGGCGTTCGCGCTCGTGAATATCACCCACTGGTACGACTCGATCGCGTCAATGGCATGGTCAAGCTCATCCCAGGTCGAAGGAGGGATAACGTCGATTGTCGGGAACTCGATGGCCGTCGCCCCCCGGTCGATGAGCATCTCAGCGAAGGCGCTTGCCTGGCCGCGCGACCGCGTTACGACCACCCGTTTTCCGAAGAGCGGCTTGGATTCGTACCAGTTGAGCTTCTCTCTAAGCCGCACCACCTCGCCTACGACGATAATGGCGGGCGGGCCAAGTTTTGCCTCCCTGACCTTGTGTACGATATCCGTGAGCGTGCCGGTCACCACGCGCTGGTCTGTGCGGGTCCCCCATTGGATGAGTGCCACAGGCGTTCCAGGATCACGGCCGTTCGAGACAAGATTATCGACAATATTCTGGAGGTTCTTCATTCCCATGAAAAACACCAGGGTCCCGATACCGGTCGCGATCCGGTCCCAATGCACCTTTGATTCTTCTTTGGTAGGATCTTCATGGCCGGTCACGAAGGCCACGCTTGCGGTATGTTCGCGGTGGGTGAGCGGGATGCCGGCATAGGTAGGCACGGCTGTTGCTGCGGTCACTCCCGGCACGATCTCAAAGGGAATGTTGCTATCAACGAGCTCTTCGGCCTCCTCCCCTCCCCGGCCGAAGATGAAAGGATCGCCTCCCTTGAGCCGGGCGACGGTCTTTCCTTCGCCTGCCTTCTTTACGATCAGCGCGTTGATCTCTTCCTGGGGAAGCGTGTGCCGACTCCCCTGCTTGCCCACGTAAATAAGCTCGGAGTCAGGTCTCCGGTGATCGAGGATCCGTTCATTTGCGAGATAGTCGTAGATGATCACGTCCGCCTTTTTCACGCACTCCAGTCCCTTGACCGTGATCAAGCCCGGATCGCCGGGGCCGGCGCCGATTAAATATACTTTCCCGATTGATTGGCTCATGATCTCTAAAATAAAATTACCGCGAAGACGCCAGGCGCGCGAAGGGAAGAAAAATCCTCCCTCTGGGAAAAAACTTCGCGACCTTCGCGCCTCAGCGGTTCGAAGATACTGGTTCGTTGATTAATTCTCCAGCAGGTTGTTGCCGCTGAAGTCCGTATTGTGCCCGTAGACTTCCCGCAGGATCACGTCCGCGCCCTGGGTAAGGAGCTTTTCCGCCAGAGTAACACCAAGCTTCTCCGCCTTGTCAGGAGCGCCTTCGATGCTGTCCTTGATGATCCGCTTTCCGTCCACACTTCCCACAAGGCCGGTGAGCTGGAGTTTCCCGTCCACCATCTGGCCGTAGCAGGCAATGGGGACCTGACATCCGCCTTCGAGCCTGCGCAGGAGCGCGCGCTCGCCCGTGACGCAGGTGCGGCTGTCAGCATGGTTGAAAAACGCGATGAGGTCGTTCAGTTCCCGGTCGTCGACCCGGCACTCGATGCCGAGCGCGCCCTGGCCGATAGCAGGCAGGCTGACTCCGGGTTCGATGTATTCCGTCACGTTCTCGGCAAGTCCGAGCCGCTTGACCCCTGCCGCGGCAAGGATGATAGCGTCGTACTGGCCTTCCTTGAGCTTCCTGAGCCGCGTGTCCACGTTCCCGCGCAGCTGATGGATCACGAAGTCAGGACGGACGTTCATGAGCTGGGCCTGGCGCCTGAGGCTGCTCGTGCCTACATTCGCTCCCTTGGGCAGGTCTTTGAACTTCACTTTATTTCGTGAAAGCAGGGCATCTCTCGGATCCTCGCGTTTCGTGATGCAGGCTAGATGGAGACCATCGGGAAAGAAGGTCGGCACGTCCTTCATGCTGTGCACCGCGATGTCGATCTCGTTCGCCAGCATGGCCTCCTCGATCTCTTTTACAAACAGGCCCTTGCCTCCCACTTTGGCCAGCGGCACGTCGAGGATCTTGTCCCCCGTGGTCTTTATCTTCGTGAGCGTCACTGTCATGCCCGGATATCTCTTCTCGATCTCGGACTTCACCCACTCAGCCTGCCAGAGCGCGAGGGCGCTCCCGCGCGTACCGATCCTGATCTGTTTTCTCAATGAAATGCTCCTTTACAAGCCTGCAAGGTCCAGGTTACGTCAGGGAACCGCTCGGTCGGAGCCTTGCTCCTGCCCCCGCGTTCTCTGTTCTGTGATTCAGCGGCAGGGGCTCTTTGAACCGGAGCCTTGCTCCGGCAATCCTTGAGCGGACTGTTCGGCAGCTTTCTCATGCCCAGGCCGTTTCAACTCCTTGTCCAAGTTGAACAGCCTGCGCGCGATGGCGATCGTATTATCCCCAGCGTCCGAACCGGAGGCCGCCTGTTTCAGGACCACGAGAGGCGCGTGGAGAAGCTTGTTCACAATGGCCTGGGACATTGCTTCTACCGCCCGTTTCTGGTCGTCGGTGATGCCGTTCAAGGAGCCAAGGGTCTTCTCCAATTCGCGCTTGCGGACATCCTCTACCTTCTCGCGAAGGTCCACGATGGTCGGTACGGCATCAAGGGCGCGCTCCCACGCAAGATAGGTCTCGACCTCCTGCGATACGATCTCTTCGGCCCTCCCCGCTTCTTTTGCCCTGCCCTCCGTATTGACATCGACCTTGCTCTGGAGATCGTCGATGTCGTAGAGATACACATTATCTACCTTGTCGACCTCCGGGTCGATATTCCTCGGGTTCGAGATGTCGATCATGAATATAGGCTTGTGACGCCGTTCTTTGAGGGCCCGGCTCGCCATGTCGCGGTTGACAACATAGTTCGGAGCGCCAGTCGCACAGATCAAGATGTCCACCATCATGAGGGCGTCGGGGAAATGTTCGAACCGGATCGCGTCGCCCTTGAATTCCTTGGCCAGTTCCTCCGCACGCTCGAAGGTGCGGTTCGCGACCATGATGTTCTTCACGCCGTTCCCCAAAAGATGCTGGGCGGCGAGCTCGGCCATCTCGCCGGCGCCCAGAAGCATGACGTTCTTGCCTTCCAGTTCGCCGAAGATCTTCTTTGCCAGTTCCACTGCGGCGGAGCTGATGGAGACAGCCCCTTCCGCAAGCTTGGTTTCGGTACGGACCCTTTTCGCGACAGAGATGGCCTTCTTGATCAGCTTGTTCAGAATGGTGCTCGTGGTCTTGGTCTTGAGGGCGATATCGAAGGCATCCTTGAGCTGTCCCAGGATCTGCGCCTCTCCCAGAACCATGGAGTCGAGACTCGATGCAACGCGGAAAGTGTGTCGCACTCCCTGGGCATCGGGATAAACGTAAAGCGATTTTTCCAATGCTTCACGCGAGAGGCCGTGGTAATCGGAAATGAACTGTTTGACGCGGTCGATGCCTTTGGCGCTTTCCGTCACCGAAGCGTAGATCTCCACGCGGTTGCACGTGGATACAATAAGGCTTTCCCGGATCCCTTCATAGGCCATGAGCTTCCTGAGGGCATCGGGTAGCGTGCTCTCCGGAAAGTTGAGTTTCTCACGCACCTCGATAGCTGCTGTTTTATGACTGAGCCCTACAACGATAATGCCCATTCTTCCGCCACCTTAAAACGTATGTTTCCCGATGTTCACGCGGCTCACGACAAAGAAGCTGACCAGAACAAACACGAATCCGACGATCGAGAGGAAGGCCATCTTTCTGCCCCGCCAGCCGATCGTACGCAGGTGCAGAAGCACCAGATAGATGACCCAGGTGATGAGCGACCAGGTCTCCTTGGGGTCCCAGCTCCAGTACGTTCCCCATGCGCTGTTCGCCCAGATCGAGCCGGTGATCATGCCGACGGTGAACAGGGGCCAGCCCAACGTAAGCGCCTTGTAGCCGAGGGTATCCATGATATCGAGCGATGGCAGGCGGTGAAATATCGCTCCAAGATGCTTGGCCTTGAGCTGACGCTCCTGGATCAGGTACATGATGGAAACGATGAATGAGAAGGCGAACGCGGCATCACCGAGAACGGCGAAGCTTGTATGAACCCCGAGCCAGCCGCTTTTGAGTATGGGCTTCATTTCCTCGATCCTGCCGGACAGCAACGACGTGGGGATCATGAGAATGAGGACAAGCGGCAGCATGAACGAGCCGAGAGCGGCGATCTTGAACCGGAATTCCATGACCAGGAACACGAGCACAATCCCCATACCGAGAAAATTGGCGGCTTCGAAGAAGTTCGTGACCGGGATGCGGCCGGATTCAGCCCAGCGCAGCGCAAAATAGGATACATGCAGAAGATATCCAGCAACCGCGGCCCAGAGGGAAGCCCCTGCAACCCAGCCGCGTTCCGGTTTTATGATGTAGGCGATATACCCTGCGGCCGAGCACAGGTATGCACCCATAGTAGCTTGAAAAAAAAGAAGATTCATAAGACTGTTCCCCGGTAGTTATCTCGTGAATAAGACCTTTAATATTACTTGTGAGGCCCGCTTAAAGTCAAGGGAAAAGATTCTGCAGGCCATGGATATTGAATGATGCCGCGGTACGGTCGAACGCGCCGGTAGAGACAGGTGACCCGTCAATGCTCCGGTTTGAGCTTGCCTTCCGTCATCCTGAGCACCCGGTCAGCTCGAACAGCAAGCTTGTCATTATGGGTCACGATCACAAAGGTCACGCCCTTCTGCTTGTTGATGTCTTGCAGGAGCTGGTGGACGGCCTCGCCCGTGTGGGCATCGAGGTTCCCCGTGGGTTCGTCGGCAAGCACCACATCGGGGTGAAGCATGAGCGCCCTCGCAACGGCCACCCGCTGTTGCTCGCCGCCGGAAAGTTCTCCCGGTCGGTGATGCAGGCGAGCGCCGAGACCCACATCGTTCAGTATACCGGAGGCGGTTCCAGCTGCATCCTTCCTGTCTATTCGCCGGATGAGCGCCGGCATCATCACGTTCTCCAGTGCGGAAAACTCCGGGAGAAGATGGTGGAACTGGAAAACGAACCCCACCCGTTCGTTCCGGAACTGTGCGATCCGGTCGTTGTTCAGCCCGAAGACATCCAGATCCCCGTACAACACCTTGCCTGACGTAGGCCGGTCAAGTCCTCCGATGATATGGAGAAAGGTGCTCTTGCCCACGCCCGATGCTCCCACGATGGCAAGCATTTCACCCTGCTGGATGTCGAGGTCAATGCCGTCGAGCACATGGAGCTCTTCGGTCCCGCTCATGAAGGTCTTGCGAAGCTCCTGAACATGAATGAGTGATCGAGTTATTTCTTCTCTCCCGGTTTGTCGCTTTCTTTCAGCTTTTCGACGGTCTTCTCGATGGTCGTTGCTTTGTGCTCAATCGTACCCTTGATATCCTCCGCCTTATTCCCCACGCCTCCAATCCACTTGCCCGTGGACTTTAGCAGGTTGCCGCCGCCCAGGATAATGAAGATTACGATGAGCAGCGCGAGCAACATCAGGGTCAATATGATTCTTTTCACTGTGCCGCCTTTTTGAGCCATGACATCCTCCTCACGATTGACTCCCAGCCTGGACTTTTTGATCTCCCGTGCTATTCATATCTCAGCACCTCCACCGGGTCCTGCTTTGCTGCCTGCCACGACGGATACAGCGTTGCGAAGAAACTGATCCCAAGCGCCATAGCCGCTATGAATAGGATATCAAGGCCGGTGATAGAAAGGGGCAGGTGGCTGACCTGGTATACGTCCCTCGGAAGCGAGATAACGCCGGTCCTGGTGATAAGCGCAACGGCGCCGTAGCCGATGAGAGTGCCTATGACCGTACCCACAAGCCCGATCACGAGACCGGCGAACATGAAAATCTGCATGATGCTTCTTGCAGGTGCTCCCATGGACTTCAGGATCGCGATCTCGCGGTTCTTTTCCATTACGATCATCGTGAGCGTACCGATGATGTTGAACGACGCCACGATGATAATGACGACGAGGAGAAGCGACATCCCGATCTTTTCAAGTTTGAGCGCTGAGAAAAAATTCTTATTCATCTCGATCCAGTTCCGGGTGTAATAGGGATACCCGACGGCCGACCGGATGGCATCGGATATCTTATCGGCGTTATAGATCTCGTCGACGCGCACCTGGATGCCGCTGACGCGGTCAGGCATGTCGAAGAACTTTTGCGCCTCCGGCAGGGATATATAGGCAAATCCGGTGTTATAGTCATACATCCCGGCGTCGAATATGCCGACGAGAGCGAACTTTCTCATTTTGGGTACCATCCCCATGGCCGTCTCCTCGCCGATGGGATTTACCAGGGTGATCGTATCGCCGATGACCACTCCGAATTTGCGGGCAAGGTCCTCTCCGATCACGATGCCCGGCAGCTTCTGTCCCGGTGATTCCAGGTCGCGGAGCGAGCCCTCGGTGATGTTCTTTTCCAGGCTCGTCACCGTGCCTTCGGTCTCTGGATCGATTCCGCGCACCACGACGCCCTGCAAGTGGTTATTGCTCGTAAGCATGGCCTGACTTATGATGAATGGTGTCGTGGCCTTGACATGGGGAACTTTCGCGACCTTCTCCTGCAGCGCTTCCCCGTCCTTTACCCCTCTCCCGGTGTATTCCATCACTACGATGTGTGAGATGGCCGAGAGGATCTTATCACGGAAATACCCTTGAAATCCCGTCATGACCGAAAGCGTGATGATGGACGTTGCTACGCCGATGACCACGCCCGCGATGGAGATGAACGTGTTGAGCGACACGGTGCCGTAACGTTTTTTGGTCTTCAGATATCGGAGGCTGACGAATATCTCATAGGGAGTTTTCACGGTTTCTCTTTCTTCATCTGCGGGAACAGGATCACGTCCCGGATGGAGCTCGAGCCGGTGAGCAGCATCACCAGACGGTCGATCCCTATGCCCTCGCCGGCCGCGGGGGGCATGCCGTATTCAAGGGCCCGGATAAAGTCCTCGTCCATCTGGTGCGCTTCTTCATCACCCGCTTCGCGCTCGGAAACCTGCTTGGAAAAACGGTCCTTTTGGTCAACGGGATCATTCAGCTCGGAGAACGCATTCGCAAGCTCCCTGCCCACGACGAACAGTTCGAACCGTTCCACATAATCGGGATTATCCTCCCTTTTCTTGGAGAGCGGTGATATATCCGTGGGGTAATCCGTAACAAAAGTCGGCTGGATCAGCTTCGGCTCGACCAATGCCTCAAACATCTCGTTCAGGAGCTTCCCGATCGGTTCCCCCCCCTTCAGGCTCGCGCCGAGTTTCTTTGCGTAATCACGCGCCTTATCGGTGTCCCTGAAGACAGCGTCCGGTACGCCTGCCTCGCGCAGCGAATCGAGGAACGTAATGCGTTTCCACGGTGGTGCAAGACTGATCTGGTGTCCCTCGTACTCCACCTCCGTCGTCCCGAGGACATCACGGACAACCGAACCGATCATCTCCTCGGTCATGTCCATGAGATCACGGTAATCCGCGTACGCCGTATAAAATTCGAGCATGGTGAATTCCGGATTGTGGCGCGTCGAGATGCCTTCGTTCCGGAAATTGCGGTTTATCTCGTAGACACGCTCGAAACCGCCCACGAGAAGGCGCTTGAGATACAGCTCCGGCGCGATCCGGAGGTAGAGATCCATGTCCAGGGCATTGTGGTGTGTCTTGAACGGTCTGGCCGTGGCCCCGCCGGGGATGGTCTGCATCATGGGGGTTTCAACCTCAAGGTATCCCCTGGCGTTCAGGAACGCACGGATGGCCTGAATGATCTTCGTTCGCAGGAGGAAGACCTTTTTCACCTCGGGATTGACGATGAGGTCAACATACCGCTGGCGGTAGCGGATTTCCACGTCCGTGAGTCCGTGCCATTTTTCCGGCAAGGGGCGGAGGGATTTCGAAAGGAGCGTGAAGTCCTCCACGTCCACCGTCAGCTCGTTCGTCTTGGTGCGAAATAAAAAACCCTTCGCGCCTATGAAATCACCGATGTCGATCTTTTTGAAAAAATCGAACTGTTCCCCGCCGAGCGTGTTTTTCTGAAAATAGAGCTGGATCTTCCCGGAGCCATCCTGGATATGGCTGAAGCATGCCTTCCCGAAGCTCCGCATTGCGATGACCCTACCGGCAACCGTTACTTCGACGCGCTCCTTCTCGAGGTCTTCCTTGCTCGTCCGCTCATACCGGTCCTGCAGCTGCTCTGCGGAAGCAGACACGGCGAACCTGCCGGCATAGGGCTTTTTCCCCAGCGCGCTGATCTCAGCCAGCTTCTTGAAACGCTGCTGGATCAGCTCGTTATAATCTTCCATGAAGATCCCCTTCACAAATGTCGAATGATTGCGGATTATACTGATGAGACACGAGGTGTGTCAAGGACAAACGTCAGCTGGTCAGCATTCTGAGCACTTCAAAGTATTTCTCGCTCGTCTTTCGCACTACCTCGTCAGGGAGCACGGGCGCAGGCGGACGCTGGTCCCATGCGAGGGAGAGCAGGTAATCCCGCACGAACTGTTTATCGAAACTTTTCTGAACTACCCCCTCTCGATAATCATTCTTAGGCCAGAATCGAGACGAATCGGGCGTGAGCACTTCATCGATGAGAATGACCTCATCATGGTATATCCCGAATTCAAGTTTTGTATCGGCAATGATGATCCCTTTTGGCTCCGCAAGTTCACACGCCCTTTTATAGATGTCAAGCGTATGTTTTTTTATTTCATAGGCAATGTCTTTTCCTACCAGCCTTATGACCGTGTCGAAATCGATGTTCACATCGTGCTCTCCCACCTCTGCCTTGGTTGAGGGGGTGAATATCGGCTCCGGCAGACGGGAGGCTTCGGTCAGGCCGGGAGGAAGTTTGATTCCGCTCACCGTACCGGCAGCCTTGTACTCCTTGAGACCGGACCCGGTCAGATAGCCTCGTACGACACATTCCACGGGTAGCGGCCGCGTTCTTTTCACCAGCATGCTTCTGCCTTCGAGCAATGCCGCGTGAGGCCTGCAGGCCTGCGGGAAGTCCTTCACATCTGTGGTAATCAGATGGTTCTTCACGAGCGTCTCGGTCTGCGAGAACCAGTATTTGGATATCTCGGTGAGCACCCTGCCCTTTCCCGGGACCGCATTGGGAAGCACGACATCGAA
This sequence comes from Nitrospirota bacterium, assembly GCA_035498715.1. GTDB lineage: Bacteria > Nitrospirota > UBA9217 > UBA9217 > UBA9217 > DASPSR01. Next base: position 14,715 of record DATJZV010000011.1, read on the forward strand.
CGCTGAAATCCGGTCAGTTGCCACGATCAGGAGCGTATCTCCAAGATCGTAAATGTCCCGCACCTTGCCGCGTTTGGGGGGATTTAAGCCGGATAGATTAGTCTCCAGAACCAATGATGTTTTCATCTTCACTCCGTTCATGATTTTCAGGCGTATATTTTAGTATCCGGATGCGCGCGATACGGTTTTTCCGAAGACGAAGAACGGTGAACAACAAATTGTCGAAGCGGATCTGGTCTCCTTCAGCAGGCAGCCTGCCGAACAGACCGAGCACAAAACCGCCGACGGTCTCAAACTCGTCCTCGGGAAGTTTTGCCGCAAGTCTCTCGTTCAACTTGCCGATGTCCGTTCTCCCATCAACTACATAGCGGTTTGCGGAGATCTCCTCGATCTCCCGGAGCTCTTTCTCCTGTTCATCCCTGATGTCGCCCACGATTTCCTCGATGAGGTCCTCCATGGTGACCAGGCCGTCAGTGCCTCCGTACTCGTCACCCACGAGCGCCAGATGGATGCGTCGTTCGCGCATCTCCTTGAGCAGGACGCTTACGTTCTTGTTCGGCGGCACGATGTACGGCTTGCGGAGGACCTTATCAAGCTGGAAAGGTTTGTTCGCTCTATGAAGCGAAAGAATATCTTTAAGATACACGACACCGATGACATTATCAATGGTCTCGGAATACACCGGCAGGCGCGAGAAGCCTTTCGTGTTCATGAGACCGAGTATGGTGTCGATATCGGTGCCCGACTCCACGGCAACGATCTCGGTCCGTGGTACCATCACTTCCTTCACCACGGTATCGGTAAACTTGAACACACTATGTATCAGGTCCTCTTCGGACGGCTCGAACACGCCGGTCTTCCGACCTTCCCGGATGAGATATTTTACCTCATCTTCCGAAACGTGAAAAGTTTCCTGCTGTTCGGCAGATGTGATCAGGCGGAGCACAAAATTATTGGAAATCGTAAGCATTCGCAGAATCCATCGAAACAGCCTGGACAGGATATCAATTGGAGTCGATGTGGCAAAAGCGATTTTCTCGGAATACCGGATCGCCAGCGACTTGGGGACCAGTTCTCCAAATACGAGCGTGAAATACGTGATCATGCTGACGACAACACCGACTGCAAGCGGCTCCGCAGCTTTTTGGAAAAAGTCGATCGGCAGGGAAGCAAATACCGGCTTAATGCGCTCGATGGCGATCACGCCGCCAAGGGTAGCGGCCAGGGTGCCGATGAGGGTAACGCCGGCCTGAATGGTGGCGAGAAAGCGTTCAGGTTCCTCCTGAAGTTTTTGGATCTTCTTTGCTTTCGGATTGCCGCTTTTTACCAGGTGCCGTACACGACTCTTGCGCAGCGAGATCAGGGAGATTTCGGACGCAGCAAAAAAACCGTTCAGCAAGATGAGAAGAAATATTGAGAATAGTTCAAGAAACAGCATACGATGATCAAATGAGATAATTGCGATGAGGCATCAGCGGGATGCCATCAGAATCCGTACTCCCTCCACCGCTCCTCGACCTTTTTTTGAATCTGCGGATCCATCTTGATCTCATCTGGCCAAGGCCGGGTGAACCCCTCACCGGGTCCTTTCCGTGTCGCGTCAATTCCCATTTTGCCGCCGAACCCGATCTGCGGACAGGAGTGGTCAAGGATATCGAGCGGGCCGTCAGTGATCACCACGTCACGCTGGGGATCGACATGGTTCATGACTTTCCAAGTCACCTCGGAATAATCATGGATATTCACGTCCTCGTCGCAGACGATGACGAACTTTGACAACATGAGCATGCCGGTCCCCCAGATCGTATGGATAACCTTCTTTCCATGGCCGGGATACCGTTTCCTGATCTTGACGATCACGTTATTATGGAACACGCCCTCGACCGGCATATCCATGTCCAGGATATCGGGTGCGACCATCTGGAGGAGCGGCAGGAAAATCCTCTCTGTGGCCTTGCCGAGATATGCATCCTCCTGTGGCGGGCGGCCGACGAGGGTGGCCGGGTAGATCGCGTCCTTCCGGTGGGTGATGGCCGTGATATGGAACACCGGGTATTCGTCCGCTTCGGAATAGTAGCCTGTATGATCTCCGAACGGTCCTTCTATCCGGCGTTCATTCGGGTCGACAAATCCTTCGAGAACAAACTCCGCTTCCGCAGGAACCCGCACATCCACGGTTTTGCACGGAACGACTTCAAGTGGCTTCTGTCGAAGGAAACCGGAAAAGAGAAACTCTCCAATAGCCGGAGGGAGCGGCGCGGTGGAAGAATAGATAATGGAAGGGTCGCCGCCGATGGCTACCGCCACTTCCATGCGTCTCCCTGCTGCCTCGTAATGCTGATAGTGACGCGCCCCATCCTTGTGCTTATGCCAGTGCATTCCCGTGGTCTGATGGTCAAAGACCTGCATGCGGTACATGCCGACATTCGTGATCTTCGTCATAGGGTCGACGGTGCAAACCATCGGGAGCGTGATAAATCGACCGCCGTCTGCGGGCCAGCATTTGAGCACCGGGATGCGGGACAGGTCTACGTGCTCGCCCGTAAGAACGACCTCCTGGCAGGGCGCTTTTTTCACGGTCTTCGGGAAGAAGCTCGCAAGCTCCGCCAGTTTCGGCAACATCTGGATCTTGTCCATGATTCCGGCGCCAGGTCCGGGAAATAGATTTGTCGGATCCACGATGTCCTTGATGCGTTGGCCAATTTCATCAAGATCATTGACCTCGAGCGCTCGAGAGATCCGCTTCGCGGAGCCGAACGCATTCGTTAGAACGGGAAACCGGGAATTCCTTACCCGCTCGAACAGGAGAGCTTTATTCTCGGCGCCCTTCTGTTTTGAGACCCGGTCCGTGATCTCAGCAATCTCAAGCTCGGCGTCTACTTCTGCCTTGATCCTTACGAGCTCCCCTTCTTTTTCGAGGAGCGCCATGAAATCCCTTAAATTTTCGTATGCCATGAGGGAATGATTGTAGCGGAATCGAAGAAGATTTGCAATTGAAAATTCTAGAACCTACGAGGAGGATTCATATTTTTGCAGTCTGTGCCTGAATGATCTGAATGACAGGCCGAGGAGCTTCGCAGCTTCCGTCTTGACGCCCCCGGTCTTTTCTAAGGCTTTCTGGAGGAGGTTTTTCTCTATGTTTTCAAGGAGTTTTTCCATCTCAAGACCTTCAGCCGGGATGTCCGTCGCGATGAGATCAGTGCCTGACTGTACGCCTTTCATATCATCCGGAATGTTTTCGATACCAACCGTATGATCGGGCGACATGATCACCAGACGTTCTATGGTATTTTCCAGCTCCCGCACATTTCCCTGCCACCGATGTTTCATGAGCAGGTTCATGGCCTCGGGGGTGATCTTCTTCGGTTCCTTCCCACCTGAAAATTTCTTCAGGAAAAATTCGACGAGGAGCGGGATATCTTCCCTTCTGTCGCGGAGCGAGGGGAGATGGATCGGGATGACGTTAAGACGGTAGTAGAGGTCTTCGCGGAATGCGCCTTTTGAGACCTCGGACAGGAGGTCCCTGTTGCTCGCCGCGATCACCCGCGCATCCATTTTAATACCGGAGGTCCCGCCGACCCTCATGAACTCGCGTTCCTGCAGCACTCTCAGCAGCTTGATCTGCAACGCCGGTGTTGTGGCGCTGATTTCATCCAGAAATATAGTCCCTCCAGTGGCTGCTTCGAACAGACCCTGCTTGTTCGAGGATGCGCCGGTAAACGCACCCTTCATGTAACCGAAAAGCTCGCTCTCGAGCAGGGTCTCGGGAAGGGCTCCGCAATTTACGGTCACAAAAGGGCCGCCCTTTCGCGAACTGTTGAAGTGAATGGCCTTCGCTACAAGCTCTTTTCCTGTTCCGCTCTCCCCTGTTATGAGGACGGTGCTCTTGGTATCCGCCACCTGCCGTATGAGAGAGAACACACCCTGCATGGGAGCGCTTGTTCCGATAAAGTTTGTGAACCCTGCGCGGGACTCTATCTCTCTGCGGAGAAGAATGTTTTCTTTTCTGAGATGGCGTTTTTCGACGGCCTTCCGGATCACCAGCTTGATTTCATCGACTTTGAAGGGTTTCGTGATATAATCATAAGCCCCGAGCTTCATGGCCTCGACCGCGGTCTCCGTCGTCGCAAAGGCGGTGATCATGATCACCACGGTCTCCGGAGATACTTCCTTGACCGTCCTCAGGACCTCTATGCCGTCAACGCCGGGCATCTTCACATCGGTGATCACGAGATCGAAGATCTCGGCTTCGACTGCTTTGAGGGCGCCGCTGCCATTTTCGGCCGCAACCACATCATAGCCTTCTTTTTTCAGCATGATCGAGAGGAAATCCCGCATGCTCTGCTCATCATCAACGACAAGTATTTTGCTCATAGTCTCGCATACCCTTAACCAAGTTGGTCCGTGATGCTGCCGCTCCTGGTCACCAGAGAGACAGCGTCCGCCAGCACAGGCAGTCTGATACGGAATTTCGTCCCTCTGCCAGTCTCGCTTTCAACATCAATGATGCCTCCGTGATCTTCAATGATCCGGTCCACGATCGCCAGTCCAAGGCCTGTGCCGCCCGACTTTGTCGTAAAGAACGGATCAAATATTTTATCAAGGTATTCGTGGGCGATCCCACGACCCGTATCCTTTATGACAATTTCACACCATCCGGAGTCGTCATCACTGCGCGATATCGGCATCGTGCTCACCGTTATCTCGCCTCCATCCGGCATCGCCTGACATGCATTTATCAAGAGATTCCAGAAAACTTGACGCATCCGCTTTGCGTCGCCCTGTATGACTACCTGAGGGTCCACCTGCGCCCGGATGGTTATCCCCTCCCTGAAATCACGGCTGTTTTTGAGGAGCATGATGGTCTCATCAAGAAGAGGCAAGAGCAGAATCTTTTCTACGTGAGCGGTTTGAGGTCTTGCATATTCCAAAAATTCCGAGATGATCGTGTTGAGACGGTCTGTTTCACGGACGACGATATCCATCAGATGCTTTTCATCGCCTTTGAGGTCAAGTTCACCCTGCAACACCTGAATCGACCCGCTCAATGACGCGAGAGGATTCCGTATTTCATGGGCTATGCCGGCCGCCAGGCTGCCGACCACGGCGAGTTGTTCCTGTCTCCTGACCTTTTCCTCCATCTCCACCAGCTTGGTGATATCCTGGAAAATAAGGATTATGCCATGAACGGTGTTCTTGTCGTCTTTGAGAAGAGAAACGGACGTTCCGAGTATGGCCGTATCCCCATCTTTTTTAACGATCGGTCCGTCAAAGCGGAACGGGCGCTCCATGAGGTCGTTCGTATGGCCAAACAGCACCTTGATGCTGCTCCCGAAGAGATCCTGCCAGCGGGACTTGAGCTCCGCATAGCTGTATCCGGTGATATACTCAGCTGCAGGGTTGCAGGAGGTTATTTCCCCCTCAAGGTCCATAGTGAGGATCCCGCTCCTCACGCTTTTCAAGATATGGTCCTGCGTGGTCCTCAGGTCCTCATAATCCATGCTCTTTGCGCGAAGTTCCTGGCTGGTTTTCCGCAGCCTATCGGACAAATAACCGCTTAGTAAGGCAACGATATAAAAAGATGAAATGTTAATGAAAACGAGATACAACACCTGCATGGCGGTAAAATTCACGCTGCGGACGAGGCCGAGCATATTGTAATACTGCATATCCAGCATGGCGCCATACAGAATGCTCGAGAGAGATGCGGAAAGGTATCCTCCGCGACGGTAGAGGATGATGCTTGCCGAGATTATCGTCAAATTGTAGAGGAGCGAGAACCCGCTATCGATGCCGCCGGTAAGATATACGAAAAACGTAACGAAGAGGATATCTGTGGAAATCTGAAGATAGGCAAGAAGAGAAAGGTTATGAAATTTCTGCAGAAGGAACCAGTAGACACCTGTCAGTACGTAAATTGACAGAACGAAGTAATAAAGATAGACCGTCGGAAACGGATAGATCCTATATTCATGCTGAAAGAAGATGAGCGTTCCGAGCAGGAGGGTGACAAGCACCGCCCTGCTCACGATCAGCCACTTTATACGGCCATAATATTCCTCTCTTGAGAACTCTTGGGTCACGAATGTTATTTTCCCATCGTCGAGCCCATTTGGAATATCGGCATATACATGGCAACGATCACGAAACCAACAGTCGTGCCGAGGAAGATCATGAGAAGGGGCTCCAGCATAGAGGTTAGGGTCGCGACGGCGCCGTCAACTTCATCATCATAAAAATCGGCGATCTTGGTGAGCATATTGTCCAGAGCGCCCGTTGCCTCGCCAACCGCTATCATCTGGTTGACCATGGGAGGGAAAACCGCGAATTTACTGAGCGGCTCGGCAAGCGTCTTTCCCTCGCTTACGCTCTGTCTGGTAGCGACAATTGATTCTTCTACGACCTTATTGCCAGCCGTGCGCGCAACGATCAATAACCCTTCAAGAATGGGTACGCCACTTGTCAGCAACGTCCCAAGCGTGCGGGTGAATTTGGCAACGGCCACTTTTCGTATCAAATCGCCCATCACAGGCATCTTGAGTGCAATGGCATCGGTCATTCTCAATCCCTTTTCCGTTTTTCTCCACTGCACGAGCCCTACGAAGAAAGCTATGATACAGACCAGAAGGATCAGACCTCCCCAACTTTTTAGAAAATCGCTGATCGTGATCACGATGCGGGTGGGCAATGGCAGCAGTTGACCCGACTCGGCAAACATGGCCCCCAACATGGGCACGACAACGACCATGAGGAGCGCCACCACTGACACCGCTACAAAAAGAATTACCGAGGGGTAGACCATTGCAGACTTTATCTGTTTTTTAATTTTTGCGAATTTTTCCATATATGAAGCGAGCCGCTGAAGGATGGTGTCCAGGATGCCGCCAGCCTCGCCTGCTGCCACCATATTGACATAGAGGTTATCAAATGCCTTGGGATGCTTTTTCAGTGCGTCAGAAAACGTTGATCCGCTCTCAACGTCACTTCTTACCTGGGTGATCATTTTCGCAAGGGACTGGTTCTCTGTCTGACTGCCAAGGATATCAAGACACTGGACAAGCGGCAAGCCCGCATCAATCATCGTGGCAAGCTGACGGGTAAGAATCACGATGTCCTTGTCCGTGACTTTCGGTGCGCCGAACTTCAGTTTTATTTCTCTGGGCTTTGCCGATACGTTGATCGGCAGGATATTCTGCTTCCGCAAAAGTGCGGAGACTTCTTCTTTGCTGTTCGCAGCCAATTCGCCCTTCTGAACAATTCCCTGGCGCGTTTTTCCTTCCCACGTGAAAACCGTTGGCATATTCACCTCACATCTAATCTAGAGAATGAGCATTCTGTCATCGATATTCCTTCTGGGCCGTTTGGGTGCCGGCCAGTCCCGATCTCCCGATCATCTGGACAAGTTCCTCAACGTTCGATGACCTCCCGACGCAGTCTTCATAGGATATCTGTTTTTTAACATAAAGATCGTACAGGCTCTGGTTCAAAGTCTGCATGCCGAACTTTGATTGGCCGGTCTGCATGATCGAATAAATCTGGTGGATCTTGTCTTCACGGATGAGATTGCGGATAGCAGAGTTCGGTATCATGACCTCAAGCGCAAGCACCCTTCCGCCGCCGATCTTCGGTATAAGCTGCTGAGACATGACGCCTTCAAGGACGAAGGAGAGCTGCGCCCTGACCTGGGACTGCTGATGAGGCGGGAAAACATCGATAATGCGGTTCATGGTCTGCGCGGCGGAGTTCGTGTGGAGCGTTGCAAAGGTAAGGTGCCCTGTTTCTGCGATGGTCAGGGCTGCTTCTATGGTCTCAAGGTCCCTCATCTCTCCCACGAGCACGACATCAGGGTCTTGCCGGAGAATATATTTCAATGCGTCCTTGAACGATTTGGTATCCGCGTTGACTTCACGCTGGTTGACAAGACATTTTTTGTGCGGGTGCAGGTATTCGATCGGGTCCTCGATCGTGATGATATGCTCCTGCCGTTCACTGTTGATCTTGTCGATCATTGACGCTAGTGTCGTCGATTTGCCGCTCCCGGTAGGGCCGGTAACCAGCACGAGTCCTCTCGGTTTATGGCACAGGTCCGACACCACTGCAGGAAGTCCGAGCTCCTGAAATGTTTTTATTTTGAAGGGAATGGTTCTGATTGCCGCGGCAACAGCTCCCCGCTGCACAAAAATATTTGCTCGGAACCGGGAAAGGTTCTTCACTCCGAACGAGAGGTCAAGTTCGCTGTTCTCCTCGAACTTGTGCTTTTGCGCATCTGTAAGAATGCTGTAGCAGAGGTCTTTGGTCTGGGTTCCCGAAAGCGGTTCCAGCCCCGGGATCGCCTTCATCTTGCCGTCGATGCGGATCGATGGTGAGATCCCCGTCGTGATATGGAGATCGGATGCCCCTTTCTCAATCATGTATTTGAGAAGGTCGTGGAGGTTAGCCATTGGGAGGACCCTTTCACGTAAATTAACTTTTTCTTATTACCCGATAGAACACTTAAGAATCAGGGAACGTATTTTCAACGACTTCTTCCAGTGAGGTGAGGCCCGACTGTACTTTCAGCAAACCGCTTCTCCGGAGAGTCTTCATACCCAGACTTACAGCCAGCTTCTTAATATCCATCACCGATGCCCCTTGGAGGATCAGTTCCTTGATCTCGTCTTTTACCGGCAAAACCTCGTAGAGCGCGACCCTGCCTTTATACCCCGTACGGTTGCAGACCTCACACCCATCACCCTTGTAGCTGGTGACCGTGGCCGCTTCATCAGGCGTGAAGCCCGCATCGATGAAGGTCTGGACCGGGATTTTTTCGACTTTTTTACACTTTTGGCAGGTCTTACGCACGAGCCGCTGTGCCATGATGCAGATCACTGACGATGAAACGAGGAACGGCTCAACACCCATGTTAAGCAGACGGTTGATGGTGCTCGGAGCGTCGTTCGTATGAAGCGTGGAGAGGACCAGATGGCCGGTGAGCGCCGCTTTGACGCCGATCTCCGCTGTTTCATAATCACGGATCTCCCCCACCATGATGATATCCGGGTCCTGACGGAGGAACGATCGAAGCGCAGCGGCAAAGTTGAGACCGATCTCGTCCTTCATCTGCACCTGGTTGATTCCCATGAGGTTAAACTCAACGGGGTCCTCCGCGGTCATGAGGTTCACATCATCCTTGTTGAGCTCGCTGAGGGCAGAGTAGAGCGTGGTCGTCTTTCCACTCCCTGTTGGGCCCGTTACCAGGACCATACCAAAAGGCTTGTCAAGTGCGCCCTTAAAGTCTACGAGCTGATCTTCGTCGAAGCCGAGCTTCGTCATGTCGAGCTGGAGATTGGACTTGTCCAGGAGCCGCAAGACGATCTTCTCACCAAAGAGAGTCGGGAGCACCGAAACGCGGTAATCCATGGTTTTATTCTTGCCCATCTTGAGCTTGATCCTGCCGTCCTGGGGAAGCCTTCTCTCTGCGATATCCAGGTTGGACATGATCTTCACCCTGGATATGATCGCATTTCTAATTTTCAGCGGGAGGCCCATGACCGTCGTGAGCATGCCGTCAAGCCGATACCGTACCCTGAATTTTTTCTCATACGGTTCGATATGGATATCGCTCACTCCCATCTTCGCCGCTCTCAGCAGGATACCGTTCACCAGCTTGACGATCGGCGCTTCAACCTCGGCGGAAAGCTGATCGAGGTTCTCTTCTTCGATGACTTCGAGATCTTCCACAGCTCCGTGGACCAGGTTGTCGAAGTCCTCGACATCCACCACGCCGCCGGTGTCAATATCATCAACAAAGGAGTCTTCTTTTTCTAAATCATCGAGTGAGTAATCTTTGACGTCTACAGAAATTTTTTTCTCGTCCGTAGATGTTGTCGCGACCCCACCACTCCTGCCGGCAACAAGCGATTTGGCTCCTCCGTAATTTTTCTTGATGGACTCTACGATAGCGCCCTCAGTGGCAACCACTGCTTCAACATTGTACCCCGTCATGAACTTGATATCATCAATGGCAAAAATGTTGGACGGATCGACCATCGCGATGGTAATCGTGGACCCGGTGCGGTTTATAGGCATGATACGGTATTTCTGTGCCACATCAGCGGGAATGTGCTTAATAACGGCGGCATTAATCTCGAATTTGTTGAGGTCGACATAGGGGACGCCGTACTGTTTGCTCAAAAACGTCATCAGCTTGTCTTCCTGGATGAAGCCCAGTTTCACCAGGATGGACCCCAGCCTGCCGCCCTCGGCCTTCTGTGCAGCGAGGGCCTTCTTTAATTGCTCATCGGTGATAAGGCCCGACGAAACGAGCATTGCACCGAGCCTTCCTGCCATTGCCATAGAAACTCCTCTGATACATCATGTTAACGCTATAGATTTGACTGCTTTCGTATCGGCCTAAAAATAAAAAACTTTAATTTTTCAATCTGCAATATTACTGTAATATATCATGACTGTCAAGACGGGGGGACACCCACGTCCAGACCCGTCATCGAATATTGCCGATCTGCCTGGAAAGGGCGTTCTTCATGATCTGGACAGGAGCTTTTTTCCCTGTCCAGATCTCAAGGGCGATCACCCCCTGATACAGCAGCATGCCCCGACCGGCGAGCCGTTTCGCTCCACGCGACTTCGCAGCCCTGAGGAGCGTGGTCTCGGGCGGGTTGTAGACCAGATCGCAGACAAGGTGTTTTTTCAGGATGAGATCTCTGTGGATCGGCAAGGGATCGGTCCTTTTCATTCCGAGCGGCGTGGCGTTAATAAGACAATCGGCATCGACAGCCTCTGCGGCAAGAGTCTCGTCAGCATGGATGGATTCCGCGTCAGCACCGGTCTTCTTACGGATATCGTTCACGAGAAGATCGGCTTTGCTGATATCGAGATCACGAAAAGCCATTTTGCCGGCGCCGGCAAGCGCGAGACTAAAGCCCACGGCGCGGGCAGCCCCCCCTGAGCCAAAAATCAGAATTTTTTTCCCCTTTGGGCTGAAGCCTGCGTCTTCTTTCAAAGACCGGAGAAACCCTCTGCCATCGGTATTATGCCCGACAAGCCGTCCCTGCCGCACCTCGATGGTGTTCACTGCTCCGATCAACCGTGCTTCTTCTGAGAGCTCGTCAAGATAGGGAATTATTTTCTCCTTATGCGGAACCGTAACATTGAGGCCCCCAAGCCCGAGAGGGAGGATAGCCCTGGCCGCCTCACCTAATCGCTCGGGATGTACGGCAAACGGGACATAGCACGCGTCCATGCCGAGCTTTTTGAATGCCGCGTTGTGCATGCCCGGCGAAAAGGTGTGCTCCACAGGATAACCGAAGATCCCGTAAATTCTAGTCCGTCCTGAAATCACGTCGCCACCTCCCCTTGCCACCCAGCCACGCAAGCATCTCGTTGAATGTTTCCGCCGTGTGGATATGGGTCATCAGTTTTTCTTCTAATTGTTCGACGCGCATGCCGTCCAGGAAAACGTCGTCCTCGTCTTTCAGCGCGTTCCCAGGGATCAGCACCATGTCTCCTAGCTCCTTGCCCGTGAGCGCATGAAGGATATCGCCGCCGGTCAGTAACCCCGCCACGGTGACGGCAGGGCCGAAAAAGCGGTTTTTCACCGTTATCTGTTTCAGTGAAACGCCTTCAATCTTGTTCAGCCTCTCTGCGATCTTCTTCAGGATGCCACTGAATGACACTCCCGTGACCAGTGTCACCCTTACCGGAGCCTGTTTTGCCGGCAGCCTGGTACGTGAAACGTCGCGTAAAAATTCTGCGACCATGCCCACACCGTTCTCTCTCTGTGGAAAGTCTTCATAAAAACGTGCCGGCGGAACTGGTTTCCCTGCTTTTATATAGAATTCATCCGAAGCGAATACGAGACGGGTGCCGAACTGCTTTTTGTACCGCGCTCCAAGCGGTTCAATAGCCTCGATCACAGAACGTGCCTTTCGCCTGGTAAACGGTTTGAGCGGAAACAACCCTTCTCTCATGGCGGTAAGCCCGACAGGTACTACCGCTATCGAAGAAACAGCGGGGAAAAGGCCGGCCAAATCCTCCACCGTCCTGAGCAGGTGTGCCCCGTCATTGATCCCCGGTGACAGTACGATCTGGGTGTGCATCCGGATACCACCTGCCGCCAGTCGCTTCAAACGTGACATGATATCGGACTCTTTTTTATTATTCAGGATAAATGCGCGAAGATCTGGCTCCGTGGCGTGAACGGATATATAGAGGGGGCTTAACCGCTGTCTGAATATTCTTGCCCAGTCAGACTCTGAAAGCGCGCCAAGGGTTATATAATTCCCGTATAAAAATGACGCTCGAAAATCATCGTCTTTGACATACAAGCTTTTCCTGCACCCGGCGGGCATCTGATCGACAAAACAGAAAATGCATTTGTTGCGGCATCGTTTGATGCGGAGGGGGGACAAAACAAGACCGAGATTGTCGTCGGGCTCTTTATCAACGGTCAGCGTCTTCTTTCTTCCACCCCGTTTTTGAACCTCAAGACGGAGTCGTTCATCAGCCGCAGAAAATCGAAAGTCGATGACATCACATATATCCTCACCGTTGATGGAAACGATCGAATCACCTGATTGCAGGCCCAGCCGCGCGCCCGTGCTTCCTGGCTGGACGTTCACGATTTCAAGCAATCAAACACTCCTCTTTGAGGCGAACATATAATCCACATATCCCTGTATCTGCGTTCTGGCCTCATCCGACACTTGCCGGAATTTTCTCAGCATAAGAATTTCATCGGCACTCATGATCTTTTCGAGGTAGTTGATCTGTTCTTCAGAAAGCGGATACCTGCGTTTTCCGCGGCGATATTTTGTCTGGGATGGCGAAAGAAAAAATCCTTTTACTTCGTCGGGGACCTTTTCCTGATGAGCAGTCAGGATCAGGACCGATTTGTCCAGGCTCAGCTTGTTTGCGATCATAATGAGGGTCTTGTCCTTTGGTATATGACCCTTATTAATGGTAACCCGCAAGAGTTCCGGGCTTATGCCAAGCACTTTGGATGCGTCCTTCAGATTTTTGAACCCCTTCTTTTCAAGTGCCTGCCTGATCATATCGGATATTTTCATGGGCCATGCCTCCATCGGTATGCGCTATCGTCATGAGAATTTATATGACGAATTAACGGTTTTTATACTTTGTTGACTGTTTGATGCGCCGCGAAAACTCCTACCCTACCATCTTTACTCCGCGCAGAACATACTGAGTTCCTGATGCAATGGTTACCCCGGCCGTCGCCCATTGCAGGACGGTCATGAGACCCGTTTGTCTGCCGTAGCTCATCAGCACCAGGGAGAGCGAAACGACAATAAATTGCAATACCGTCGTGGCCTTGCCGATTATGGAAGGCTGAATTTTCAGATCACGGGTAGTAAAATAAATAATGAGGCCTCCCATCGTAAGGATTGCATCCCTGCTCACCACGATGATAACCAGCCATACCGGCAGTTTACCGAGCAGCACGAGGGTCACAAACGCCGCGAGAATGAGCAACTTGTCGGCCATCGGGTCGAGAAAAGCGCCCAACTGTGTCTGCGTTTTTGTAAGACGCGCTATCATGCCGTCGAGAGCATCTGTCACGCAGGCAACCACAAAGACGGCAAGCGCCCCTTTGTAGTAGCCGTAAATCATCAGGTTTATGAAAAAAGGGACCAGGATCACTCTGACGAGTGTGATGTAATTCGGAAGATTCATCGGCACCCCATCATATCATGCGGATAAACAAAGCAATAATGGAATATATTGTAAACATAATTATTTGTGCTGTCAACCTTTTTCTTTTTGTTTTTTGGTATCACAGAACATCATGGGGTAGAGAATATTCGAGGTCCGGGTCATAAAGAGAGAAAATGCTGCGCGATGAATGGAGCCGCTGTCAGGATTGAACGGATGACATGCTGATTGCGAATTGTATATGGAAGTTCCTAATAACCATTTTTTTTATCTACTTTGTTTTGTGAGGAACCATTCCTTTTTGAACGTTTTTCTGATAAGCATGTCTGAAGCTTATCATTGCTTTTTTAAGGTGAATAATATCGCCTGGTCTTCATCCCCTCACGCCAAGACGATCTCGATCCGGTGATAACATCGTCGGATCAATGGTTTCGCCACAGTGGCTGGACTCAAGGCCCTCGTTTGTAATATGCGGTCGGCGATAAACTCATGAACTGCTTTTTTAACAGACTGCTCCTCCTGGCAAATTACCGACCCAGCACCGCTCGAATTTTCTCAAGAAGTACAGACGTAGCCGTCGGTTTGTCGACAAAGTTCATTCCCTTCTCAAGGATCCCCTGCTGTTCAATGATATCTGCCGTATATCCACTCATAAAGATCACCTTGATATCGGGACGAATCTTCTTTACTTCGTCATACACCTCCTTCCCGTTTTTGTGAGGCATGATCAAGTCACAGAGAATGAGCTGGATCCTGTGCTGGTTCTCTCGAAACACCCGTACGCCATCATCACCATCAATCGCCTCTATAACAGTATAGCCAAACTCCTCGAGCGTGTCCTTTGTCACCTGTCTGACAGCACTCTCATCCTCTACTAACAGGATGGTCTCATGCCCTGATGATGGCTGACCATGTTCTTTTCGCCTGACTTCTTTTGCCGCGGCCTTGACCAGCGGGAGATAGATTTTGAATGTGGCCCCCTCTCCGGGTTCGCTGTACACATAAATGAATCCATGATGTTTCTTGATGATGCCATACGTTATGGCAAGCCCCAGCCCTGTTCCCTTGCCCACCTCCTTAGTCGTGAAGAACGGTTCAAAGAGATGCTCCTGAGTTTCTTTGTCCATGCCGATACCGGAATCGGTAACGGTGATCAGTATATATCGGCTTGATTTATGATCATGGGGAATTTCCATGTTGCTGTCGTCCACATCCACTATACCGGTAGTTATCTCCAGGGTTCCTCCCTGCGGCATCGCGTCGCGTGCATTTGTCGCAAGGTTCATCAGCACCTGTTCTATCTGCCCTTTATCCACTTCGGCGATCAGCTGTTCAGGGGCACATCGCACCTTAAACTCTATATTTTCGCGAATAAGCCTGGCTAACATATTCTGGATTCCGCATATGATATCGTTGATATTCAAGGGGCTCAGATTGACTACCTGCTTTCTACTGAACGAGAGAAGGTCATGGGTGAGTTTTGCTGCCCGCTCTGCCGACGCGAGTATCTGGTCGGCATTATGTTGCAATTGGTCATCGGGCTTCATCTTCATTTTCATGAGCGACACATAACCGATAATTGCCGAGAGGATATTGTTGAAATCATGCGCGATGCCGCCGGCTAAAACTCCGATTGCCTCCATCTTTTGGGCATGTCGGAGCTGTGCTTCGAGCCGCTTGCGCTCTGAAACATCTATGCCTACTCCCACCAGATACCGCTTGTTGTCAACAATCATCCTGAATCCGGAAAACAGGAATGGTATTGTCATTCCGCTCTTGGTCACTATCGAGGCCTCGACTGAGGCCCTTCCAAATTCAAACACCTCGCGCATCTTGCTTGCTGCCAGTTCTCGGTCTTCCCGGAACAGTTGGAGCACATTCATCCGGGAGAGCTCCTCCGTGGAATATCCAGTCAACGCTTTCTCATTATCGTTCCCGCGGAGCAGCCTGCCTTCTTCATCGCAGATATAGAAAACTCCGGGCAGGCTGTCGATGATCGCGTCAGAGAAGGCTTTCTCATTGCGCAGTGCTTCCTCCGCCCACTTGCGTCCCGTGATATCCCGGATAGCAGTGATCCGCAACATTCGTCCTTCATATGGCAGAGACCTGCCCTGAATCTCGACCGGAAAGGTCGATCCGTACTTTCTCTTGGCAAAACACTCATAACGTTCTTCAGATCCTGATCGAATGTGGTTTTCAAAAGACGTCAGGGACTCCGGCGCCACAAAATCGGACACTTTGTTGCCTATGAGATCCGAGAATTTGCATCCTAGTATCTGTGCCATTCTTGTATTTGCATCCACTATGACGCCCTGTTCGCTGATGATAATACCTTCAAATCCTGCTTCAGAGAGGCGGCGGAACCGGTCAATACTTTCATCCAGCTTTTGCTCAGCCCTTTTGTGTTCGGTGATGTCCCGGAAGACTCCCAGAAGGATCTTTTTCCCTTTGATGGTAACCATCTGCGTCAGAACCTCGACGGGCACTTCAGAGCCATCGGGACGAATAACGGCTATTTCGCTGGGATGCAGTCCCTTCCTTCCTCTTGCGTCTTCGACATGCTGGGCAAATATTTCCCGATAGTATTTCTCCTTCTGCGGCGGATGAATATTGGATTGATGGATACCGATGATTTTTTCTTGGGGCAGCGCAAGGAGCTGGCTCGCGGCAGTATTCGCGTCAAGGATGATCCCTGTTTCCGGGTCGGCGAAAAGGATGGCATCCGGAGAACCTTCGAACAAGGCCCGATACTGTTCCTCGCTCTCTTGACGAGAAGCCTCAGCCCGTTTGCGCTCGGTGATATCGCGCCATATTGTATGAAAAACTGTGCGGTTGGATAAAGTCATTGCATGAGCAATGACGTGAACATGCCTTATCTCGCCCCCTTTAGTCCTGTGTTTGACGTCGAATTCGGCGCTCTCGTTATCGAGAACTTTCTTCATACTAGCCTGAACCTCTTCGGGACTCTGGAAGGGATTGACGTCGGAGATACGTAGCCTCTCAAATTCCTCTCTCGAGTACCCGAGTTGGCGGTGGGCAGCTTCATTGAATTCAAGAAAATTCCCCTGTGCATCGATGATTAAGATCCCATCAGGAAATTGCTTAAGTAAAGTACGATAGAGGAGCTCCGTTTCGCGGAGCTTATCTTCGTTTTTTTGATTTTCGCCGTTGAGCTGTTCTTTTGTTTGATCCTTATCGTGCATAGAGCTTCCCAAATTTAGTGGTTTAACAGCGCATATGATAGATCAGCTGCGAACAAAAATGGCTAATTACGACCGGTACCCAAACGATCCTGAGGCAGGACTCTTCTTTTTATACAATAAAAGAATATCATACAACCTGTCATTAATCCATAACAAATCTAGCAGCTGAGGCAGTATGATTGATGAAGTAGACTTGTAGGGGAAAGAAGAAACGGCAGATGTGTAGATGTACCTTTGAGGTTTACCAATGGTTGGAACGACGCTAAAGCGTTTTAAGAGAATTTTTGTGGTGCCCGTAAGAGGTTAATCTTACGGGCAAATAGTGGAGCCGGCGATCCGGGTTGAACGGACGACCAGCTGATTACAAATCAGGCAGGATAAAGAATTAAGTAGTTGTTTTTATTATTTGTCTAATATTAGTGGGCGCATTGTGAGCGCGGTCTTCGCTAAGTTCTGCTTTCATTTAGCGATGGTTAAATATATATAGCAAGCATTGAATTTTTTAAGTCAAGAAATTTTCATGGGCAATTGCGGAGAGGCGTCACTTCGTTTGTTTCACCTACTAACCTGCATTCTCTGTTAGACGAAGATTTCAACAAATACAGAATGAAGCATGGAAAGAGCAGGAGAGGGCGCGGAGCACAGCGCCCTCTCGTCCCGCCGGTTGAAATCTTTTCGGATTATTTCTGTTCGAATACAAACTTCGTGAGTTGCTGCTCCAGCTCTGCGCTATCGCTCCATATGTGGCTACTGCTTGCAGCTAGGGCCCAGGTTTGAACGCCTGGAGCTCGATCACATAGATGCCCGGGAAATCCCCCGCCTGTCCTCCCGCCGCAAACGGCGAAAGAGGGCTGACGACGACCTTGATGTATTTCGTTGTCACGTTCGGGAATGTTATCTCAAATCGCCCAACACCGGGGCGAGAGGCATCGAGCACATAGGGGGCGGGGATGCCCGTCTGATACAGCTGC
>DATJZV010000012.1:0-5951 GCA_035498715.1 Nitrospirota bacterium
CCCGGGAATATATTCGCACTTAACGGTCGAGCCGGGGTGCTGAAGAAAATGGGGCGGTTTTCCGAAGCCCTTGCCGCATACGATGAGACGATTGCATGGTTCCCGGATGATATGGTTGCCCGTAGCGGGCGCGCTGAGGTGCTGAAGGAGATGGGACGGCTTCCTGAGGCGCTTGCCGCCTATGAAGAGATTATCGAACGCTTCAGCGACAATGTGGTTCCCCGGACCGGCCGTGCCGAGGTGCTGAAGGAGATGGGGAGGCATTCTGAAGCCCTTGCCGCATACAATGAGACGATTGAACTGTTCAGCGGCAATGTGATTGCCCGTACCGGCCGCGCCGAGGTGTTGAAAGAGATGGGACGGCTCTATCAGGCGCTTGCCGCTTATAATGAGACGATTGGACTGTTCAGCGAAAATTTGTTTGCCCGCACTGGCCGGGCGGAGGTCCTTAAGGAGATGGGAAGGCATTCCGAAGCCCTTGCCGCCTATGATGAGACGGTTGCGCTCTTCCCCGGTGATGCGGTTGCCCGTACCGGTCGCGCCGGGGTGCTGAAGGAGATGGGGCGGTTTGTCGAAGCTCTCTCCGCATATGATGAGACGATTACGCTCCACTCCGATGATATATTCGCCCACAGCGGTCGCGCTGGGGTGCTGAAAAAGATGAGGGGAAGTCCCGATGTCCGAGGCGTTTTTATTGAAGCTTCTCCGCAGTCAGTTTGTAACCATGGCAGCACGACAGTCATCGGGGGTTTCCCATGAACAGTTTCACAGGTGAAAAGGTGCTGATGCGTATCCAGATCAGCGAGAACGATAAATTCGGGCGAAAGCCGCTCTTCGAGGCGCTTATCGACCTCTTCAACAAGGAGGGGTTCCCCAGCGCTATAGTCCTCAAGGGGGTTGCCGGCTTCGGGGTGGATACCGTTTATCATACCAACAAGCTCCTGGATCTTTCCAGCCAACTCCCTGTCATCGTCGAGGTAATCGAAGGCCGGGAGCGGATCGACGAGGTCATGGCGAAGATCGACGCAATGATGAGCGGCGGCCTGATCACTCTTGAAAAGGTGAACGTTGTCCATTACCGTGTCGATAACGACCGACAACGACGATTGTCTTACTGCCATCAAGGGGGGACGTGCTGATCATCTTTGACACCACCACCTTTTTGATTGGCGGATTTAAACAGTCGGCAGCGCTGAAGTACCTGGCCGCAGCACAACACGTACGAGGAAAGACCATGACCCCCCAGACCGATAAGATGTTTCCGACTCCTCAAAAGATGAGCTCGGCATTAAAAGAGGCAGTTGAGCCCATCAATAAAGAGGCCCGGAAAACCTGTCTTCCAGAGGAGTCCGACAAACTGGCGGACCTTGAGGAAAGGGTCAGGGAATCGGAATCCAAACGGCTGATGCTCGCAGAGGCCCTCTATTCATCGGGGGAGAAGGTCCGCAGACTCATCCCCGGACCGGAGCGCGAACATGATCGGGCGCAGCCTTTCGGTGTGTTTGTATGCTATGGCAGCGAGCGGGATACGGCCATAATCAGGCACAACGGCAGGCTATATGAAACCATGATAGAAATGGGAGAGCGGGATCAACAGAGGCCTCCCGTGAGGACTTTCGCTACCATCCGCGCGTCCGGGGGTGAGGAATTCGCGCAGCGGAGGCGGTTAAGGAAGGGAGAACTGCTGCTGCTCAACAACGACCTGCATGTGGTTGACGCACGCGAGTTCGATCTGGTTTGCGGCAATCTCGGAACGGTCCAACAGGTGCTGAGCGACGAGAAGCTGTTGATCAAGGGTGCGGGGGATGAACGCCGGGTCGTATCAAGGGCTGATCCGTTGATGGGGAGACAAATCCTCGCCGGCGACAACATCGAGTATGATCCCGATTCGCTATTCGCCTACGCTCTGCTGCCCAAGAGCGAAGTCGACCGGCTGGTTCTCGAGCGAGTGCCAGAGACCTGCTATGAGGAGATAGGGGGGCTAAAGGAGGCCATTCAGATCATCCGCGATGCCATTGAGATTCCTCACCTCTATCCGGAATACTTCAGAGAACATAGGCTGAAACCTCCCAAGGGGATACTTCTGTACGGGCCTCCGGGGTGCGGCAAGACGCTGATCGCCAAGGCGGTGGCAAACAGCCTGACCAGGCGAATCGGCGAGGTGACAGGGGAGCAGGGCGAAAGTTATTTCATTAATGTCAAGGGACCGGAGCTTCTCAACAAGTATGTCGGTGAAACCGAGCAGGCCATCCGGGACCTCTTTGCCAGGGCAAGGAACCGGGCCACCCACAGGACGCCGGTGATCATCTTCTTCGATGAGATGGATTCCCTCTTTCGTGTGAGGGGCTCCGGCATCTCCTCGGATATGGAATCAACCATAGTTCCGCAATTCCTGGCGGAGCTGGATGGTTTGGAGGTATTGGAAAACGTAGTTGTAATCGGGGCCACTAATCGTATTGACCTCATCGATCCCGCCGTTTTGAGGCCAGGCAGGCTCGACAGAAAAGTTCGCATACCGCGGCCAGATCGAGACTCAGCTGTGGAGATATTCGCAAGGTACCTGACACCCGATCTGCCTCTCGATCCCGCTGTTGAAGACTATTTTGGAAGCTCCTCCGAGGCCGTGAAAGGGATGATTGAGCGCGTCGTTTCCGAAATGTACAGTCTTGAGCCTGAAAACGAACTTATTGAGGTCTTTTTTGCAAATGGTGCGAACAAGGTCCTCTATCTCAAGGATTTTGTCAGCGGCGCCATTATAGAAAACGTCGTGCGCCGCGCCAAGTTCCTGGCGGTGAAGGAGCTGATAGACAAAGGCAAAAGGGGAATCAATACGGAACATCTCCTTGCCGCACTCAGGCAGGAGTGCAAGGAAAACGAAGACATCCCGAACTGCGCAAATCCCGCGGAATGGTCCAGAATCATTGGCAGGGAAGGGGAAAGGGTGGTGCGCGTTCGCACGCTGTGTATTAATGCAAAGGAGGAAGTAGATCACCATGATTGAAACTCGACAAATCCGGACAACCAAAAGGACAAGGACGAAGAAGAAGGAAGAAGCAACTCCGACAGCCGTCAGCGCCGAAAAGAAGATGCAACTGAAAGAGCTAGACCAGTTCATTGAAGGCGTGCTGGCACAGGCTGGTGAGGAGTTTTTGGAGGACTTCAGACAACTTGCAGGGGAGTAACGACACGACGGATAGCACGGGCCTGGAGCATCCGCCGCACCTTGCCAAATTTGCGGCCAGGAGATCTTAGGGTTGGAGAAGAGGGTCTTTGGAACCGAGTGTGAGTATGCGCTCTTTCTTCAATCCCCGTATCGCGGCTCCGGAGAAAAAGGAGAGCGCGAGGTGCTGCACGGTAAAGCTCTGGCCAGGCATCTGGAGGAACTGTCCAAGTACCTTGTTTTGGCCCTCCGGAACCTGAACCTCCCTTTGGCTGGCGAGTTTCTCGGGAACGGCGGCCGCTTTTACATCGACCGCGGACACCCCGAGTATGCTACTCCGGAATGCCGGTCTGTGAAAGACCTCGTATCGCACGAAAAGGCCGGGGACAGAACCGTGCAGCGCCTGATCCAGGAGGCCCGGCTGCTGATGGCGCAAAAAGGGATCCCTGGTAAATTGCACGCGTTCAAGAACAACCTCGATCCCTACGGGAATTCCTACGGAAGCCATGAGAACTATCTGGTCACCCCGCAGGCCATGGGGAATATTCAGGCCATTATTCCGTTTCTGGTCACCCGTCAGATTTTCACTGGCGCCGGCAAGATAACCGGGATCGGCGGCAAGGCCCGCCACGGAGTCTTCGGTGCCCCTTTCCAATTGACACAACGGGCTGATTTCATCGATCATGTATTCAGCGACCGGACTACGCAGATGCGCGGTATCATCAATACGCGCAAACGCGATATCCCTCGGCATGGAGAAAACATCCGGCTTCATGTCATTCTGGGAGACTCGAACATGTCCGATTACGCCATCGCATTGAAGATCGGCGTAACGGCAATGCTCCTGAGACTCCTGGAAGAAGATGCCCTGCACGATATTCCGCACCTTTCTCAGCCGGTGAATGCGCTGAAGGAAACGTCAATCAACCATGACTCCCTTCTCGAAATGGAAGGGCAAAAATGTCGGTATACGGCCCTTGACATTCAATGCCTATATTTGGAGAAAGCACAGCGGTTTTTCTCGATCCATGAACCGGATTCCGAAAGCAGGGAATTGCTCAGCCACTGGGAGGGTATTCTAAACGCACTGAATTACGTGAGGCTTTCAAAGAACAGAGGGGCCATAGAGGACGATCCATATGAGGCCAGAAGGAGGATAGACTGGCTTTTGAAATTCTGGCTGTCTGAACGGGCTAGGAAGAAGTCCTGGACGAGTTGGGATGAACCTAACCTGAGGCTGATGGACTTCAGATATCATGACCTGGATCCTCACACTGGCCTGTTCGAACGCTGCCGGACCCTCGATCTTGTTGACTGGCTGGCGGAAGAAGAGGAGATTGTGAGAGCAGAGAGCGATCCGCCAGGAGATACCAGGGCGTGCATGCGCGGCCTGATCATTCAGGAAAGCATGAACAAAGAGGTCGAAGTAATCGTCAAGAACTGGGAATCCATCAAGATCCTGGCAGGAAGAGCGCCCCGCTCGCAAAACGCTTTCGACAGGCACAAGCGGATGATCAATTGTCTGCAAATAAAACTGAACGATCCTTTTGAAAGTCGCAACCCGGCTCTGATGACGAAGGTCAGGGAATTCATTCACAAACAGAGCACTCGTTAGGACAAATTACAATGCGCAGCCGTTGCCAGAGTAAAATATTATACCCCGAAAATCCTAGCGGAGTGTAAAAGGATTCGGAAATATGAACCAAAATGACTCGTTTTTCAACCTGTATAACCATAACTTTGCCCGTGTCGCCGTGGGGATTCCTGAACTGCGTGTTGCGGACCCCGCCTTCAATGCAGCCGCTACCATCGAAATGATGAGACGGGCCGCGGAGACCCGCGCACTGCTCGTTACCTTCCCTGAACTCGGCCTTTCCGCCTATTCCTGCGACGACCTCTTCCATCAGCATGCTCTCCTGGAGGGCAGCCTTGATGCCCTGGCCAAGGTCCTGGAAGCATCCGTCACTATTCCAGTTATAACGGCGGTGGGACTCCCCCTGCAGGTTGACGGCTTCCTCTTCAACTGCGGAGCGGTTATCCATGGCGGACGTCTTCTGGGGATCGCGCCCAAGAGCTATCTCCCCAATTACAGGGAATTCTACGAACTGCGCCAGTTTACACCGGCGGATGTTGCAATTAGGAAGAGTATTGATCTCCTCGGCAGGCGCGACATCCCCTTCGGCAACCGCCTCCTGTTTCAGGTTGAAGAACAGCCACTCTTCACCTTCTTCGTGGAGATCTGCGAGGACCTATGGGTGCCGGTCCCTCCCTCTTCCTATGCCGCCCTGGCCGGCGCGACCATACTCATCAACCAGTCCGCCTCCAATGTCACGGTGGGGAAGGCCGACTACCGGCGGCAGCTGGTGGCCAATCAGTCTGGACGTTGCCTCGGCGCTTATGCATACAGCGCCGCTGGCTTCGGGGAGTCCACGACGGATCTTGCCTGGGACGGACACGGCATGATCTACGAGAACGGCGTCCATGTCGCTGAGACCAGGCGCTTTTGCGGTGAAGCTCAGCTTATCACGGGGGATATCGACCTGGACCGTCTGTCCCAGGAACGGATGCGTCAGAACAGTTTCAGCCAGTCGGTGCGCAGTCACCGCGAAATTCTCTCGGAATTCCGCACGGTCCGCTTTCCGGCCAACATACCACGCGCCGGTATGCTTCTTCCCGGCCGTTCATACGATCGATTCCCCTATGTGCCGGGTGACCCAGCGAAGCAGGACGAGCGGTGTCGCGAGGTCTACGAGATACAGGTGCAGGGATTGACGAAGAGGCTTCGCTCCAC
>DATJZV010000013.1:0-11843 GCA_035498715.1 Nitrospirota bacterium
CTGTAGGAATAATCGAAGCAGGCAGGAATATCTTTCATGTTGTTCAAAAAGTATCCCTGGGCCATGGTAAGCTCATAGTGATCGGTGTAAAGGCCTGCATGTTTTTCTAATAATGCCATCACCTCTGACTCCTGATACGCAATTATTTAAGCGATTATAAAATTGTAGCAAAATCCCGATTGGATCCTTAAAACGAAAATCATACAACTATATGTCAGGCCCCTTGTCAGTTGAAGGAATAGTTCTGTTGAGTATGAGCTTCAACAGGCGATGTGCCGAGCACTGGTGGATTTCACAGCTGCAGGGCCTGGTCAGGATAGCCGTAGGAATAATCACGTTCGTGTGCCCGGGAATAACAGCTATCGCCCAACGGGTTGCCAGGCAAGAAAGCCTTCCAGATATTGGGAGGCTTTCTCTTTTTAAACGGTGCTGAGAAACTACATAGTGGAGTGACCCTATGTGTAATGAAGCATCTCAAAGGCTTTTATATCCAAGGGCTTATCAACCTCTGCAAGATATAGTTTATCATTACCAGTATTGTTACTTCTCGCCTGCTTTGCACGATCCCCCGCACGTACATGCAAAACTTTTTGCCTTCGCCTTTTCAAAAGATTCTTTCCCTTCGCGATAGCATATCCACGCGATCACAAAAGTGCCAACAGAGTCTATGCCGCCGATATGGGTCAGCTCATAGCATGCATTTGCAATCAGGAGAACAACGGAAAGCTGTAGACATACGCGGGTGCATGCGGCATCGGACAATATAGCTTGCGAATTGAGCTCTTTCCCAACCTTCTCCTTATAATGGGCAAGCAGCCACATAACTATAATTGCGATGATAGAGATCACAGTTCCCCAGACCGTTGTCTCTGGTTTATGACCTTGATAAAGATTAACAGCCGCTGTAATCAAGAGCCAATGGTCAGGACATAAAAACCGCTGCCCGTGATTTTAGGCGCTGTCTGCTCAAATCGGTCCAGACTTTCCTCGCCGTCATTTCTAACCCTTTGAACCATGTGTCAGATCCCAGTGTCTTGATCACATAGACGAAGAAATCCACACCGAACCCAAAGAGCGCCATTATGCCGTCCTTAAAATTGAAAAAGACGGAAACCGCTCCTGCAGCGATATTGTAGTCAATGGTAATGAGCGTCAGGGCGGAAGCAAAGGCAAACTGTCCAAATCTGCTGGCCATATCAGCGTTGCCGCAACAATCGTGTTGAGTTGGCAAGTATTCCCAAATCCGGCAGGGACTGGGCGGCGGCGAGGATAGGCGGCAAAATGCCGAATGCGGCCAGCGACAGCCCCGCGTGATTATACACAGCGGTAAAAACGAGATTCATCTTGACTACTCCCATCGTCCGGCGGGCAACTCGAATAACTTCCAGCACGTGAGTCCAGTTTTCGCGCATGAGAGCAATATGAGCCAATATTCTTTCAACTGCGCTTGTCAAATCCTGCCGCCACATCCCCTGGAGCCTTCCTCATGATTTTATCGCGGCCATAGGGAGAAAGCTGACGGAGCTCATTGATTATTGGAGGGAGTATTTCGATAACCCTGTTTAATTCCGATTCTGTAGTAAAGCGGCTGAGCGAAAACCTGATCGAGCCGTGGATTGCGGTAAAGGGTATTCCCATAGCACGGAGCACATGGCTCGGTTCAAGAGAGCCCGAAGCACAGGCTGAGCCCGACGAGGCGCACACGCCGAATTCATTGAGCCTGAGGAGGATTGCCTCGCCTTCCACAAACTCGAAGCTGATGTTCGTGGTGTTCGGCAGCCGGTTGCCGATATCCCCGTTCACGCGTGCGTCCGGACAGCTCGCGACGAGCGCCTGCTCCAGCCCGTCCCTGAGCCCTGCCAAGCGCGAGGCCTCGGTGGCGAGATGTCCAAGTGCGAGTTCGCAGGCCTTGCCCATGCCGATTATGGACGCAACGTTTTCCGTGCCTGCCCTTCTGCCGTGCTCCTGGTGCCCCCCGATAATGTAGGGATGGAAGCGCGTTCCCTTCCTGATATAGAGCGCTCCCACTCCTTTCGGCGCATGCAGTTTATGCCCGGACAAGGAAAGCATGTCCACGGCAAGCTTCTTTACGTCGAGGGGAAGCTTGCCGCCGGCCTGGACCGCGTCCGTGTGAAAGAGGATGCCCTTTTCCCTGGCGAGCTCTCCCAGCTCGGAGATCGGGAAGATCACGCCTGTCTCGTTGTTCGCGAACATGATCGAGACAATGGCCGTGTCGTCATCGAGCGATTTCAGGAACACGTCCCGATCGAGCCTGCCTGCGCTGTCAACGGGGAGGAATGTCACGCGGTATCCCTTCCGGGAGAGGAAGCGTGCAAAGTTCAGGATCGCCGGGTGCTCCACCCTCGTTGTGATGACATGCCGTTTGTGGGGAAAGGACTCCACCGCGCTCATCAGGGCCGTGTTGTCGCTCTCGCTCCCGCAGCTCGTAAAGACGATCTCCTCGGGTTCGGCATTGATGAGCGCCGCAACCTGCGCCCGCGCTTCTTCGATCTTTCGATGGACCTGACCGCCGAAGGTGTGCATGCTCGATGGATTTCCGTAGAGGTCGCGGTAGTAGGGAAGCATTGCTTCAAGGACTTCGGGCGCGACTGCCGTGGTCGCGTTATTATCGAGATAGATCGGCTTCATTCTTCCTCTACGACGATGTTGCTGCTCACCAATTCCCGGAGCTTTTCCTGGATGCCCTGGATCGTGATATCTCCCATGGGACAGCCCACGCATAGGGCACGGAACGAGACGATCACCCGGTTGCCGACGATGTCCTTGAGTTCGATATCGCCGCCGTCTGCCTGGAGCCGCGGACGGATTTCCTGCTCCAGGACATCCTGGATCAGCGCGATTTTCCGGAGGTTGGTCATGGGCTTCGGCGCCTGAGGCATTTCCTGCGCTTGCGGTGAGGACCACAGGTCCTTCAGGATCGTCTCAATCTCCGGGACGCAGGAGCCACATCCGCCGCCGGCCTTCGTAAAATTGGTAACGTCTTCGACCGTGGTGAGGTGGTTTTCGAGGGCCACTTTCCGGATCTTTTCCTCCGTCACCTCGAAACACTTGCAGATGACCTTCCCCTCCACCTCGACCGGCTTCTTCTCTCCCCGGTAGTTCGCGATTGCCGCTTCCAGTGCCTCCCTGCCCATGACCGAGCAGTGCATCTTTTCTTTCGGAAGACCACCGAGAAAATCCGCAATGTCCTGGTTCGTTACCCTGAGCGCCTCATCCACCGTTTTGCCCTTGATCAGCTCTGTGAGGACCGACGAGCTGGCGATGGCCGAGGCGCAGCCGAAGGTCTGGAACTTTGCGTCCGTGATCCTGCCTGTGGTTTTGTCGATTTTGAGCGTGAGTTTCAGGGCGTCGCCACAGATTATACTGCCAACTTCACCGACAGCATCGGGATTCTGAATCTCTCCTGTGTTCTTCGGGTGAAGGAAAAAATCTTTGACTTTTTCCGTGTAGTCCCACATGGTTTTTCTTCTTGCTGATCCTTGATATGTTACGTTAACAGATACGGGAAAGAACCTGCCTTATTATAATATATCTTAATTTACCACTGCACGGGCGACTTTTTGCACGAGATGAGCCTTTGGCTCGCGTGGCCTTTCGACTAAACTGAATACTGAAGCAATACTTTAATTTTGAAGCCAAGCTCTTGTTCCAAAATCTCGCCGGTTGTCCCCGTTGCGTATATCTTGTGATGATCCAAGAGCACTTGATTGTATTTTGCCCATTCAACTAAATCACGCTTTTTATTATCGTGCGCGACGAGGGCAATCTTTTTATCATGTTCCATAGTTATTTTCTTGTGATTCACGTAAATTCTTCTCCTTCCCATGCAATAATATTACATTTTCAATGTGATAAATAATATTCCTAGATAGTTTTCTGGTAGCTTACCAGCAGTACGTAGCTGTCATTAACTACGATAAGGCATTTAAATTTCGTAATATCTTCTGCTGCCTCTTAAGTACAGGCAGAAGACGGCGCTGCATGCTTCAACTGCAATTCTAAACCTCGTCAAAAATTATGTCTATCTCGTCATCACTACTACTGTGGCCGCATGTGCGAAGGACTATGTGATCACTTGCACTATTCGTCTTCTTTGCACATTCCTTCCTTGGATGAAGGCTGAAAAATCTGGAACGGTTTGTCCTCGGAATGCAGGAGATTCTCGTTCGCTGCTTCACTGTTTTTCCCGGTTTGCGCAGCCGCCGTGCCGGCCGGTGCGGCGGAGTTGACGTGCGCCGCTTTCCCGCCCAGCCCATCCGTTGTCTTGCAAAGCAGGTAGCTCTCGATTGCGTCCTTTCCGATCAGAAAGGTCTTCTCGTATCCGTTATTGACGTACAGCGTCGGGACATGTTCGATTCCCATGCTCTTCAGGAAAGAGGAGTACTCCGTCACGAGCACGTGCTTGACGGGAATCCCGTTCTTCTCAATCTCGTCGATTACCTGGGTGCAGTATTTGCACTCCTTACTGTAGAAGAGGACAAGCTTGTCATCATCGGGAATATGCACCGAGCCGTTGGCAGAGAGAACGAGGTACAGGAGGCTGAAGACCGCGGCCATGGCTGCGAAACCTGCGACGATCTCCTTTTCACCGGAGACGAGTCTCAGGATGCCCAGGATGACGAGCAGTCCGAACACGGTCAGGCAGAAAAAACAGAGAAAATGAATGCTGAAAGTCTGATAACCCGTGAAGTAGCCTTCGCTCGCCAGCGCCGCGATGAGGATAAGGTTGACGTTCTTTTCCAGTCCCTGCCTCCCGCGATAAAGGCTCCCGAAGCTCAGTGCTGCCAGCGAGGAAAAAAGCGCCAGTCCGATGATGAGTATCGATGCATCGCCGAACCTCGTATACTGCGCCACCTATTTGCAGCCCTCGGTATGGCAGATGCTCGTGCCGAAGGCCTGAAGGATCAACTCGGTGAGGACATATAGTGCGCCCGCCATACTAATGCCGAGAAAGATCTTCCCGGCTCGTTTCCGTCGGTCCTGCATTTCGTACTGCTCCTTTCCGTCTGGTTTGGATGCAAAATTTTATATTTTACTACTTTTTTGCGTTCTTTGTTTTAAAAAAAGAACCTTCCGAATTTTCCACGGGCAAGGGAATACATGTTCGCAGAGGGTTACCAGAGAAAGACTAAAACAAACCAGCCGCGAAGCACTCGTTTAAATCGAAATAACTGGTCTGTCATGAATACCAGGAAAACCAATGGTGGAGAAATGGGAATAAGGCCGGTTAACCTGGCGTTACTCCCTTTTGTCTTTCACTTCCTCCGTTCCCCTTAAAAAGGTTTTCGATCTTCATTGATTTTGCAGTTATTAAACTGAAATACGAATGACTGGCTATGCTTCAACCTCAATCGTTTTTTCCCCAGGAACCCGCAGAAGTGTCATACGCAAGGCGACATGTTCCGCAATTGTCCGGCTATCTCCGGCAGAACGGAAAGACAGCAATCTATCTCCTCTTCGGTATTGTCCGGTCCAAGACTGAACCGCAAGGAACCCCTTGAGCAAAGCGGGTCAAGACCCATGGCTCTTAGCACATGCGACGGCTCCGAAGTGATCGAAGAGCACGCGGAACCGGTAGACACGGCGATCCCTTTCATGTCCAGCAGGAAGAGGAGCGCCTCACCCTCAATGCCCCTGAAACTGATATTGGAGGTATTGTAAACTCTTTTCTCTCTGTGGCCGTTCAGCACCGTTCCCGGGATCTGTTCCAGTATCCCTCGTTCCAGTTTGTCTCTGAGCCGGCCCGTTGTGCCGGGGCCCAGTTTTATCTTTTCCGTTGCCAATTCGCAAGCTTTTCCAATCCCCGCTATTCCGGCCATGTTCTCAGTGCCTGCCCTGAAGCCTTCTTCCTGATGCCCCCCGTTGATGAAAGGCAGGATATCAATTCCCTTTCTGATATACTGGATGCCAATGCCTTTCGGGGCATTAAATTTGTGACCTGATCCGGTCAAAAGATCGACCTCAAGGTCTTTCACGTCGATAGGCAGTTTACCCATACCCTGCACTGCATCGGTATGAAAGAGAATTCCGTGTTCGTGCGCGATCCTGCAAATCTCTTTGACAGGGTAAATATTCCCTGTTTCATTATTTGCAAGCATGACACTGATGAGGACGGTATCCTTTCGGATAGACCTTCTGATTTCCTCGGGATCGACCATGCAATCGCCGTCCACCCTGGCAAATGTGGTCTTGAAGCCCCACCTTTGTAGGAAGCGGCAGGTATTCAATACAGCCGGATGTTCAACTGCCGTCGTGATGATATGCCCGCCTTTATTCATCCCGTCCATGAGCACGCCCTTTATAGACCAGTTGTCGCCTTCCGAGCCTCCCGCGGTAAAAAAGATCTCGGAAGGGTCGGCATTGATCAGCACGGCAGCCTTGTTCCTTGCATCGTCCAGATGTGCTCTCACTTCTCTTCCCGCCCAGTGAACGGAAGATGGATTGCCGAACTTTTCCTCCAGAAAAGGTAGCATGGCCTGTCTCACTAAAGGGTGAACTGGCGAAGTAGAATTATGGTCAAAATAAATTTTTCTCATAGGACTTGTGATTAATTTTTTGCGAACATTATGCCATCACCTCTCGGCAAAAATGGTTGCAAAATACCAGGTGAAACTTCACGGAACGGGACTTTCGGTATTTGCCTTAGACGCAGCCGGTCGGCTTTGGGAGACCGGCTATCTTGCAGGCCTGTTTTGCCGGTCCATCGGGAAAGAGTTCATAGAGATACTTGGTGTTCCCCATTTGCGGGCCGAACTTGTTTCCGATCTCTTTCACAAGGATCTTGATCATCGGCGCGATCTGGTATCGCTTGTAATACTCGCGGAGGAAATTTACGATTTCCCAGTGTTGGTCGCTCATCGCAATCCCCTCAACCTCCGCATAATAGTTGGCCACATCGACGTTCCATTCGTCGATGTTGGCCAGGTACCCGCTTTCATCCACTTCATAGGTCTTCTCTTTTACCGTAAGCGTTGCCATTCTTTCCTTCCCCTTTCATACGTTTTATGCCTTTGCTGTTGCAAGATGAGTTTACCATATAAGTCATCGAAGTCCCCAAGGGCCTCTATCGGGGATAAGGTTTTCCAAACGCAAAGAACCGAATTCGCGCTCAGAATCGCTGCGGGAATGACATTACGCGGATTTTTTCAGATCCTCATCTGTTTCTCCGTGATTAATCATTTTTCTGATCATTGGATCCGGTACTGTTCTATGATGTCCTCGCCTGCCGGCCTGGACCGGACCAGGGCTGACCCGGTCCCGCCGGTGATGCCGACCAGAACTTCGGCCCGGTGTTTCAAGTCCGAGTACCGCGCGCAGAGCGAAGCTCCGAGATCGATGTGCTTTCTCGCATCGGGACCGGTCAGGAGCGCGAGGGGGCTTCCAGCGCCCGCGACCTGCAGGAGAATGTCGCCGGGCCTTTGCATCTTTTCGAGAGCAATGTTCTCCGCCTCGTTTCTTCCGACGATGATCTTGCATGTCCCGGACGGCCTGAAGTGCCGGCCGAGCCTGAGGAGGCCGAGGTCCGCCGAACCGGGATCGGGCGTCGCGTAGAGCAGGTCGCGCAGGCGCCGCGAGTAGATGGGGTCGGTCAAAAGACATCCGCCTGCGGGTGCGGGATAGTCCGTCAGATTAAATTCGCGGGCAAGGGCCATCTGGGGCTTTCTCGTTCTCCCGCTAATAGCCAGGAGGCGTTCCCGGTCGATGATTCCGCGAGCCTCGGGCACGGTCACCGGCAAAAGCCGGGCGGATAAGGGCCGCACGATGAGACCCGCAAGGCCGCTCTCCCGCTCGATGAGATTGAGCGTATTCCTCAGCTGCGACATGGGCCGCTGGCCAAGCACTTCTCCGGTGATAACGAAATCTGCGCCTACTATCTCCATGTACGCCCCGGCTTCCCTGAGCATCAGGATTCGGCAGTCAATGCAGGGGTTCATGTTCCTTCCGTGGCCGTGACGTGGCTTCTTCACAATCTCGATGAACTTCTGCCCCAAGTGGCAGAGCTTGATGTCGAACCCTAACCGGGCGGCGGCTGGCCCTGGGTTCTTCGCGCACGACGATGAATCGCCAATTTCGCAGACAAAATCGGTCAGGAAGGTAATTGCCAGCACATCAATATTTTGCTTCTGCATCACCAGGATGGCAAGGGTACTGTCGAGCCCGCCCGAAAAAAGAGCGACCGCTTTCCGATTCATGTTTTCTCCAGGGTTTCGAAGCGATGCAAGTGTCCGGAGGGAACTCTGCATTCCTGGCCATCAACGGCATACCATATGCCGCGGCTCCAGGCTTCAAGGTGTCGGAGCGTCATTTCAAATAGATCCTCCTCATAAAAGCCGAAGGAGTGCGGAGCGCCCTCAATAACATGAAGCGCTGTCGGCTCTCCGGCAGTCTTGAACAACGCGTGCGTCTGCTCGGGCATGACCTTCGCGTCCGCCGTTCCCTGGATTATGAGAACGGGTCGAGGTGACAACATCGCAATGTCACGCGCCGGATCATGATGGTTCAAATCAAGAAAGAAATGGGGCTTCAGGAAAAAGTATTTCGAGTCATTCCTGCACGCAACGAGCCTGTCCCTCTGTGCGGCAAGAAAAGCTTCTTCCCCGAGGATGGTTGAAAAAACCGCCCTCAGGTCGGAAACCGCAGCCTACAACACCCCGCACGCGATGGTCCCGCGCTGCTGCGGAAAAAGCAACTGCACCACCCAGGCTGTAGCCGACGAGATAGATCGGCGATTCCTCCAGCAGGGGAAGGCTGTGCGCGAACTCGATTGCGCACTCAAGATCCTGTATTTCTTTCGTGACGGTCATGTCGGCAAATTCACCCTCGCTGTACCCGCTCCCGGCAAAATCGAACCGAAGAACGGCATATCCCTCTTGCCGCGCACGGCGGGCGAACCTGACGAAAAGCTGGTTGTCGCTCACCTTGTCATCGGTGAATCCGTGGGCCATGAGAAGGACCGGGGGAGCATTGATTTCCCGGGGAACGTGCAGCATCCCGACCAGATATTGCTTTCTCCTGTTTCGAAAAATCACGGGGTTTTCATTAGCCATGCTATTCTCCCTCCGAAGGACCCGGATGCCGTAACACTCCCTCCAGGATTGAAGGCCTCGACTTTTTCACGGATTTGAGCCTCTGGTGATATTGTTCAGCCTGATGAGCGGCGTCCGGCCTGTTGCGTCAAGGATATTATTGAATTCCCGTCCCACGCTATTTTCCGTTTCTGCGTGTGATAAGGAATATTCCGGCCTCCGCAAAAAGGTTCGGCAGGCTTTTCACCATCCTGTTCCTGTCGACGAAGAGCGATTCCGAGACCGTGATTGACCGCTCCCGGCAGTATTCGACGAAGTCCGAAATACTCAGGAAATGCAGGTTCGGCGTGTCGTGCCACTCGTTAGGCAGGGCGGGCGTCACCGGCGTCCTTCCCTGGAAGAATATCTGCATCCGGGCAGACCAGTGAGCGAAATTCGGAAAGGCAACAATCACTTCACCGCCGACACGTAGCGCTTCGCCGAGCGCCAGGTCGGGTTGCCTCACCTGCTGGAGGCTTTGGTCGAAGATTACATAGTCGAACGACTTGTTTCCGTACTCCGACAGGCCTGTATTGATGTCACCGTGGACCACGCTCAATCCCCTTGCAACGCATTTGTAGATCGCCTGCTCGTCGCGCTCGATTCCCTGGGCCCGCACCCTTTTCTTGCTTACCAGCAGGGATAGCAACTCTCCATCCCCGCAACCGAGGTCCAGGACGGATGACCCGATACGTACCAGGTCGAGGATCACCCGATGTTCCAGCTTCACGCCATCGGATCTCATATTCGTCCCTTCCCTCAAGAAATATTCTCAAGAAAATACTTGATGAGATGCGTCTCCTCCTCCGTCTCGAGCAAGAACGCATCGTGTCCGTAGGTGGAGTCTATTTCGCAATACGTCGCGTCCAGTCCGGCCAGTTTGCATGCTTTGATGATCTCCTGGGACTGGTACGCCGGATAGAGCCAGTCCGATTTAAAGGCGATGACGAGCACCTTGACCGGTTTCCCCCCGAAAACCTCGTGAAGCTTCCTGCCGCGCGAGACGTCGAAGTAGTCCATGGCCTTGGTGATGTAAAGGTACGAGTTGGCGTCGAAGCGTTCCACGAAGCTGTTGCCTCGGTGATGGAGATAGCCCTCCACCTCGAAATCGGCGGTAAACTTGAAAGGACGCCGCTCTTGCCGGTACCTCCTTCCGAACTTATCCGCCATGGACACGTCGCTCATGTACGTGATGTGGCCGATCATGCGCGCCAGTGCAAGACCCCGGTCTGGCTGCGGCCCACTGTAGTATTCACCGCCTTTCC
This sequence comes from Nitrospirota bacterium, assembly GCA_035498715.1. Lineage (GTDB taxonomy): Bacteria > Nitrospirota > UBA9217 > UBA9217 > UBA9217 > DASPSR01. The sequence continues at coordinate 10,352 of DATJZV010000013.1, forward strand.
AGTTCGGGTCGGCCATGATAGCCTGCCTGCTCACCTCATTGAATGCGATCTGCTGCGGTGAGTGCCTCGCCGCCGTCGAGATGGGGATAGCGCTCCTCACCTTCTCTGGATGCGAAACCATCCATTCCAGTACCTGCATGCCACCCATGGAGCCGCCGGCCACGGACAGGAGCGCGTTGATGCCCAGATGGTCCACGAGCCGCACCTGGGCGTTCACCATGTCCGTTATGGTGATGATGGGGAAGTCGAGCCCGTAGGGTTTTTTCATCACGGGATGGAGGGACGAAGGGCCTGTGGAGCCCTTGCAGCCGCCGATCACGTTGGAGCAGATGACGAAATACCGGTCCGTATCAAAGGCTCTGCCCGGCCCGATCATTTTGTCCCACCAGCCGGTTTTCCACATCTCTCCGCAGATTCCCGCAGCATGGGCGTCACCCGAGAGGGCATGACAGATAAGGACCGCATTGTCCCTGCTCGCATTCAGCTTCCCGTACACCTCATACGCAACGGTTACGGGCGAAAGCACCTCGCCGCTCTCGAGTTTCAGAGAATCGAAAGTGTACGATTTCGTCTCGGTATCGCCGTGGATGCTTTCGTCGTCTCTCTTGTTTTCCCGGATTAGCTTAAGAGTCATACCGACGGCGCCTCTCTATGCGTTTTGAAGCGCCTGGTCAACGTCCTCGATGATGTCCTGGACGTCCTCAATGCCCACAGCAAGCCTGATGTAATCCGCAGTCACGCCTGTTGCCCTTTGCTCTTCCGGTGTCAACTGCTGGTGTGTTGTCGACGCCGGATGGATCACGAGGGTCTTTGTATCGCCAATGTTGGCCAGATGGGAAAGGAGCTTCACCGAATTGATGAATTTCTTTCCAGCTTCCAATCCGCCCTTGATTCCAAATCCCAGGATGGGGCCAAAGCCGCCCTTGAGGTACTTTTTGGCGAGTGCATGACTTTGGTGTTCCGGCAGACCGGGATAGTTGACCCAGGAAATCTTGGGATGCTTTTTTAAAAATTCAGCCACGTTCAAAGCATTCTCCGAGTGTTTCCTTACCCGCAGTGGCAGCGTTTCGAGCCCCTGGAGAAACAAAAAGGCGTTGAAAGGACTAAGTGCTGCGCCGAGATCGCGCTGGAGCTGAACCCGCACCTTGATGATAAAGGCCACATTGCCCAACCCGGGAAAGCTGCCGAACACGTCCCAGAACTTCAAACCGTGGTAGCTCGGGTCCGGCTCGATAAATTCCGGGAACTTGCCGTTGCCCCAGTTGAACTTTCCGGAATCCACGATCACGCCTCCAATGGAAGTACCATGTCCCCCGATATATTTGGTTGCGGACATAGTTATAATATCCACACCGTAGTCAATGGGCCTGACCAGCCCGACGCCCACCGTATTGTCCACAACCAGTGGGATACCAGCATCGTGAGCGATCTTCGCGATTGCCTCGAAATCGGGGATGTCCAGCTTCGGGTTCCCAATGGTCTCAGCATAGAT
>DATJZV010000014.1:0-31779 GCA_035498715.1 Nitrospirota bacterium
TCAGGGAGGTCGGGCTCCTGGGGAGTGATTTCTGCATTCGGAACCGCTCGGACGATTGCTGCAGCCGTCGATATGCCCGCCCAGCGCTCATCTGGCATGGGGAGCCGGTAGGGAACGAGGACCGGGATCCAGACCACTTCATGGGTCCAGTTTCCCTTACTCAATGTCGCAGAGACAGAGGGCACGCCAATCTTCCGGTCTTCGAGCGGTTTTAAGATGAACTGGGTATAGTCCCAGGGATTCAAGAGATCGTTCGGCGGATACTCGTCGAGCCTTCCCCAGGCAAAGCGCTGGATTCCTGCCCTTAAATCGAGATCATCCGACGAATGAACTACGTAGATCTCCTTGAACTCCAGGTAGGGTGTGTTGCTCTGATAGACCTCATCGTAGTTTTTGAAGACCGAATGGTCCCGCGGCGGCCTCTTGACGGTGCCGTCCCACCCGCCTTCGAGCCACGAATGGAACTGCCATGCCGATGGCGGCGTGTCGATCTTGATGCGTCCTATCAGGCTTGGGTCTTCCTTCACACTGTCGTCATCCAGCGCATATACACCGCGGAGATCCAGCCTGCCTGAGACGGACAGAGATTCGTCGGCGAATGAAGGGGAGACGATGGAAAACGCCATACATACGATGAGTAGGGTGATCCTGTCCCGCCAACCCTCCTTTGGGACAGGGGGACGAAGGGAGACCGACTTGGGGTGGGCATTTCTGGATTTATTGTCAGTACTCATTCGAACGAATCTGTGGTTGATAGTTGCTATCTTCCCGCACGCTCAAGCGAACGTTCTGAGAAGAGGTCGTCTGAAAAACGGGTCTGATACTGGATGCTTTCGATAGTGAGTTCGGTCCGGTGGTTTGTCTTCTTGTTTTCCATGTTGATCTTGAACGGCGTGGGAATGCCGTCGATGATGCGGACATCTGCGAACTCTCCGGTACGGTAGATTTCATTCCCCTGATAGTATCCGATCTTGAGATGTATCCAGAGGTCCTTTGCCACCCATGCTATGTAGCGTGTGTATTTACGACGGATCTTTGGCGTAACCTCGACCACGTAGCAGGGCTTGCCGCTTACGACCTCTTCTTTCATAATGCTGAACTTGTAGTCGTCGAGGTTCGGCGGCCCGCCGAAGTCGTCGTACGAAAAATCCGACCCGAAGAAGGAATCGTCTTGAGAGCTTGTCGCAATGCGCCTGACGCGCTTGTATTCGGGGAAATAGGCCCAGAGATCGCGATTGGCGAAGGTATGGGCATGGATCAGGAACCCGACGTTCTTCAGTTCAGGGGGGCTCTTGAACACAACGAGGACCTTGTATGCCTCGGGGTCAGCTTTCTTGCTGTATTCCGTAAGGGTCCTCGTCCGCTTGCCGCCGTCCTTATCAAAAAGTATCATAATCGCCTCGGTCTTCCGATCGAGCGCCTTCGAACGCACCTCATGCACTTTCTCGTATACTTCACGTCCACTCATGGCATGGGCCGCGGGAAGAAACACTAATGACGAGAACATAACGGAAATAAAGAAGCCAAGCGCGGGCGGAGGTGCCGAACCGCCAAGACGCAAAGGACGCGAAGGTTTTTGGAGAACATTAAAAAATGAGCGTAAGACGCACTTGGCGCTCTTTGCGCATTCGCGGTATTGTGATAGGATTTTTCGGCTTGTTGAGCTGTGATTATTCATACGCAAGCGCCTCCACGATATTGGTCTTTGCTGCTCGCCGGGCCGGGTAAGCGCCAGCCAAAGCGGCAAGCAGCGTCGAGAGCGCCAGGGCCCAGACGATCGAGGTGTAGTTGATATGGTATTGCATGCTCGCGCCATAGTCGGCCTTGAGGAACCCTTCGAGGCTCATCCACCCGATGATGATTCCCGCTCCTGCGCCGAGAGCTCCTCCAATGATTCCGAGGAGCATGGACTCGATTATGACCAAACGCGAGACCTGGCGCCGCAGCATGCCGATGGAGCGGAGAATCCCGATCTCGCGAGTACGCTCGAGAACGGACGCGAGCAGGGTGACGATGATGCCGAGGCATGCGATCAGGATGGTGATGATGTTGATCGCATGGTCGACGGCGAAGCCCTGGTCGATGACCTTGCGGATTTCGTTCTTGAAATCTCGGGCCGGTAGGACAAACAGTTTACGGTCGATCCCGAAGCTTTTGACGATCTCATCTCGTACTGTTTCGACATTTTCCTTCGATTGCACTCGAACCGAGAAGGAATCCGCGAGGAATTCCTTCCAGTAGCGCTGATAGGTATGGATATCCATGAGGATTGAGCCTGAGTCTGAGCTGTAGTCAACGTCGATTACCGCTATCCTGAATTCAACCGGCCCTTCAGGCGTCGGGAGGAGGATCGAGTCGCCCGGCTTGACATGCTCCTGCGCAGAGAGCGCTTCGTTCATGGCGATGTAGTTCTGGTCCGGAAGCATTCGCAACATGTCATTGCGGTTCCCACTTACGACGATGAACGGGCTGTACTTCATCCTGCGCGGTATGTCCAGGACCATGAGCAGGATGCGCCTGCCGTGGTAGTTCACATAGATCTTTCGGAAGGGGTCTGCAGAGAGTACTCCCGGAATTTTTTCGATATCCTTCCACATGTCGACGGGCATAGGGATGTTCTGGGCGCCTGTGGTTGCGATGGGGTGGCCGGAGGTCACGATGATGTCCCCGCGCACGTACGAGTCTATCCAATCGAGCACTGACATCTTCGTGCTGTAAATGATCCCGGCTGAGCTCACGAAGACCGAGATGCCGAAAAAGATGGCTGCGACTGCCACGGCGTTCCGTCCGATATTTTTCTGGAGGTTGAGACCCGCCAATCTTCCGGCAGCACCAACGCGAGGCGCGACCATGCTACGGAATAGCGCAAGGAAACCCTGAAGCACAGAGGGCGTTGCTAGGGAGATTCCGAGGAGGAGGAATATCGTGGCGGCAAACATGGTTGGTGTGGAATGCAGGTATGGGGAGGATTCTGAAGTTTTATAAAGGATCAGCAGCGCCACCGTGAGGCTGACCAGTAATGAAGAGGCCACCTTGAGCTTTCCTCCCGAGAGAAACCCCTCTTCGGAATAGGGTACAGAACGGATTGCCGATATGGGCGTTATTCGCGCGCTCGTGAGCGCCGGGAAGAGAGCGGCGGCCAGACTCGCAACAATGCCTGTAATAAATCCGACCACGAGGTTCATGCCGGGGATGGCCACTTCAGTGACCGATGTCCTCAGGTACAGTTCGGATACGGCTTGACCGACCATGCCTATCGCCGATTGGGCAAAAAAGATGCCTAGCCCGACACCGAGCGCAGAGCCCACGATCGCGATAATAAAGGTCTCACCCAGGAAAAGCCTGATGATCTGGCTTCGCGTAGTGCCAAGGGCGCGCAGGATGCCGATCTCTTTTCTCCGCTGCACCACGGAGATTGATACGGCGTTATAGATAAGGTACATGCCAACGAATACAGCGATGAAACTGATGAGGTTAATATTCTTCTGGAAATGGGAGATAAGAATCTCGACCTGCTTGGTGCGACCGGCGGGCGTCTCGACGCTGTATCCTTCGGGGATCGTCCTTTGAATGCTGCTCCTCACGGTCTCGAGGTCGGAGCCGTGGATCAGGCTGATGTCTATCCTGTCGATGCGTCCCTCCTTGCCGAAGGCCATCTGGGCAGCGGGCAGGTCCATGATGGCGATGTTGCCGCCCATGGTCCTGGCTGGGCCTTCGGGGTTTAAAAGACCGCGCACGCGAAAGGTCTGGATGCCGCGAACCGTCTGGACCTTGATCTTCTGGTCGATCGTTATCCCTTCGCGTGCTGCGAGGGCGCGGGTAAGGAGGATCGAGTCCGGCCTAGCGAGGAACAAAAGCGGATCGGGAATATCGGCACTCTCATCCGTGAGCTTGTAATCGCGGATGTTGCTGTCTTGGAGCACATCAACGCCGAGGATCATGAGCGAAGGCTCTTTCGCGCCGGAGAGGATGCCCTGCGTATCGATCACGGGGACCGCATATTCCACCCCGGGTACGGTCTGAACGCGTTCGAGAATGCCCTCGGGAAACCCTGACGCCGGACCGGTGACCTGAAGCGCGGCCCTGCCGGTGACGCGATTGATCGAATCTTCGAAAGAGCGCATAACGCTTTTGTTCACAATGCCGATGGAGACGATGGCTGCAACGCCGAGGCATATCCCCGCGACCGTCATGATCGTATGGACCTTCTGCAGCTTTAAACGCCTTAGGCTGATGAAGCGGAACAGGTTCCTGATATTCATGATGTGTGGCCCCCGGCAGTGCTATCTTCGGATATGGTTCCGTCCCGGAGCGTGATGATCCTCGTCCCATAAGCAGCAGCTTTCGAATCGTGCGTTACCATGACGATCGTCTGGCCCTCAGTGTGCAGGTCCTTGAGCAGGAGGAATATCTCCGCGCTCGTGCGCGAGTCGAGATTGCCCGTTGGTTCGTCAGCCAGCAGCACGGCGGGGTCCGCGATTAGCGCGCGTGCGATCGCCACGCGTTGCATCTCTCCGCCGGAGAGCTGCTCAGGCCGATGATCGATGCGCTCTCCCAGCCCAACCTTTCGCAAGAGCGACTCGGCCTTCGGCTTGACCTTTGAATAGGGAAAGCCCTCAAGCAGGAGTGGGAGGCTCACGTTCTCGGCTGCCGTCAGTATAGGCAGAAGATTGAAGAACTGGAAAATGAACCCCACGCGCCTCCGCCTGATGAGCGTGAGCTCGTCATCGGAGATTCCGTGGAGCGGCCGGTTGTCGATAAAGATCTCTCCCGAGGTCGGCTGATCCAGGCCGCCGATGATGTTGAGGAGCGTGCTCTTGCCTGACCCGCTCGGACCCATGACGGAAAGGAACTCCCCCGCATTGATGCTGAGCGTAATGCCATGCAGGGCCTGGATTTCTTTAGTCCCGTGTGCATACATTCGGCTGACATTTTTCAGCTCGATCATTCGTCACCTCAATATCATTTTAGTCGCACTGCTGAATGTTGTAAAGGCATTTGTGAGAAGAACGCGTCGATCGTCGCATTCCTGTTTCGTGCGTGAAGCGATAATACAAAATATCGTTTTAAAATATGGGCTTTTGTGTTATAACATTCCAGCGGTAATGATCGATCAGGAAAATATTTCATCATAGAATTAAGGGAGGCGATATATGAAAGTAATAGCATTTAACGGCAGCGCTCGGAAGGATGGGAACACGTCCATTCTCCTCAATATGGTTTTTGAGGAGTTAAAAGCGGAAGGTATCGGGACCGAGATGTACACGCTGGCTGGGAAGCCGATCCAGGGATGCATCGCGTGTTACAAATGCTTTGAGAACAAGAACAAGCGGTGCGCTGTAGAAAAGGACATCATTAATGAATGCATCCAGAAAATGATCGAGGCCGATGGCATTCTACTTGGATCGCCCACGTATTTCGCCGACGTATCCGCCGGCATGAAGGCTTTGATTGAGCGGTGCGGCATGGTATCGAGAGCGAATGGGGACATGCTCAAACGCAAGGTGGGAGCGGGCGTCGTTGCCGTGAGGCGCGCAGGCGCCATGCATGTCTTTAATTCTCTCAACTCATTCTTCCTCATCAACCAGATGATCGTCCCGGGATCGAGCTATTGGAACCTGGCTATCGGGCGTCAGCCGGGCGAGGTGAACAATGATGCGGAAGGTGTGCAGACCATGAAGAACCTTGGGAAGAACATAGCATGGTTGTTGAACAAGGTCAAAAGCTAACCAGGAAGGACCGGGCCGGACGTACTTATGCACTACCGATAGTGCTGGTTTAGCCGAATAAAGAAAGTTCTTGACAGAAATGCATTGGTTGGGGTATTGTTAATTCGTCACAGCAATCCTCTTTAAGTCTGGTCCTGAGAGGCCAGGAAGGGCAAGAGATGAAAAATTATAATAGCGGAATAACGCTCTTTATCCACAGGCGAACCTTCTTCCCAAATTGGGGAGAAGGTTTTTTTGTGTCTTTTATCAATGTCTTTGGGGAGTTGAGACGATGAGCCTCAAGGAAAAAGCTTTGATACTCGACAAAGCCGGCATCGAACGGGCATTAACGAGAATCGCTCACGAGATCCTGGAAAAGAACAAAGGCGCGAAAGACCTCATTCTTGTCGGTATTCAGCGGGGCGGCGTGCACCTCGCCAAACGGCTTGCCGCAAGGATAAGGGAAATCGAAGGCGTTGAACCGCCGGTCGGAAGCCTGGACATCACCATGTATCGGGACGATCTATCGACGCGCAAGTCCCAACCCGTGCCCCAGGCCACGGATATCGCCTTCGACATCAAGGACAAGATGATGGTGCTCGTGGACGATGTGCTCTTCACCGGCAGGACCATCAGGGCGGCGTTGAACAGCGTCATGGACTACGGCAGGCCACGGCGCATCCAGCTCGCAGTACTCGTTGACCGGGGACACCGGGAACTCCCGATCCGTGCCGATTATGTCGGCAAGAACCTACCGACCTCGGCAAAGGAGAAGGTGGAAGTGATGCTCATAGAGGATGGAGTGGAAGAGAAGGTAGTGATTCTGGGGGAATAGCGATAAGGTCACGGGGGTATGCGTTGCCTTGGATAAGGATTCTGGCCCCATGACCCCAAAGGTCTGACTATGGCGCTCAGTTCAAAAGATCTGCTCGGTATAAAAGGCATGGCCTCGGAAGAGATACGACAAATCCTCGATACGGCCGCAACGTTCAAAGACGTGTCCGAGCGTGATATCAAGAAGGTACCGACGCTCCGCGGGAAGACCGTGATCAACCTGTTCTATGAGGCAAGCACGCGGACGCGGACGTCCTTTGAACTGGCAGGCAAGAGACTTTCGGCCGATGTGATTAACATCTCTACGTCGACATCCAGCGTGGTCAAAGGCGAGACGCTCCTCGATACAGCCCGAAACATCGAAGCCATGAAATGCGACATTATTATCGTTCGCCATTCCTGCTCGGGCGCCCCAGAGTACTTGTCTACGCGTCTCAAGAGCTCGGTGATAAACGCCGGGGACGGTTTTCATGAGCATCCGACGCAGGCGTTGCTCGATATGTTCACGATCCGTGAAATGCTCGGCAGGCTTGAAGGGCTGACAGTCGTCATCGTGGGTGATATCGCGCACAGCCGCGTGGCGCGGTCTAACGTTTACGGTCTCACTGCCATGGGGGCAAAGGTAAGGGTCTGCGGCCCGCCGACGATGCTCCCACCGGGGATCGATCGTATTGGGGCAGAGGTACACTACGATACGGATGAGGCGGTTGAAGGCGCGGACGTGATCATGATGCTCCGGCTCCAGCTCGAGCGTCAAGCCGCGGGGCTTTTCCCAGGCGTACGCGAGTATGCGAGGCTGTATGGGCTGAACCAGGTGCGGGTCGCGCGGGCAGCAAAACATGTCATGGTGATGCATCCTGGCCCTATGAACCGCGGCGTGGAGATCTCATCAGAGGTGGCTGATAGCACGCCGGTAATTCTCGAGCAGGTTACGAACGGGGTGGCGGTCCGGATGGCAGTGATGTTCCTGTTGTCAGGAGGAAGCAAGACCGAGACGTAAAAGAAGAGGTCCAGGGTCCGGAACGCGTGCCGCTTCCTGATTCTTGGTAATGTTACTATGAAAATTCTCATCAAAAACGGCCATCTCGCCGATCCCGCGAACAAAGTGGACGAAAAGCTTGACGTTCTCGTATCCAACGGCAAGATCTCCAAGCTCGGCAAGCCGGGATCTCTCCCTGCGAACGGCTGCAAGGTCATCGACGCTGCGGGCATGTTCGTGGCCCCCGGTCTCATCGACATGCACGTGCATCTTCGTGAGCCGGGATTCGAGTATAAAGAAACGATCACTACCGGGACCGCGGCGGCAAAGATCGGCGGGTTCACGTCGGTCTGCTGCATGCCGAATACGAACCCCGTGAACGACAACCGCTCGGTCACCGAGTTTATTCTTGCCCAAGCCAGAAACGCGTCGACGCAGGTCTTCCCGATCGGCGCGATCACGAAGGCATCCAGAGGCGAGGAACTGGCAGAGATGGGTGAACTTCACGCTGCAGGATGCGTCGCAATTTCGGACGACGGCCAGCCCGTGATGAACGCCTCCATGATGCGTCGCGCTATGGAATATTCAAAGATATTCGACATGCTCATTATCTCTCACTGTGAGGACAGCATCCTGTCCGGCAAAGGGGTGATGAACGAGGGCATTGTGTCGACGGAACTCGGGCTTCGGGGCATACCCCGTGCGGCAGAGGACGTTATGACGGCCAGGGACATCTCGCTGGCCGAACTTACGGGCGCCAGGCTCCATATCGCCCATGTGAGCACCGCCGGTTCCGTTCGGATGATCCGCGACGCGAAATCCAGAGGCGTCAAAGTCACGGCTGAGACCTGCCCCCACTACTTTTCTTTGACCGAGGAGGCTGTGCGGGGGTACAATACCCTGGCGAAGATGAACCCGCCGCTTCGAACAGTTGACGATGTCGCCGCTGTCAAGCAGGGCCTCACGGACGGGACCCTTGATGTGATCGCGACGGACCACGCGCCTCACGCCATGGACGAGAAGTCTGGCGAGTTCGACTACGCGCCTTTCGGTATCGTCGGGCTTGAGACAGCTCTCGGACTTACGCTCAAGCTGGTGCACGAGGATGTTCTCTCGCTGACCGAGGCAATCCGTAAACTCAGCGTCAATCCCGCGTTGATCCTCAAACTGGACAAAGGAACACTCTCGGCAGGCGCGGATGCCGATATAACGATAATTGATTTAAATGAGGACTGGACAGTGGCTGCATCCCAGTTCAAATCGAAATCGAAGAATACACCCTTCGATGGATGGAAGCTGAGAGGCAAAGCAGTCCATACGATCGTTGGTGGAAAGATCTAGGATCAAGGCAAAGGAACAAAGGCCATGAGTAAAATATATCGTAAACATAAGTACATCGGGACGCTTCTCCTCATTGTTTTGACCTTAGTGCCAGCATGTGCGGCGCCGGTTGGGCAGATCAACCGGAATGTTGCCGCGCTGGAGAAACTCCCGACACAGTTCAATTTCGTGGTACTCGGTGATAATCGTTCGGGAGATGATGTGTATCGGCACCTGATCGGCAGGGCGATGAATCAGAAGCCGAGTTTTGTCATCAATACAGGAGACCAGATCGCAACGCCTGGCAACCGCGAGCAGTGGGCCAAATTCTGGGAGTTATCGAAGGTTGTGACAGTGCCGTACTTTCTGACGGTCGGGAACCATGATGTGCGCCCTGAAGTTATGGGGAGCGAGCACACCTTTAAGGAGCAGGTCGACCTCCCGGGAAATGAGCTCTATTATTCCTTTACTGCAGGGAACTGTCTCTTCCTTGTGCTTGACTCCTCTATCGAAGGGGAGGAGAAGAAGATCACCGGAGAGCAGTTCAAATGGCTAGAAGGCGTGCTGGCGAACTCAAAGGCGACGCACAAGTTCGTTTTCATTCATCACCCGCTTTATACGGATACGGAACAGGGGAGAGGGAAGCATGTAGGGAGCAGCCTCGACAAGTTCCCGGAAGACAGGGACCGGCTCCAAGCGCTTTTCGTGGCACGGAAGGTCACCATGGTCTTCGCCGGCCATGAACACCTTTATCGTAGAAAGACCGTTGACGGGATACCCCATGTCATTACCGGAGGTGGAGGGGCGCCGCTGTACGCCAAAGACGAAGAGGGGGGCTTTTACCATTATGTCTTCGTGACTGTTGACGGAGACAAGGTTAGCGCAGAAGTGGTGGACATAAACGGCAAAATCCGGGATAAATTTTAACAGCGGGAACGTAGGAAACACGGTGAAAGATAGGTTTAGGATTCAAGATTACATGTTCACGTTTTAAAACTCCGCATGCTCAGCGAACTAAACGGCAAAAAAAGGATAGAGAAAGCATGAAAAAAGCGATTCTTGCATTGGCTGATGGGATGGTCTTCGAAGGACACTCCTTCGGGGCGGAAGGCGAGACTTCGGGTGAGGTCGTATTCAATACGAGCATGACCGGGTACCAGGAGATCCTGACGGACCCCTCTTACAAAGGCCAGATTGTGACGATGACCTACACCCAGATCGGGAGTTACGGTGTGAACGACGAAGACGTCGAGTCAGGCAGACCCTATGTCGAAGGCTTCATCGTCAAGGAATACATCGATTTCCCGAGCAACTGGAGGACGAAGAAATCCCTGCATCAGTATCTGAATGAGAGCGGTATCGTGGGGATCCAGGGAATCGATACAAGGGCACTGACCCGTCATTTGCGCGATTTCGGGGCGCAGCCGGGCATTATCTCAACGCGGGACATGAATCCCGAGAGCCTGGTAACCAAGGCAACGATTCTTCCAAAAATGAGCGGCCTTGATCTAGTCAAGGAGGTCACCTGCAAAACACCGTATGCCTGGGATGAGAGCGACTGGAACCTGGAAAGGGGGTACGCTCGGAAGGTATCGACTCAGTATAAAGTTGTTGCGTACGATTACGGCATCAAAAGGAATATTCTTCGCCTGCTTACGAACGCGGGATGTGATGTCACGGTTGTTCCGGCAACGATGCCGGCCGAAGAGGTGCTCGGCATGAACCCTGACGGCGTGTTCCTTTCGAACGGTCCCGGCGATCCGGAGCCGGTGACCTACGCGATCGAGAACATCAGAAAGCTCTTGGGCAAGAAGCCGATCTTCGGCATCTGCCTCGGACAGCAGCTTTTGGGACTCGCTCTCGGAGGAAAGACGTACAAGCTCAAGTTCGGTCATCATGGCGCAAACCAGCCGATCATGGATTTGACCACGCACAGGGTCGAGATCGCGGCGGAAAATCATGGCTTTGCCGTGAACATGGAGACCGTGAAGGACAAAGTTGTGTTGACGCACATGAACCTGAACGACAATACCTGCGAGGGAATTCAGCACAAGACATTGCCTGCTTTTTCTGTCCAGTACCATCCCGAGGCGTCTCCCGGGCCACATGACAGCAGGTACCTCTTCAAGCGATTCGTGGAGATGATGGAGAAGCATAAAGCAAAGAGACAAGACAAAAGTACCATGAAAGCACCACGACGCGAAGTCGAGTACCAATGAACTGTCTCTCAAGCGTCTTTGTGTCTTAGGGACTGAGCGGTTTGCATGATTTCAGCGATTTCAGAAACAGAGTTACAAAAACGGGTCGAGGCGGCTTATAAGCTGATGGAGTCTTGCCGTGTCTGCCCCCGCGAATGCGGGGTGAACCGATTAAAGAATGACAAAATTGGTTTCTGCAGATCAGGATTAAATCCCGTCATCTCGAGCGTCAGCCCACATTACGGTGAAGAACCTGCGCTCTCGGGTACCAAAGGCTCGGGCACGATCTTTCTGACCAACTGCAATCTGCGTTGCGCATACTGCCAGAACTATCCCATCAGCCAGTTGGGCAACGGCACGGAACGAACGCCGGGAGAGCTGGCATGTCAGATGATCTGGCTGCAGGAACAGGGGTGCCACAACCTGAACCTGGTGACGCCAACGCACTTCATGCCGCAGATACTGAAGGCCTTCAGCATTGCGCGCGAGCGGGGATTCATCCTCCCGATCGTGTACAACACTAATGGGTATGAGTCACTGGAAGCGCTTCGTCTGCTCGACGGAATCGTCGATATCTATCTACCGGACATGCGGTATTCGGTTGATGCCGTAGCCCGCACATACTCGGTCGCACCGCACTATCCGGAGATTAACCGAGCGGCGGTCAAGGAAATGTTCCGGCAGGTCGGTAACGTGGTGTTCGATGAGGAGGGGATCGCGATGCGGGGGCTGATCATACGCCATCTGGTCCTTCCCAACGGACTCTCCGGCACCGAGGAAATCATGAAGTTCCTCGCGAACGATGTCTCAAAGAACGTGTACGTCAGCCTCATGGCACAGTACTTCCCGGCGTACAAGGCGCATGAGATCAAGGAGCTGTCGCGCAGGATTACGTCAGATGAGTATGAAGAGGCCTATCAGATCATGCAGAAGTACGGACTCGAAAACGGATGGATACAAAACATTGACTAAGGCAAAATGGGGAAGAGAAAGAAAGGGAAATAAGGAATGATAGCATCTTTGTTCTCCGTCATCCATTTCCCCCCTTTCTCCAGGACGTTTATCAGATTATCGGGACTGTGAGGTAGAGGATTACATGCCGAAGCGGACAGACATTAAAAAGATTCTAATTATCGGATCAGGGCCGATCGTGATCGGTCAGGCCTGCGAGTTCGACTATTCGGGAGTGCAGGCGTGCAAGGCGCTCCGGGAAGAGGGGTACGAGATTGTGCTCATAAACTCGAACCCTGCCACGATTATGACCGATCCGGAGATGGCGCACCGTACGTACATCGAGCCGATCACAACAACAGTGGTGGAGAAGATTATCGAGCGGGAGCGGCCCGACGCCCTGCTCCCTACTATGGGAGGCCAGACCTCGCTCAACACGGCTGTGGCCCTCGCTGAGTCCGGTGCGCTTGGAAAATATAATGTCGAGCTTATCGGCGCCAAACTTCCGGCGATCAAGAAGGCGGAAGATCGCGAGTTGTTCAAGGAGGCGATGGAGAACATCGGTCTTTCAGTACCCAAGAGCGGGTTTGCGACAAGCAAGGAGCAGGCATATGAGTTGCTCGAAACGGTCGGTTTCCCCGTTATTCTGCGTCCCGCATTTACCCTCGGGGGCACCGGCGGCGGTATCGCCTATAATAAGGAAGAATTCTCAGACCTGATCACGCGCGGCCTCGAGGCAAGCCCGGTGCACCAGGTGCTGGTTGAAGAATCTGTCGTGGGATGGAAAGAGTTCGAGCTCGAAGTGATGCGCGATACCAAGGACAACGTCGTGATCGTCTGCTCCATCGAGAACCTTGATCCCATGGGCATACACACCGGTGACAGCATCACCGTGGCGCCGGCACAGACACTAACGGACAAGGAATATCAGATCATGCGGGACGCCTCGCTCCGGATCATCCGCGAGATCGGCGTGGACACGGGGGGGTCGAACATCCAGTTTGCGGTGAACCCCGTGGACGGCAAGATGGTCGTGATCGAGATGAACCCTCGCGTGTCCCGCAGCTCGGCGCTCGCATCCAAGGCCACGGGCTTTGCCATCGCAAAGATCGCCGCCAAGCTCGCCGTCGGTTACACCCTTGACGAGATCACGAACGATATCACCAGGGCCACACCCGCGTCCTTCGAGCCGACCATCGATTATGTGGTCGTGAAGTACCCGCGCTTCGCGTTTGAGAAGTTCCCGCAGGCCGATGCCACCTTGACCACGCAGATGAAATCAGTTGGCGAGGCCATGTCGATAGGCAGGACCTTCAAGGAAGCGCTTCAGAAGTCGCTCCGCTCGCTCGAGATAGACCGCTACGGGTTCGAATCACGTCGCGACCGGGATGCGGACCCTGAGCACGGCATCGCGGACATCCGCCAGAAGATCAGTGTCCCTAATTGGGAGCGGCTCTGGTATATCGCGGACGGTTTCCGCATAGGAATGAGTGTGAATGAGGTGTTCAGCCTCTCGAAGATCGACCCTTGGTTCCTCAACCAGATCAAACAGATTATTGACCGGGAAAAGGAGATCAGGGAACAGGGTCCCCGCGTCATGTTCGACAAGACAAGCACTCTGGACCATCCTCTCAGACTGGCAAAAGAGTATGGCTTCTCAGACCGCAGGCTCGCCAAACTGCTTACGACCACCGAAGACGCGGTGAGGAAGATGCGCATGGAACTGGGCATCACGCCGGTGTTCAAGACCGTGGACACGTGTGCAGCGGAATTCGAGGCGCATACACCGTACCTTTACTCTACCTATGAAAAACCTTTTTACAAGATGGAGAGTCCCGAGGCTAGGGCGTCTAAGAATTCAACTGCAAACACCTCTACTCCGCAATTCCTCCTCACTTCGGAGTGCGAGGCGAAACCCACAGACCAGAAAAAGGTAGTGATCCTGGGTGGCGGGCCGAACAGGATCGGCCAGGGCATCGAGTTCGATTACTGCTGCGTACACGCGGCCTTCGCTCTCAAAGGAGACGGGTACGAGACCATCATGGTGAACTGCAACCCTGAGACCGTGAGCACGGACTATGATACGTCGGATCGTCTGTACTTTGAACCCTTGACACTCGAAGATGTTTTACATATTATACATCGGGAGAAGCCCATCGGCGTGATCGTGCAGTTCGGGGGACAGACGCCGCTCAAGCTAGCGGTGCCGCTCGAACAGTCAGGTGTGCGTATCCTCGGTACGTCGCCCGACAGCATTGACCGGGCCGAAGACCGGAAGCGATTCAAGGAACTCCTGGAGAGGCTCGGAATGCTACAGGCCGAAAGCGGGACTGCCATTTCCTGCGACGAAGCCGTGGATGCCGCAAACCGCATCGGATATCCCGTCATGGTGCGTCCGTCCTATGTGCTCGGCGGTCGGGCCATGGAGATCGTGTACGACGAGGAGAGCGTCAGGAACTACATGTCCCGTGCCGTCAAAGCCTCTCCTGAACGTCCGGTGCTCGTTGACAAGTATCTCGAGGATGCCGTTGAAATCGATGTGGATGCGATATCGGACGGGAAGATGGTAGTTGTCGCGGGAATCATGGAGCACATCGAAGAGGCCGGGGTACACTCCGGTGATTCAGCGTGCTCACTGCCCCCTTTTTCGCTTCCGCAGAACATCATTCGCGAGATTGACCGTCAGACACGGGCGCTCGCACTTGAGCTCGGCGTGGTAGGGCTCATGAACATACAGTTTGCGGTTAAAGAAGGACGGATCTACGTGCTCGAAGTGAACCCCCGTGCCTCGAGGACCGTACCGTTCGTGAGCAAGGCCATCGGTGTGCCGCTTGCCAAGCTCGCAGCGCGGGTGATGGCAGGCAAGACACTCGCTGAACTCGGCTTCACGAAAGAGGTGAAGATCAAGCACATCGCGGTCAAGGAAGCCGTGTTCCCCTTTGCCAAGTTCCCTGGCGTAGACACGCTCCTCGGGCCGGAGATGAAGTCCACGGGCGAAGTGATGGGAATAGACATGGACTTCGGCATGTCCTTCGCCAAGTCGCAGATGGCGGCGGGCAATCCCATGCCCGTTTCAGGACGCGTGTTCCTGAGCGTTAAAGACAAGGACAAACCGGGGCTGCTTGAGGTGGCGCAGGGGCTGGAAAAGGAGGGCTTCTTAATCGTGGCAACGAGAGGCACCGCGGATTATCTCAGGAAACGGGGGATCACGGTCGAGACCGTGAACAAGGTGACCGAAGGCCGGCCACATATCGTGGACCAGATCAAGGACATGCAGGTTGATTTCGTCATCAACACGGTCTACGGCGCCGAGGCGCAGAAGGACTCCTATTCCATCCGGCGTACCACGCTAATGAAGGGCATTCCCTATTTCACGACGATCTCGGCAGCAAAGGCCGCGGTGCGTGGTATTGCGGCGATCAAGAGGAATCATTTACAGGTAAAATCCATTCAGGAGTATCATTCATCATGACGCAGAAGATACCAATGACCAAAGGGGGCTATGAGAAGCTCAAGCAGGAATTAGAACGGATCATCAAGGTTGAGCGGCCCAAGAACATAAAAGACATTGAAGAAGCACGTGCGCATGGAGATCTGTCGGAGAATGCGGAGTACCATGCCGCGAAGGAGCGGCAGGGCCATCTCGATGCCAAGAAACGGGAACTGGAACATAAGCTTTCTCATGCCCAGATCATCGACGTATCGAAACTCACGAACGAAAAAGTGGTGTTCGGTTCGACGGTGACGCTTGAGGACACAGAATCGAGAGATATTAAAAAATATACCCTTGTCGGCCAGGAGGAGGCTGACCTAAAAAAGGGAAAGATATCAGTGCAGTCTCCCGTGGGCAAAGCGCTTATCGGGCACAAGGTTGGTGATATCGTAGTGATCAAAGCGCCGGCCAGGACCGTGGAATACGAAATACAGGAGATAGAGATTGCCTTCGACTAGGCTTCACAAGGCAACAATACTTACTCACAAATCTGTCGGCAGGGGGTACTACCGCTTGGTGCTCAGGGTCCCGGAAGCGGCCGCTGCCGCGCTTCCGGGCCAGTTCGTAATGCTCAGGGTATCAGAGACCTTGGACCCCCTCCTTGCCCGTCCTTTCGGCGTCTCTTCTGTCCCTTCAAAATCATCCATCGAAATAGTGTACCGTGTTGTCGGAAGGGGCACCACACTGCTCACCGGCATGGAACCAGGCCATGACCTAAATCTGCTCGGCCCGCTCGGAAAAGGTTTTCCGATGCCGGCCAAAGGGATGACGCCTGTTCTAGTTGCTGGCGGAAGCGGTTTTCCTCCATTGTATTTTTTGTCGCAGCGGGCCGGCTCTCGCGCACACCTTTTCATAGGCTCAAAAAATAAAGAATGTCTGCCTCCCAGCGGCATCATAAAAAGTTTTAAAGATACTGTCTTAAAGGTGCATATAGCCACTGAAGATGGCAGTATGGGTACCAGGGGGATGACTACCGATATTCTGAATGAGTTCCTGACGAATATGGAACAGAAGACCCATCTCGTCCTCTACGCATGCGGACCGCATTCCATGCTTGCTGCCGTAAGCAGGATAGCTGCAGAACATTCGATGCCCTGTTATGTATCGATGGAAGAGCGAATGGCCTGCGGTCTCGGCGCCTGCATGGGTTGCTCGATCCCAATGCTTGCAGGCGGTTACAAGCGAGCATGCAAAGAAGGGCCGGTGTTCGACGCGCGGGAGATTGCGTGGGGAGAGCAGGTACGATTGCCGATTCCACACCGAAAGCAAGGAGCCTAACCCTGGCGAGTCAGAGCTAAAATCTTTAACAGCGAAGAACGCGATGGGTAGATGAGGGTGAAAAAAGTATTCAAACGCAATTACGGTTGCATCATTGCGAGGAGCGTAGCCGCCAAGCAATACCAAATTTGATTATTGTAATGACTCTTATGCGTTCCCTGGTGCTCTTCGCGCCGTTACGATAAAAACTTTGCGTCGTTGGATTATTTATTTCTTACTTGTCATGACAAAAATGAAACTGCCGGCAAGACCCGATCTCTCCGTGAACATCGCCGGGATCAAGCTCAAGAACCCCGTGCTCACCGCCTCAGGCACGTTCGGATACGGCGAGGAGTTCGCCGAATTCCTCGACCTGAACAAGCTCGGTGGTGTGATCGTAAAGGGCGTTTCGCTCAAGCCTATCAAGGGCAATCCTCCGCCGCGGATCTGGGAAACACCGTCGGGCATGCTGAACGCCATCGGGCTTGAAAACCCCGGCGTCGATGTCTTTCTGCGAGAAAAACTTCCCTTTCTCAGAAAATTCGACACTGCGGTTATCGTCAACATATTCGGCTTCAGCCTTGAGGAGTACGTGTGCGTGGCCGAACGGCTCGATGGAGCCCAAGGGATTGCAGGCATCGAGGTTAACATCTCCTGCCCGAACGTGAAGGCTGGTGGCATGGCCTTTGGTACGGACCTTCGGGCCACCTTCGGGCTTCTATCCGCAGTCCGTAAAAAAACAAGGCTGCCGCTCATCGCCAAGCTATCGCCGAACGTTACAGACGTGACCGAGTTTGCTAGTGCAGCGCGTGACGCGGGATGCGACGGGCTCTCGCTCATCAATACGCTCCTTGGCATGGCAATCGATGTGCGGTGCAGGAGACCTCGGCTTGCGAACTGTACCGGCGGCCTGTCCGGTCCCGCGATTAGGCCTGTGGCCGTGCGTATGGTGTGGCAGGTGGCGAAAAAGGTTCCGCTGCCGATCATCGGTATGGGGGGCATCGTAACCGGAGAGGATGCATTGGAGTTCATTCTTGCCGGTGCTTCAGCCGTAGCTGTGGGAACGGCAAATTTCATGAATCCACGTGCAACACTCGAGGTCCTGTCAGGCATCGAGAACGTGATGGCGGAACAAGGCGTCGGAAACATAAAAGATCTCATTGGGAGAGTAAGCGCCGTTTGAGGATCGCAGCCTCTTCAACCGGGAATGCTATAAGAACGTGCTGGGGATATCGACTGAAGCTGAGCAGAATCCGCTTGCTTGCTCTCGGCCCACGGATATGCGGGGAATTAAAAAGACAAGGAGCATGCGACTATCCTGGATGTTGTCAAAGAGATTCTACCGGAGCATCCTGCCCATGAGATTCCGGAAACAGGGCTGATAGTACCCCGTAAATCGTCACCTCGATCTCGCTTGATGGGATCTTCATCCCGGAAATAGGATGCTCCTTTGAATATGTGGAGAACGCCCTGGCAAGGAAGGCCCTCGAATGTCGAACGGAAACCAGACAAAGGCGGCGCAGTTTCTTATAGCCCTGCATGATGATTTTCGGAGGAGGATGAAACGATTCTACATTATTTACGTCGAGAACGTTTAAAAGATTTCAGAGTCATGACCTGAACCGGCATAACCCCATTCCAGCGGCCAGAATATCCCCATTCTCCTGCGACAATATATACCTTACTTGCTTTTTCCGCTGTTATAACATAGAATTAAAGCAAGAGACAGCAGTTTCAGCATTTTTATGAAAAACGATATTCTCAGCAAATTTCTTGATTTTCTGGCCGTTGAAAAAGGGCTAGCCCGGAATACGGTCGAGTCTTATGAGAGAGATTTGCACAAGTATCTGCTTTTTATGAAGGACAAAAGTCACGATGAAATAACACAGAATGATGTGGTCTCCTTTCTTTCACATCTATCGTCTTCCGGGATATCAATGCCGTCCATAGCGCGTAGTCTTGCTGCAGTCCGGGGGCTTCATAAATACCTGATCATCGACGGCTTGGCACGGACTGACCCGACCGTTAACCTCGAGACGCCGCGGGGCTGGAAACGGCTGCCGAAGACGCTTTCAACAGCTGATGTCGATGCGCTCCTTTCCCAACCCACCACGGCAACACCGATCGGACTCCGGGACAAAGCCATGCTCGAGCTTCTCTACGCTACGGGGCTCCGGGTCAGCGAGCTGGTCGGGCTCAGGCTCCAGGATATAAATCTCGAGCGAGGATTCCTCATTGTTATGGGAAAGGGATCGAAGGAACGTGCTGTTCCCATGGGAGAGGTCGCGGCGGCTGCGGTAAGGCGGTATCTCGAGAGCGGTCGGACGGCCCTCCTGAACGGAAGCGATTCAGAGCTCCTGTTCATCAGCTCGAAGCGGAGGGGCATAAGCAGACAAATGTTCTGGGAACGTATGAAATTTTATGCGCTTAAGGCCGGAATCGGAACGACCATATCGCCGCATACGTTGCGCCACTCGTTCGCCACACACCTTCTCGATAACGGCGCCGATCTCCGGGCGGTTCAGGCCATGCTCGGCCATTCGGACATTTCAACGACGCAGATCTATACCCATGTATCGATGGAGCGGCTCAGGAAGATACATGGGAAGTTCCATCCGAGAGGATAATTAATTGGGGATTTCAAAATGAGGATTCGAATTCGCAATCTACAAGCCACGAACCGAAATTGAACTATGGATGTAATTACCAGCCATACGAATGCAGATTTTGACGCCCTAGCCTCCATGGTGGCGGCGAAGAAGCTTTATCCCGAGGCCAAGCTTGTCTTCCCGGGCTCGCAGGAAAAAAGTATGAGGGATTTTTTCCTTGAATCCGCGTTCTATGCCGTAGAGGCGGAACGGCTCAAGAATGTTGACGTCGACAGCATCACCAGGCTCATCATTGTTGATAACCGGAATCCTGCCCGCCTAGGGAAGCTTGCGGGTGCTCTTGGAAGACCGGGTGTCTCTGTGCATATCTATGATCACCATCCGACAACGGAAGGAGACATCAGGGGCGAACTCGAAATCGTGGAGATGATCGGGGCCACGACGACGATCATGGTAGAACTGCTTCGGCAGAAGGGGATGCCGATCACGCAGCTCGAGGCAACGATATTTGCCCTCGGCATTTATGAGGAGACTGGATCGCTTACCTTTGTGTCGACTACGAAGCGCGACGTGGAGGCGGTGGCATACCTCATCTCCCAGGGCGCACAACTAAACATCGTTTCTGATTTCATTTCCCGCGAGCTTACCGCAGAACAAATCGCGATCCTGAACGACCTTATTACGGCTGCCACGAGCTATGATATCAATGGCGTCCGCATCGTGATCGCGGCCATGGCCACCCACCATTATGTCCCGGACCTGGCGAACCTGGCGCATAAGATAAGGGACATGGAAAGCCTCGACGTGCTCTTCCTCGTGGTGCAGATGGGCGACAAGACGAACGTCATCGGACGCTGCAGGATCCCTCAGGTAAATGTGGGCGAAGTGCTCGAAGAGCTGGGCGGCGGTGGCCATGCAACAGCGGCATCAGCGGTGGTCAAGGAGATGACCTACCTGCAGACCAAGGAACGCCTGATCGATGTCCTGAAGCACCACATAAAGCCCGGGCCGGTTGCGAGCGAGATCATGACCTCTCCGGTCAAGACCATCCCCTCCGGAAACACCATCCAAGAAGCAAACGAGGCGATGACCCGATTCAGCGTGAACGTGCTGCCTGTTCTGAGCAACGAAAAGTTTCAAGGAACCATTACGCGCGAGGTCGTGCAGAAAGCGCTTTTCCACGGACTGGGCACGCAGAAGGTCGAAGAATTTATGACCACCGGTGGCCCGGTCGTATCTCCTGACGCACCCATGGCTCAGGTTGAGCGGATCATGATCGAAGAGCACCAGCGGTTCATCCCGGTGCTCGATCGCAGCGGCATGCTTGTGGGAGCGATCACCCGGACTGATCTCCTCCGTTCCCTGCATGAAGAACGGCTGGCAGAAGTCCCTGAACGGGATGATTTCGGTCTGCGTTCCAACCGGACTGTCAAGGGGCTTATCGAGGAACGGCTGCCGCCGGAGATATGTGATGCGCTCAGGACAGTCGGAGATGTTGCCGGCGAGGCGGGATTCCCGGTGTATCTCGTCGGTGGCATCGTACGCGACCTTTTCCTTCGCGTTACCAATTTCGATATTGATATCGTGGTGGAAGGGGACGGGATAACATTCGCGGGCATGCTTGTGAAGCGTGCCGGTGGCCGTATGAAGACCCACCAGAAGTTCGGTACGGCTGTCGTAGTGCTCCCGAACGGGCTGAAACTCGATATCGCCACTGCCCGGCTCGAGTATTATGAGTCCCCGGCTGCTTTACCTACCGTCGAGCTCTCTTCCATTAAAAAGGACCTCTACCGCCGTGATTTCACCATCAATACCCTCGCCGTGCGGCTGAACAAGAAGCGCTATGGGGAACTTATAGATTTTTTCGGCGGCCTGCGTGATATCAAGGAAAAGACGATCCGCGTCCTCCATAGCCTTTCATTCGTGGAGGACCCGACGCGCGTGCTCCGTGCAATCCGATTCGAACAGCGCTTTGATTTCCGCCTGAGCAAGCACACCCAGAACCTGATCAAAACCGCAGTTAACATGAAACTGTTCCACAAGCTCACGGGCGAACGGATGTACACCGAGCTGGTACTCATGTTCTCGGAGGCGGAGCCAGTTAAGACCCTGAAGCGCATGAAGGACTTCGACCTACTCAAATTCATCCATCCGAACCTTAAAAGTTCTACGGAAACGGAACGCCTCTTTGGCCACATAGCAGAGACACTCACCTGGTTCCGGCTTCTCTATCTGGACATCAGGATCGAGAAGTGGTTCGTTTATTTTCTCGGCCTCCTGGACCGCTTGAATGATGCCGCCGTCAAGGAGGCACTCGAACGGCTTGCGGTACCTGCGAGGGTCCGAGAGAGAGTGCTTCAGGCACGAGAACGATACCGCGGGGTGCTCTACATATTCTACACGGAGGCTAATCTGCCGCCAAGTCGCGTATATGACCTTCTCGCGCCGCTGCAGACCGAGTCGATCCTTCTGGTGATGGCAAAAGCTCGGCAGGATACTGCCAAAAAATACATTTCCCTCTATCTCACGCACCTCCGCAACGTCAAGGTCACGATCACGGGAGATGATCTCAAGGATCTAGGTATCTCGCCCGGACCGAAATACAGAAAGCTCCTTGCCGAACTGCGGGACGCGAAACTGGACGGAAATATCAGAAACCGGGATGAGGAGATTAAATACGTGAAGAACAGGAGCACGGCACGATGAAGTTTCCCGTTGACGAATAAGGAAAACTTAGGCATAGTTACTCCATGATCTATATAGGCCTCTTCGGAGGTGTTCTTCTCCTGCTCTACGGTATCAAGCTGCTGAACGACGGGCTGCAGAACGCGACAGGACCCCGGATCCGTTCGCTGCTACGTTCACTCACGAGCAACCGGCTTACTGCCGTGGGCGCCGGAGCATTCATCACCGGGCTCATCCAGTCGAGCAGCGCCACGTCGGTCATGCTGGTGGGGTTCGTGAGCGCGGGGCTGATGAGCTTCCGTCAAACCCTGGCCGTGATTCTGGGCGCCGACATCGGCGCCACGCTCACGGTCCAGCTCATAGCGTTTCACGTCTACGATTATGCCATTCTCCTTATCGGCATAGGTCTCCTCTTTGAGCTGTTCTCCAAAAGGCAACTTTACAAGAACATCGGGCAGGGTCTGCTGGGGTTCGGCTTCGTGTTCCTTTCCATCAAGATCATGACCGATGCGATGGCTCCCCTTGAGCAGAACGAACTGTTCCGCCAGGTCCTGCTCGTCATGATCGGAAGTCCGGTCACAGGGATCCTGCTTTCCGCTGCCATTACGGCCTTTATTCATAGTAGCGCAGCAGCAATCGGTATCGCTCTCGCGCTTGCCGGACATGGCCTCATTACTCTTGAAGCGGCCATTTACATTGTATTCGGCGCCAACATCGGGACCTGCTCCACCGCGCTAATAGCAAGCCTGCGCGCGCCAGCCGAAGCGCGGCGAGTGGCGTGGGCGCACATTCTCTTCAAGGTGCTCGGCGTGGCTCTGTTCCTGCCATTCCTCGTCCCGTTCCAGAACCTTGTCACACGCACTGCGCCGGACCTCCTGCGGCAGATAGCGAACGCACATACGCTTTTCAATGTGATTATTGCAATAGTGTTCCTCCCCTTTACTCTTCTGTTCTCGAAACTTATCACAAAGCTCGTGCCCGAGAAGGCCGAGGAAAAGAAGTTTGGCCCTCTGTATCTGGACGACCATGTGCTCAAAACTCCGGCGCTTGCATTGGGACAGGCCGCACGCGAGGCGCTCCGGGCATCGGACATCGTGAGGGAGATGCTCATCGACTCGGTCAAGGTATTTGAAAGCGACGATCAATCGACCGTAACGGCCATAAAAAACAAGGATAACCTGATCGATCTCCTCGATCGCCATATCCGTCTTTATATCACCCGACTGTCTGCTTCTCATCTATCTGAATCACAGACCCGGCGCTCGATGGTTGTCCTGGAGATCTCCCGCGACCTTGAAAGCATAGGAGACATCATTGATCGGAACATCATGCCCCTTGCCATGAAGCGGATCAGCAAAGGGCTTACTTTTTCGGAAGAAGGGATGCGCGAGATTATATCGTTCCACAAGAAGATCATTGAGAACTTTGACACTGCCATATCTGCGTTCACAAGCAATGATCGGGACCTTGCGGACCGCGTCCTCAGAAGCAAGGAAGAGCTCGGTACTATGGAGCGGGAGCTTGTCCAGGCCCATCTGGACCGTCTCCGCAAGGGGTTTCAGGAATCCATCGACACAAGCCACATCCATCTTGATCTTCTTGGAAATCTTGCGCGTATCAACTCGCTAATTACTCACATTATTTATCCGATCGCCGAAGAAAAACGCGGAAGAGGGCGCGAAGACGTGGGAATCGAGGGATGATTTAAAGGCCCAGCACAAAGCAGCCAAAGTTGAGAGCTGATAATCAGAAGGAGGATTGTGCATGATCAGGCAGCTGAGGGTAAAGACACATTCAAGGACGGAACTCGTGGATATCACGCAGGGCGTGCAGAGGCTGGTGGCTGAGAGCGGCATCCGATCGGGCGTGTGTTATATCTATGTGCCGCACACGACATCCGCAGTCACGATCAATGAGAACTCGGACCCGAACGTGGGACGCGATATCCTGAAGGAGCTGAACAAGGTCATCCCCTTTGACGACAATTACGGACATACCGAGGGCAACTCGGCGGCGCATATAAAGTCGAGCATCATCGGTGTGTCCAGGGCCGTTATGGTGGAGGAGGGGAGGCTTGCGCTCGGGACATGGCAGGCTGTGTTCTACTGCGAGTTCGACGGCCCCCGTGACCGCAGGGTACTCGTAAAGGTGATGAAGGACTAGGGCAGCGTACAGACACGGGACAAGCCCCTTTTTTCTATGAAAACGCAACAGCTAACAAAAAACTGCATTCATCTGTACCCATCCGTGGCAAAGGTTGCCTTTTTCATCCTTACCAAAACCACCGCAGAAAGCCCTTGGCTTTAGCCATGGGAATGAATGCGGGAATCATTCTAGTTGCTAGTTGTCAAATAATACAATATATTAGTTGTTATGGCTTCAAAGGCGACAACCCAGTCTTTAATCCACGAGTTTCAACTCGTGACCTCTCCGAAAGAGGACCGCATATTGGAGGTGCGCCTTAACGCGGGACGTAATCTCTACAATGCCTGTCTCTCCGAGGCGCTCACGCGCCTTAACGCCATGCGTGGTTCCGACGAATGGAAGACTGCGCGGAACATGCCTCATGGAAAAGCCAGGATAGCAGCGTTGGAAGAACTGAGAAAAAACTATCGGGGATAAAATGTTGCCCAGGAAGGAGTGATATGCGCGTGTCTCTGCTCGGGAGATTGTGTAGCGCTTTAAACCGACACGGATAGTCTTGTTCAGAATGGCAAATGAATTATGGTTTTGGAATTTCTCATATTATATGGTAATATCCTGCTATGACCCTGGTCACGGAACAGCTCAAACTTTCTGATTTCGATTACGACCTTCCTGAATCTCTCATCGCTCAGGAACCTTCACCCATAAGGGACCGCTCACGCCTCATGGTCCTCAAGCGAGAAGCGGGTGGCATCATGCACGGCATTTTCTCCGATATTGAACACTACCTCGTACCGGGTGACCTGCTCGTTCTTAACGACACAAAGGTTTTTCCGTGCAGGCTCCTGGCGAAGAAGCCGGGTGGCGGAAAGGCTGAGATTTTTCTGCTGTCCGAGATAGAACAAAACCTCTGGGATGCACTGGTAAAGGGCGGCGTGGGTGCAGGTAAAAGACTGAACATTGCACCGGGCATCGAAGCAGAGGTCGTCAAAGACAGCGATGAGGGCACCAGAGCGGTCAGGTTTTACGGTGTAAACGATATCAGGGGGGTTCTGCCCGAGATCGGAAGGACGCCACTCCCCCCCTACATAAAACGCAGTCCATTCCCGCGCGATCGGGAACGATACCAGACCGTGTACGCTGCGCACGAAGGCGCGGTTGCGGCGCCAACGGCCGGTCTTCATTTCACGGGGGAACTTCTCAAGCGTCTGGAGTCGAAGGGTATTGACTTCGTAACAGTGACCCTCCACGTGGG
Source organism: Nitrospirota bacterium (assembly GCA_035498715.1). Classification (GTDB taxonomy): domain Bacteria; phylum Nitrospirota; class UBA9217; order UBA9217; family UBA9217; genus DASPSR01. The sequence continues at coordinate 25,435 of DATJZV010000014.1, forward strand.
GCCGGGCACATTCCAGCCTGTCCGCGCTGAAATGATCGCGGACCACAGGATGCTTCAAGAACGCTACTCGATTCCCGGTGATTCAGCGGCGAGAATCAATCGGGCAAAAGCCAACGGAAGACGGATAATCGCCGTGGGGACCACGAGCGTGCGCACGATAGAGACAGCGTCAATGGATGACGGAACCGTTGCTTCCAGAGAGGGGTACTCAAATCTATTCATCCACCCGGGGTACCCGTTCAAGGTCACAGACGGCATCATCACTAATTTTCATCTGCCGAAGTCTACGTTGCTCATGCTCGTCTCGGCGTTTGCCGGCAGGGAGAACATTCTTTCAGCATACCGCACGGGAGTGGCGGAAAAGTACCGGTTTTACAGCTATGGAGATGCTATGCTGATCCTGTAAAAGATGAATCAGAGTTTGCAGATTGGCAATTGGAAATTAAAGGATATCAGGAGAGTTTCTTTATGGAGTATAATGAGTGTTAACATTTACAATCTTTATTTCTCACTGTCTCATTTATTGCTAGGGCGGAGTTCGTTATGAACAATCAAACAGGCGGGATCATATCAAAGCTGTTCATCATTCCCGCAGGGGTTGCCCTGATGGTGGGCTTCTTCTTCTTAGGCTATTATGTAGGGAAATATCAGAGCAAATCCGGCGTGCAGGGGGAGACCATGCCGCCGCTTCCCGAGGTGGTCTCGAACAAGCCGCCGAAACAGGAAGAATTCACGTTCTACAAAACTCTGACGGACAAGGAAAACAAGACGGTATCGATTGACCTTAATCCCAAATCCGTGGCCGAAGAAAAGCAGACTAACAAAAAACAGGCCGTCACAGAGGGGCCTAAGGACAAAGGCGAAGAAACTGCCAAGAAGGATATAAAAATTGTGGTCAAGGCGGAGAAGGAGAAATCCGTGTTGCCTTCAAAACAGCTCGCTATAAAACAGTCAGCACAGCTTCCGGTGGAGACGAAGAAGGAAACAACTTCGACTCACGGCTCAAGCTCCAAGTTGCGCTATACCATCCAGATTGCAGCGTATCAGGAAAAGGAGATGGCCGAAGACGACGTGAAAAAGATGAAGACGCGCGGATATGCGGCATTCATCCTCTCTTCCACCGTGCCGGACAAGGGAACTTGGTACCGCGTAAGGCTCGGCAGCTTTCCAAACAAGGCTGCGGCAGAGAAGCTCCAGAAGCAGCTCCAAGTCAAAGAGGGGATTTCGTCGTTCATTACGATTGAATGATACTAATGAGTTCTTAGACCGGATGGGCATGGATGCAAACGGTTGGGAAAATGCAATAAGGAATTGTCAGCATGGATCATCGTTGAACGCTTCGTCGTATCTTATGACTTGGTCCCGGATTCATTCAAAGCTTTTTTAGACAAGCTTTGGCTATTGTATTGATTTCTAAGTTAAGGGCCATCCCATCTAGAGTTCTTATCTGTGTCCGTTCGCATAAATCTGTGATGAAGTTCAATGCACGGTCTTGTCGGTTATTAACTGAAGAGAAAGCGGAACAAGGCCAACTCGTTCTTCGTCCAGCCGTGTTTCTATCCAGTACGTCCCCGGCACGGCAAACGTCGTGTTGAAACGGATAGAGATATCACGGTGCCGCTGAGTTTCACTGAAGAGGACTATGGCAGCTTCTGATTCGGAGATGACCTGCTCGCGGTCCGGGGCGAGCAGCCTTACCTTGACCTTGAATTCTCCCTTCCCACCGGTCCATTCATTCACGATGGCGAACCGCGGGTGTACGGCCGGGAAGGCATTCGCATAGATGCTTTCGAACAGCCCCATGAGACTGAACTTGCCGCCCATCTCCTGACGCACATCATCGCACAGGATTGTGTAGCCTAACGTCGGTTTGACCTTCACACGCGCCATTGCACATACGTTATCATATAATAAAGAGCGCCGTCAATCTGTTTTTTCTTGACAAATATTTCCAATCAACGTAATCTTATCCGCAACTTATGGCAACACCAGACCTCATAAAACTGCTCGATAGCCTCCATCCACTCGAAATAAAGGTCCTCTTCTGCTTCAATCAGGGTGATACCTTATCCGCATCGGAAATTATGAACTCGTCAGGGCTCGACGAATCCCGCCTGGATATGGCATCAGGCTGGCTTCAGTCAAAAGGCCTGCTCGCGGTCACGGGAGAAACGGTCACTACTTATGAAACCCTTACCGAGACCGGCGCCGAATACAAGGAGAAAGGCACACCAGAGAACCGCATCATTGCCGCGCTCCGTGATAAAAAACAGTTTACCGTCAAGGACATCATCCAGTCCTGGGGTATGGACCCCACTGAGGTGAGTTCAGCTGTTGGTTCGCTCAAGGCAAGCAATGTCGTTCGCATTGCTCAGGGAGGCATACTCGAGATTGATCCGGCGGGTGACACCGCTCCGTTCGAATTACTGCAGGAAGTTATTGAGGAAACCGGAGGAGCATCCATCGCCCTATCTACCCTGCCGGCACACAAACAGGCTGTGATACAGGCCAATTTCCACAAGCGAGGCAAGGGGAAGGGGATTTTCCGCATAACGGAGAAGAAGAACCGCATCTACGGTCTCACTGCTGACGGGAAGACAGCCTTCAAACTTATCAAGGAACGCGGTGCGGTGAGCGAGGAGGCGTCTGCCCTCACGCCAGAGATGCTGAAGCAGGGCACCTGGAAAAATAAGAAATTCCGTTCGTACAATATTTCGCTCAATCCTCCCCGGCAGAGCATCGGCAGGAAGCACCCTTACAAGGAATTTCTTGATTTCGTGAAATACAAGTTCATCGGTATGGGGTTCGAGGAGATGCGCGGCCCGCTCGTGGAGAACGAGTTCTGGGACATGGACGCCTTGTTCATGCCTCAGTTCCATCCGGCAAGGAACATACATGACGTGTACTTTGTGAGGGAACCGGGATTGAGCAAAGATATCGAGGAGCCATTCGGCAAACGGGTCGCTGCGGCCCACAAGGACGGCGGCAAGACCGGATCAACGGGCTGGCGGTATGCTTTTGATCTTGAGCGCGCAAAAAGACTGATCCTCCGTAGCCAGGGCACCGCCGTATCGGCAAGGACGCTCGCGTCCGGCCCGAAGATCCCGGGAAAATATTTTTCGATCGCGCGCTGTTTCCGGTACGATGCCGTGGATGCTACGCACGCACCAGACTTTTACCAGGTCGAGGGCATCGTGCTAGGGGAAGGCATCGATTTCAAGGCCTTGCTTGGACTGCTGAAGCTCTTCGGCCAGGAGATCGCTAAGGCCAGCGAATTCCAGTTCCGGCCTGCGTACTTTCCATTCACCGAACCGTCGGTGGAACTGCACGTCAAACACCCAAAGCTCGGGTGGATGGAGCTGGGTGGCGCGGGCATGTTCCGACCTGAGGTGACCATGCCCCTCGGCGTGAACGTGCCGGTCATCGCTTGGGGCCTCGGTCTAGACCGCATGGCCATGGTGGCGCTTGGCATTCAGGACATTCGCGACCTGTTCTCGCGGGACCTGGATTTTATCCGGACAAAAAAGATACAATTAAATAAATAGGGCGCAGAGACGAGGATGATGATCAGCCTTGTCTCAAACAACTGGACCACGGGCCTTCGTATTTACTATGCCTACGATTGACATTAAAAAACGCGACCTCGACAGCCTCATCGGCAAAAAGCTCGCCCTCAGCGCGCTTGAAAAGCACCTGATGCTCGCCAAGGCAGAGCTCAAAGAGTATGTCGCTGAAACCGACGATCTCAAGGTGGAGTTGTCCGACAGTAACAGACCGGACCTCTGGTCCGCGGAAGGCATCGCCCGCCAGATACGCATCTCGATATCGGGAAAACCTGAAGAATATCCGTTCGTGAAGCACGGCAGGAAGGCAACTCGGGAGATCAGGGTCGCGAAGGAGATGAGGTCTGTGCGGCCGTATATCGCGGCCTGTACCGCAAACGGTCTGCGCATGAACGATGACGTGCTGGCGCAGATGATCCAGAGCCAGGACAAACTGTCGGAGATTTTCGGCAGGAAACGGACTACCGTCTCGATCGGTATATACGAACTCAATCGGATCGTCTTTCCGGTTGATTACCGGCTTGCGGAACCGTCTTCGCTTTCTTTCACGCCGCTCGGCATGGAGGAGAAGCTCAATCTTGCAGAGATTCTCGAACGGCATCCCAAAGGCATTGCCTACGGCGGCATTGTAAAACCTTTTCCCAAGTATCCGATACTCACGGACGGTATGGAGCGCGTGCTATCGTTCCCGCCCATCATCAACAGCAGGGAGATCGGGGAGGTGAAGCCGCAGACGAGGAGCGTGCTCATTGAAGTGACCGGCATGGACATGCGGATGACGGTGCTCACTCTGAATATCCTTGCTGCGAGCTTTTATGACCGCGGAGCTGACATCGAACCCGTTCTCGTGATCTATCCTTACGATACTGGGCTCGGAAAACGTATTACATTCCCGTACGATACCTCTCGAAAGATCTCGGTGCCGCTATCAGACTTCTCGGCAGGTCTCGGCGAAGATGTGTCTCTGGGCGACGTAAAAAAATATCTCGGTTCTTATGGTCATAAGGTCTCGACCGGAGGTGGCAGGGTTTCGGTCATTGCACCACCCTATCGCGATGATATTATGCACCCCATGGACCTCGTGGAAGATTATGCCATCAGCAGGGGATACGACTCGTTCGAGCCGGTCATGCCGAAACAGTCGACCGTGGGCGTGCTTTCCCCTATCGAATTGTTGTCCGATACGGTGCGCGGTCACATGGTCGGGTCAGGTTTTCAGGAGATCATGTCCAATATTTTGTGCTCACGCGAAGAGCTCGAATACGCCATGCCCGCTAGCGAGAAGCTCGTCGAAGTGGACAACGTGATGTCGCTCGCTTATTCCGTGCTCAGGAACCGCATTATCCCATCGCTTCTGACCGTCGAGGCGGCAAGCTCCAAGGCATTCTATCCCCACCGCATCTTCGAGGTTGGCGAGGTGGCGATGTTCGATGTAAAGGAGAATATGGGCTCGCGCACGGACCTGAACCTCGCGGCATTGGTCGCGCATCCTAATTCGAACTTCTCGGAAATGCATTCGTCCCTCGATATTTTGCTCTACTATCTCGGTCTGGAATACAAGCTTGAACCTGCCGAACATCCCTTGTTCATTCAGGGCCGCTGCGGCAGAGTCATGGCCAGCGGAGTTGCGATTGGGCATATAGGCGAAATCCGGCCCGATGTGCTCGAACGTACGCAGATTACCATGCCCTGCGCGGCGTTCGAGATCGATCTGGATACTATCTTACATTTTGTCATGTGATCCGTATTGTTGTGTTCCAGTCTTCATAAATTATTATCACTTCCATTGCAATACCGACGTTACTACAAGCTCTCCTTATATATCCTTATTAAACTCACACCGCAATCTGACCTACCCCATAGCTGAAGCTAGGGGGTTCTGACGGCAATAAAAACACCGGCAGCGTGCGCTGCCTTGACGGCCTCTTTTGCGATAGAAGCGATATCGCGAACCTCGGCCGCCATTGATCCGTCTTTAACGAGCGAGCGGCTCTGTCTCTGGTTCAAGCCAAAGCTGGCCGGAGTAGAGAGGCCATTCGCCGCTTGATGCTGCAACCCCGACATCGCCCGTTCTAGGAGCAGGTGTGCACCCGGCCAGGCAGCGTTGTTCTTCCCTTCAAGGGAAGACATCCAGCCGTATCGTTTAAAGCGGGGTTTGCCGCGCTTCCCGAACTGGTATTCCTTGACCGCGGTGAATGCCATGGATGCCAGTTTCTGGGTGGTCAGGCTGTCTAGGTGGTCCCCGATCCAGCAGGTACGGGAGACCCTGGCTGCGTACTTGTGCAGTGAATACTCGCCGTACCCGAACTTGTCATTGACGGCGTGAAACGTTGCTGTCCTGGCTTTCCCATGAGGCATGTTCCGCGCAGTTTTCCATTCGTCGGAACCACGCATGGCGCTAAGGCGCGTGAGCGCCTCGGAGAGACAGGCATTATAGAGATTACGTCCCGCGTTAAAGCGCACCTCCAATATGCGGTCCTCTTTCGGGGAGGCCACGAGTTGAAACTCATGGATGAAAGACCGGGTTGTCGCCTTTGGAGCCATAACAACTAATATATTGTATTATTTGACAAATAGCAACTGAAACAATTCCCGCATTCATCCCCATGGCTAAAGCCAGCGGCTTTCTGCGGTGGTTTTGGTAACCGTTTTAATTGCTCCATACACGATCTCAATAAGCCTCTTTAACTCCCTCATCGAGATGGAAAACGGCGGCATGAGCACAATGACGCTTCCCAGGGGCCTGATGATAAGGCCGTGCTTTCTTGCTTCCAGGATCACC
>DATJZV010000015.1:0-10974 GCA_035498715.1 Nitrospirota bacterium
CGAAGATCTGCATGAGAGACCTACTGCATTTCAGTTGCTGCGTATTGCAGCGCATGGAACACCTCCCGAAGGAAAATAAACATCTGAGCGCAAGGTCTGCAAGCTAAAAACTATGCAAGACCTTATTAAAAATAGAACACATAGCACTATGCAGTTGATTTTAAAAGACCTAAAACCTGAAGGATCATCAACTGTATCATGCATAGTATTTAGAGTCAATTGAGAAAAGGAACCTCTCTAACAACCAGCCATGCTCTACAGCGTGACCGATTTGCTTCATTGAGACGATATTCTTCTGGAAGATTCCTTATTAACTTATCAATCGTCACAAGTGCATTCGTATATTGATACGGCATGTTTCTTCGTTATCAGAGTTTCTAAAAAACGTTTCTCACTCCCATCGTTCCTGCTAATATTTCTGCTCCTCCTCGGATGTATCCGGACGATACAACGGCTTTGTCCTCCAGTTGAACGTAATAGCCAAAACGCGCACGACAAAGGTGCAGGCAATGGTAATAACGGCCGCCCTAGGGGCCGGCATGCCGAAGCGCATGGTGAGGAAGATGTAGAGCAGACATCCTCCAAGGGCGGCCAAAGCATAGAACTGGCCGGGCTTCAGCAGCAATGGCTCGTCCCTAACCAACAGATCACGAAGCAAGCCTCCCCCCACAGCATTGATGACACCGACGAGAATGGCGGCCGGAATGCTCAGCCCGGCGTTTATCGACTTCTCTATACCCACGACCGCATAGGCACCTAGGCCGAGGGCATCAACGAGGGCGATCACTTTCGTGAGCCGAGTCACCCCGTGGCGAAAGAGCAGCCCGACGAGGCTTGCCAGCGTGATGGCCACGATGTAGCGTGAATCCATCGTTACCGCCGGAGGCCCCTGTTGGATGAACAGACCGTCGCGAAGCAGACCGCCGCCGACGCCGCTTGCAAAGGCCAGCGCAAACAATCCTATAAAATCATAACCTCGTCGCAGCGCTGCTAGGGCGCCGGTTATACCGAAGATAAAGGTGGCGCCAAGGTCGAAGATGATCGGTAAATGAAATTGCTCTTGCATCTTCGCACATTCTTTCATCGCATTCCTTCGCCGGACAGGCCGTTCACACAGCAGCCGGCGAAACGCGCGGGTTAGAAGTTATACTTAGCCGAGAACTGGATGCGGCTATCGTGTCCGGTCTCGCCGCCGTTCTGCTCGAGCTTGCCCCAGAGGAACTCGCCGCCCACCATAACGTTCTTCGCCGGGTAGTGCAGTAGGTTCACCGAGGCATACTGGCCCCTATGGAATGCGGTCGGCTCCTGTCCTCCGGAATTGTGCTGCTCCGTCTCGCTGTAACCGATCGAGCTGCTCCATTTGTCGCTCCAGTACTTGTCGTAATAAAGGAGCAATCCGAGTATCGGTAATGCCTCAGCACCGCCTGCGCCGCTTTGTGGCGCCAGGTCGACGCCACCGTCATTGAAGTAGTTAGCGATACCCTCTCCATAGGCGAGTTGTGCAAGTATACTGTCTTTACCAACGGTATGGACGGCCCCGCTCAGGTTTGCTCCCCAGCCGGTCTTGTGGCCCGATATGCCTCCATCTGGCGAACTATATCCGAGCCATCGCATTATACCGGCTGCCTGGAAGTGACCCCAGGTCCCATCCATACGGTACTGACCGGTCAGATCCGGATATTTATTCCAACTGGAAACACCATTGATGTCTACGAGGTTAAGCTTCCCTGTGTCGATTGCCGAACCAGGAGACTCAAGCGCGACCGCAGCCTTTGTTCCCCCCTGCTTCAAGAACGTCCACCGCGCCTGGATGTTGCGGAAGAAGATCATGCCCGCCGGCCCCCAGTAGTCGACGACATTGGGGTACACATCTATGTCCATGAAAAGACTGTTGGTCTGCCCTGCAAGGAATTGACCTAACTCACCGTAGGCATGGCGCAGCCGGATCGTGGTCTGGCCCGCATCGGCACCGACGCCGAACAGATCGAACTCGAACTTTGTCTTCAGCTCTCCCAGTTCGGTGGGGATATAGCCATTGACGCCGAATCGGGTCTGCTTAACGCTAAAGATGGTCTCACCGTCATGGCCGAACTGGTTAGTTGCGCCTACGGAGATCTTGGACGGACGCAACGTGGCGTCCCAACTTGGATCGACGCGGTCGAAGTCGTAGATGGCGTCCAACTGAACAAAACCATAGATTTCAATTCGGGGCGTATTCTGCGCTGCGGCGCGCGCCTCCCCTCTCGTGCCGATGACCGCCAGAAGGGCAATGATGACACATACATATAGTGCAGTTTTTGGCTTCATATTTTCATGGCTCCTTTCTTTGTATGATCTCTGTTTCGGATCAAGCGGGACCTTGCTCCTTTCCGATACGGATGGGTGAACGTATCTTTATGTATGAATGCAAGACCATTTATCCCTGATACATTCTTGGTCTCTTGTAACTCATTTTCCCTACAGAGAACGAAGATGCTTCTTTTTTCCCTCATGCCATCATGGCCACAATAACCGGCCCCCATGCTGTAAGCAGGATGTTCCCAATGGCATAGGGCACCGTATAGCCCAAGGCTGGAAGCTTGCTGTGCGCCTCATCCTGGATGGCGCGAAGCGCCGCAGTTATCGTCCCTGCTCCCGAACATGCGCCCAGAAGGATCAGGGGGTTCATCTTTAAGACATACCGCCCGAAGAGAATCGCCGTGACGTGAGGCAGTACAGCCACCAGAAGTCCAACAAAGACCAAACTTATCCCGGCGTGTTTGAGTCCCGCGATGAAGCTGGGGCCCGCCCCAAGACCTACAACAGCAATAAAGGTGGTTAGTCCGACTGTGTCGAAGACCCACATGGCGGGCTCAGGGATGCGGCCGAAGGTTGGACGGACAGACCTGAGCCAGCCGAATATCAGGCCCATGATCAGCGCGCCGCCGCTCGCCGTGAGTGTGATCGGCAATTTACCGATTGTTAACGAGAGTAGGCCGACCAGCCCTCCGAGAACGATGCCTGAGCCTACAAAAACCATATCGGTGGCGCTCGTGGGCCGGTCAGCGTACCCCAGCTCCTTCGCAGCAAGATCGATATCTCGCCTCGCGCCGACAATCCTCATAACATCTCCCCGGTCGATGCGCGTTTCGAGCGCGAACGGCATCGGCTCCCCTCCGCGCAGCAGCTTCTGCAGGAAGACGCCACGGGCAAAATTCAAGACAACCAGCTCCCTGAGGGTCTTCCCAGCCACAGCCTTGTTTGTGATCACGACGTCCAGGGTTTCCTGGGGAAAATCGATGAGGGTCTTGTCCTCCACTTCGGGTCCGATCACGGTTCCCCGGGCCATGAGGGCCTCGGTGCGTGCCATTACTGCGATCACGTCCCCCTTATGAATGACCGTTGCCGGCTCGGGCTCGATGATCGTGCCTTCATGACGGACCCGCGAGATAAAGACCCTCATCTCCTTAGGCAGGGCCTCGATCTCCGCGACGGTCTTGTTCACCAGTTTCTCATTGGTCACGCTATACGCCCGGACCCCGAAACTCTGAAAAGCTGATTGAACGCCGGGCTCCTGCTCTTCTTCGCCTGAGATCTGGGCTTGCAGTTTCCTGCCCTCCTCCTTCAAGTTGACCCGCATCAACCTTGGTCCGAGACTCGACAGGAACCATACAACGAAAGCGGTGCCGACTAGGTAACTGACAGCGTACGCGACCGGTATATTGTTCATGAGCCGGGTCTTCTCCTCGGCCGGGACACTAAGATGATTGATGGCATCGCTCGCCGTGCCGATGACCGTGGATTCGGTAAATGCCCCGGCTAGCAGACCCGCCGCTGTCCCCATGTCATACCTGAGGAGCTTCGAGACCGTAAAAGCGGTAAGCAGACAGGTGACACACAGGACGACTGTGAGCGCCATCTGGGACAGGGCATCCTTTTTCAGCCCCCGGAAGAACTGGGGCCCGACCTTGTACCCAGTCGTGAAGAGGAACAGGTCGAAGAAAATGGTCTTCACGATCGCCGGGACCTTGATATCGAGCTGCCCGATGAGGACGCCGGCCAGCAGCGTACCCACAACAGTTCCCAGTGTAAACGATCCGATCTTGAACCGGCCAATGAAAAACCCTAGAGCGAGAGCAAGAAAGATAGCCAGTTCCTGATGCTCTTGAAGGGCCTTCACAAAATAGTCCATACTGAGTATCTCCTGTAGGGTACGCTCACGAGACCACTGCCTGTCCTTCACAGTTTTACGACGTTTGATCCGCGCGTCTCGGCACACTCATGCAACCGAGATAATGCACGGGACGCGCAGGCGACCAGTTCTCTCAGTACCTCATGAAGAAATCCTGCAGTTTCTTAGGTTCGTTCGTATTCATCAGGCCGAGCATGAGCAGGATGCGGGCCTTCTGGGGATTGAGCTCCATAGCGGCGATGAACCCCAGCTTCTCGTCGTCCACTTCCACGTTGCGCACAACGAGGCCGCTGCCCGTGCGTGTAGAGCGTACGACGGCAACGCCCTTCTTGGCAGCGTCTGCAAGTGCGGCAATCGCAGTATCAGTGCTGTTCCCATCGCCCACTCCGGCGAGCACGATGCCTTTCACGCCCTTCCCGACGAGGAAGTCGATGGTGTCACGACCAAAATTGGCATAGGAGTAGACGACCTCCACGTACGGCAGGTCGTTAACAACTTTGCCGTCCACGGAAAACTCGCTCTTCGTCGTATGGACCGTGGTGTTGGTGGAAAAGAAGTAGGCCTTGCCCGTGTTCATGACGCCTGCCCGTCCGCGGTTCGGCGACTTGAATGTATCCAGCGCCGTGCTGTTCGTCTTTTGCGCTTCGCGGGCGTAGTGGATCTCATCATTGAGGACGACGAGCGGGCCACGTCCCTTGGCTTCCGGATTGGCGGCTAGCGCTACCGCGTCGTAGAGATTGGCCGGACCGTCCGCACCTATAGCAGTGGCAGGCCGCATGGACCCTACCAGCACGATCGGCTTGTCGCTCTTCACCACAAGGCTGAGGAAGTAAGCCGTTTCCTCCATCGTGTCCGTACCGTGGGTGATGACCACGCCGTCGGAGTCGCCCTTGAGAACCTCATTTACCCGCTTCGCAAGCTTCAGCCACACCTCGTGATTCATAGTCTGACTGCCGATGTTGGCCACTTGTTCTCCGGTGATGTCCGCAAGGTCCTTCAGCTGGGGCACGGCCTTGATGAGGTCATCAACGGAAAAGCTGCCTGACTTGTATCCCGCCTCGCTCGTGCTGGCCTGCGCGCCGGCGATAGTGCCTCCCGTGGCGAGGATCATGATCTTGGGTTTGGCCTGCGCCGCCGACGCAATCAACATCAACGCGAAGACTGCTGTAAAAAAGCTTCGAAACATGTTCGATGTCATTCTCTTCATGGTATTTCCTCCTTGTCTGCTTGGTTGTCCTAGTTACTTCTTTTTCGTCATCTTCGATGTAGCAGCTTTCCATTCCTCGACATAGCCCTCGGCCGCCTCCTTGAGGTACTGGCCGATCTTCGGATAAGTATCCTCCGGCAGGTTGGCGAGCGATACCCTGACCGACCAGTCCGGCCCACCGAAGCCACCGCCATGCATCAGCACGACACCTGACTTCTCAGCGAGGCGGAACAGGATATCCGTGCATTCGTAGTTCTTCCGGAGGAACTTCACGAAGTCGGGGCCGTAGACCTTTTCGGCCCAGACCATGATATCGAGTTCAACATAATAGAAAGCCCTGTTCTCATCGGGTGGCGATGGAAGTCCCAAACCTTCCCAGAGCGCCTGGTAACGCCGACGCACGATGAGCTGGCAGAGCGTCTTATAGCTGTTCGCCTTGTCAAGCAGCGCGAACAGGGAGAACAGGGCCATCTGAATCTGTTGGGGCATCGACAGGCCGGCAGTGTGGTTCAGCGCAACCTGGCGGCTATCTGCCACCATGCGGTCGATGAATTTCAGCTTCTCCGGCGCGAGGGTGATGCTGCTGTAGCGGCGATTAAGCACCGCTCGGTCCTTTGCGGGCAGTTTTTCCAGCATCTTGTCAAAGATGTTGTTCTGGTGAATGGCCACGACCCCAAGCCGCCAGCCGGTGCATCCGAAATGCTTCGAATAGGAATAGACGCAGATGGTGTTTTGCGGCAGCTCGGCCATCAAAGACCGGAACCCCGGCACAAAGGTACCATAGACGTCGTCGGTGATGATGATCAGATCGGGCCGTTTATTCTTCACAAGCCTGACGAGCCGTTTTATCGAGCTTTCGCGCAGAGCATAGGATGGCGGGTTGCTAGGATTGACGAAAAAGAACGCCTTGATGCGCTTGTCGGCCAACTTGTCGATCTCCTTGTCCGCGTACTGCCACGTGTGGGTACCGTCCGGACGCAATTCTACGCCCGCATCGATGTTAATGACCTTGAACGCGTAGCGGTCAAAGTGAGGAATCTCGATGTACGGCGTGAAGGTCGGCACTCCGAGCGCAATAGTGTCGCCGCGGTGAAGCAGGTGATTGAGCATCAGGGAATCGAAGATGTAGCACATTGCCGCTGTGCCGCCCTCGACAGCGAACAGATCGAACCGGCCCGCCGGTGGCTTCCCCGCGCACATCTCCTGAATCAGGTATTCATGCACGATCCGCTCGGTGCAACGCAGCATCCTGTCCGGCACGGGATACATACAGCCAATGATGCTCTCGGCAAGTTCGTGGGCGAAGACATCGGGATCGAACTTCAGCGTCTTCACGCCATAATCGATGGTGTCACGAAGCAGCTTTGCGCCGGGAACGCCCCTGTTAGCGTCGAGGAAGCCGTCGAAGCGTTTCGCAATGCCCTTCTTCTCCGGCATGCGGCCTGCATCGGGAATGTTGATACCGCGTCGCGACTCTTCGATGCCGAACCGCAAGAGCGTGCCAAAAGCTTCTCGCGGCGTGGTACAGATCCAATTCGGATTACCACGCCCAGCGTTCAGCATCTGCGCGTCGCTCTCCCGTTCGCTCTCGTCAGCAAGCGAAATAAGCTTATCCTTGAGCTCGAATGGACTCAGCTTGAGCAGATCCTTTTGTTCAGCGCGGGAGGTCGATGCCTTTCTTGTCTTGCTTTTCATAGTATGCTCCTTTCTCGGGCGGAAACTCATGCCATAAGTAATACGATTACCAGACCCCAGATTGTCAGCAGGGTGTTGCCGACGGCATAGGTAACGGTATAACCGAGAGCAGGCACCTTGCTTTGTGCCACATCCTCGATCATGCCCAAGGCCGCCGTCGTCGTTCGAGCGCCAGCGCAGGCGCCAAGGTTGATGCCCGGGTGAAACTTGAAGAGATATTTGCCCATCAAAACGCCGACGATCAGCGGGACCGAGGTCACCACGATGCCGGCGAAAAACAGGCTTACTCCTGCCTGTTTCAGACCCGCCACAAAGCTTGGGCCGGCGCTGATGCCGACGACAGCGATGAAGATGGTAAGACCCACGTTGTTCAGGATCCACAGTGCTGGGGCCGGGATCCGTCCGAATGTCCTCTTTACAGACCGCAACCAGCCGAACACGAGCCCGGCGATGAGCGCTCCGCCACTGGTACTGAGGCTCAAGGGGATCCCGCCAAGCTTGATCGTCAGGGCACCGACGAGGCCTCCCAGCACGATACCAACACCGACGAAAATCATATCGGTCATATTCGTGGGACGGTCGGCGTATCCAATCTCCTTTGCTACCCGTTCGACGTCGCGCTTAGCACCTACAAGGGTCAGCACGTCACCCCGGTCAACGGTGGTGCTAGGCGTGAAAGGCATCTCCTGTCCTGCCCGCATGAGCTTTCGCAGAAACACTCCGCGGGCAGTCTCGTTGGTAGCCAGCTCCGCCAGGGTCTTGCCAACGAAGGTCTTGTTCGTTAATACCACGTCGAGCGCCTCCGCCGGAAAATCGAGCAACTCCTTGTCGTCGACCTCGGGTCCGATAGCAGCCCCGCGCTCCACGTGCGCCTCGTGCCGCGTGGCCACGACTACTACGTCGTCCTGTAGAATGATCGTCGCGGGCCCGGGCTCGACGACCGCACCGCTGTGGCGGACCCTAAGGATGAACACACGGACATCCTTGGGCAGCGCCTCGAGCTCCGCAACCGTCTTGTTTACCAGATTCTTGTTGGTCACGCGGTATGCACGCACATCGTATCGCCGTGCCATAGTCATCACCCCGGGCTCAGCCTCTGTTCCGCCCATCTTTGATTCAAGCTTTTTGCACTCTGCTGCGAGGTCCACGCGGAGCAGTTTGGGCCCGATGGTCGCCAGAAGCCAGGCAGAACCTGCGGTACCGAAGATGTAGGTCACTGCATATGCCACCGGCATGTGGTTGATGAGCTTGGTTTTATCGTCCGGGGAGATGCCGAGCTGGCTGATTGCGTCTGTAGCGACACCCAGCACCGCGGAGATAGTCTGGGATCCGGATAATAACCCTGCCGCCGTGCCGATGTCATAGCCCAAGAATTTCGCGGCCACGTATGCCGTGACCAGGGAGGTGAGGCATTGAAGTACTGCGAAGATGGCCTGCGGCACACCATCGCTCTTCAGACCCCGGAAGAACTGGGGCCCGACCGAGTAGCCGACTGCAAAGAGGAACATGAGGAAGAAAACCGACTTTACATTCGGTGAAATAGTGATGTGCATCTGCCCGATAAGTATACCGGCAAGCAATACGCCTGTTACCGCTCCGAGGTTGAACTTGCCGAGCTTGAGACTTCCGACCCAATAGCCGAGCGCTAGCGTCAGAAAGATCGCCAGCTCGGGGTATTGCTGAAACGTTTTGATGATCCAGTCCATCTCATTGCTCCTTTCCGCGGCCGTCGTTTGCTTCAGATAGTGTTCCTTCTTACTCCTTAATCATGCCGCCCGGACGGCCTTGATCTTTTCCATGCCGGCTGTTCCCGACACGGCATTGATCCGGACATCGGGACGCTCGTTCAGAAGCGTCAACGCTCCGAGTAGAGCGCTAAAAGCAGTGGAACGGATGTGTCGGTCGAAGTCTTCCTCGGCATCCCACTCCTCTATCAGGAGAAACGTGTCAGCGTGCTCAATGTCCATATAAAAATCGCAGGCTCGGCATCCGCGCTCTTTTCGCATTGAACTGGCGAGCGTGTTGATTGTCTGCAACAACTCCTGACGCTTTTCCTGAGGCACAGTCATTCTTATCGAGGTAATAATCATGACACGCTCCTTATCCCACGCCCTTGAACCATCACCGACTGCATCGCCGGCTGCCATCAGCGTTCGTCTCACGGCAATCTTGAGTGAATA
This sequence comes from Nitrospirota bacterium, assembly GCA_035498715.1. Taxonomy (GTDB): domain Bacteria; phylum Nitrospirota; class UBA9217; order UBA9217; family UBA9217; genus DASPSR01. Next base: position 9,254 of record DATJZV010000015.1, read on the forward strand.
CATATGGGGAGGGTACAACGGTACAATATCAAACTTCGTGCCTGAAGTGGTTGCAGGGCCAAGGCATGGTAAAACTTTGAAATTAAATAGTTATAATGAATTAACCCGCTTGGAATCTGTGGTTCTGATATGCGCAATAACTGCGATATTTCGTGATAGCCACGATATTTCGAAGGGTAGATTTAGAAGCAGAAAGTATCAACTATTCATGGTGTTGGCATTCCGTCTCGGCCGGGCAATTCCATGTTTTTGCATTCGCGAACGGAGAGTGCTCGGGTTCAGGTCAAGGAGGGCGGCCGCGCCATGCTTTCCTTCTATGCACCAGCCGGTCTTTTCCAGGACCTTCAGAATATGCTCACGCTCCACATCATTGATGCTGAATACATCGGCCCTTCGACTAGTCGCCCGTCCAGCCCAAATTGTCTCGGCAAGGTGGAGCACCAGTCCCCGAGTAGTGATCACGGCCCGTTCGATTACATGCTCCAGTTCCCGAATGTTTCCCGGCCATTCATAATCCTGGAGGGATTTCATTACTTCCCGGGGAATGGTCCTGATCTCTCTGCCCATCTTGCGGCTGAATTTTTTCACAAAATGGTCGACAAGAAGAGGGACATCATCCTTTCTATGCCGCAGCGGAGGGATGGTGATTGGGAAGACGTTCAACCGGTAATACAGGTCATCCCGGAACCGGCCCTTGGAGATCTCCTCCGACAGATTCCGGCTCGTAGACGCAAGGATCCTCACATCCACTTTCCTGGTACGGGGGCTCCCCAACCGCTCAAATTCCCCTTCCTGAAGGACACGCAGCAGCTTTGACTGCAGCTCCAGGGGCAGTTCGCCGATCTCGTCCAGGAAGATCGTTCCCTTGTCGGCTACTTCGAACCGTCCCATCTGAAGCGCATGGGACCCGGTGAAGGCCCCTTTCTCCCTGCCGAAGAGTTCGCTTTCGATCAGGTTGGCAGGAAGGGCGGCGCAATTCACCGTGATGAGAGGCCGGTCCTTTCGCAGACTCCGGCTATGAATGGCATGGGCAACCACTCCCTTTCCCGTCCCGGTCTCTCCCAGAACAAGGACCGTAGCGTCGGTGCCTGCAACTTGATCCATCCGGTACATGACATACCGAAGTGCGTCGCTCTCACCGATGATCTCGTCAAAGTTGAGCTCCATTTTTATATCTTCACGGAGATAGACGTTCTCGGCCTCAAGCTGCTCTTTCAGTTGTCCTATCTCGGTTAATGCTTCGAGGAGCTTCTTGTTCGCTTTTTCACGGGCGAGCGCATTGGCGAACATTTGCGCGACGAGATGGAGCTGTTTCACGAGCAATTCCGACCAGACCCTTTCCTCACTCATCATGGCAAAGGACATCGCACCAAATACCTCCCCTCCTCCTACTAACAGGGGGACCATCACGGTGGACTTAGTTCCATACGAGCGGAAAGATTCTTGATCACGGGCTGCTTCCGGCGGAAAGTCCGACAGCTTAGAAATGGCCAGGACCTCGCCCGCCAGGATTTTTTGCAGCGACCAAGGGAAAAAGTCCTTCGCCTGCATGTAATCGAGAACCGGCGGGCTTCCCGGACGTTGATGCATGTGGGTCAGCAGAAGTGCGCCCGGCTCTCTCTCGGAAATCTGCCAGACTGTAGAGCGATCGAGGCCGAGGCATTCGCAGACGCGGCGTTGGGCGTCCTTTATGCCCTGGTGCAGTTGACCGGCTGGCATAT
>DATJZV010000016.1:0-6361 GCA_035498715.1 Nitrospirota bacterium
TTGATCCGCTTTGTCGGATTCGCGAGAAGTTGGGCAAGAAGGTAAACAGAAAAACAGGTGGCCATGAGCGGGGACAGCCAAATGCCTTCGGTGTGCGGTGCCAGCAGATGTTCGAACATGCGGCCTCCAACAAGAATCACCGCAATACAGCTTAGCAGGACGCCAGCTGAATACCGTTTCTCGACCAGAAAGGCCAAGGCAAGAAACACCGCAATCGCCGGACCGAGCATTGCGTACGTATTGTTCTCCGTCCGTGGGCTGAACATCGTCAGGTATACGACGGCCAGCGAGAACATGAAGATTGCCGAACGATCCGTATCATGCCATCGTCGAGCCACGATGCAGAGCGCCAATGTCGCGAGAGCAGCGACCATCCGAATCGCCGTCTGCACATGCTCCGGTACGTCGAGGCCCACGAGCCGCAGAGCTGTGAACGGAGATGTCCATCCATGGGCCGACACACTGACATGCGCTGCCATCGTCGTGTTATGCAGACACGCCGAGTATTGCTGGAGGACATAGGCGGGGTTCTGTATTACAAATGGCGCCAGGGCAACCGCTCCCATCCCCAACAGCAGGCGCCAAGTCATGGGACGATCGATCGCCAAGACTAGCAAGACGAGCACGATCATCAGCGGTTTGACGGCGACACCAAGCGACAGCCACAGCGTCGCCCGCCACCAGCGGCGGCGGGATATATCGACGACCGATAACAGCATCAAACCCGTTATAATAAGGGTAGCCTGGCCGTTTCGTGCGCAATCCCAAGCCAAGGGGATGGTTACTAGCGTCATGAGCGGGAAAAGCTCTGTTCCTGATTTCTCGCCTGCTAGACCTGCGAAGCTGCGGAGGCCTACGGCTAAGGTGCCGATGGTAATGAGGCGCCAGAGCACCTCGCCCAGAATCTGCGGAATCATCGTAAACGGCACGAAGAGGATAGCCGCCTGCGGTAAATACACGAATCCTCCCACTCCGGTGCCGTCGTAAAGGCCTTTCCCGGCTAGCCAGTTTAAAGCAGCCAACCGGTAAGAGGGGACAACCGTCCGGTTGCTCCCGGCAATGATGATTGCAGACGTCACAATGAACAGCGAGGCCCAGCCGACCCATGCATACCGTGCGGCACGCTTATCGCTTGACGACAACATATGTACCTCCACTGCGGCTTGACACCACGAAGCCAACCGATTGGCCCACCTCGCTTTCTTCACTCTTGGCAGCGTCCTTCGCCCCGAAAGCACGAGGGATTGCAGTGCCTCGATCAACATCTTCACTCACTGCTCCAGCAAATTGGCCCTAAACATTCAAGTAATCAATTTATCAAAATTTAATATCCTTATCAAGCAAATTATAATAAGATTCGGACAGTTCTAACTTGACAACTCCCTGCAGACTGTTTTATAAAAAAGCCGATGGAGTTTTTTAAAAAAGGCATTTTCAGATGAAAATCAATATCCTCTCTCTGACAGCACTCATTCTCATATTCATGCTGTGGATCACGCCCGGCCTCGTCGGTCGCGACCCCTGGAAAGCGGACGAACCCTATACCTTCGGTCTCGTATATCACATGATCCAATCGGGCGATTGGGTAGTGCCCTCGCTTACCGGTGAGCCTTTCCTCGAAAAGCCCCCCCTCTTTTACGTGACCGCAGCACAGTTCGGACGGATGTTTTCTCCACCCCTGGAACTCTACGATGCGACTCGATTGGCTGCCGCCTTCTATATGTTCCTGGCCCTCCTTTTTTTTGCGCTCACGGCACGGGAGATGTACGGGAAAGAATACGGCATAATTGCTGCGATCCTGCTCATCGGCTGCGTTCACCTTCAGGTCACGGCTCATAAGCTGATTACCGATGTCAGCCTCTTTGCCGGTTTTTCCATTGCCTTCTACGGATTTGCCCTCAGCAGGCGACGCCCATGGGCGGGGGGAGGCTGGATCGGGACCGGAATGGGCATCGGTTTCTTATCGAAGGGCCTGCTCGCTCCCGGAATGCTCGGCATTGTCGCCGTCGCCCTTCCCGTGTTCTTCCACCAGTGGCGGCGAAAAGACTACGGCGTATCGCTCGCGGTCGCCCTTGCTGCAGCGCTCCCCTGGCTGATCATCTGGCCGGTTGCCCTCTACCAGCGTTCCCCCGAGCTCTTCGTGCATTGGTTCTGGTATCAGAACTTCGGAAGGTTCCTGGGATTGAACCCCGGAGGGTCTGTTGGATTCAACGCGGCATCTCCCGACCCTCACAGTTTTTATATACGGAGACTCATCGGGCTTGCCTGGCCAGTCGTGCTGCCAGCGTCCTGGTCGCTCTGGCGTTTCAGGCGGTCCTGGCGCGAACATCCTCTCTTCCAGGTTCCCCTTGTCGCATTTATCGTGATCCTTGCGGTACTGAGCATGTCGTCTACCAGCCGGACACTCTATGCCGTGCCGATGCTCCTGCCGATTACTTTGATCGCAGTCCCGGGAGTTCCTGTGCTTCCGGCCAAAGCCAAAGTTATCGCAAATCGGGCCTGTATTCTGTTTTTCGGCGGTTTGGCGCTCCTTTTGTGGTTTGGCTGGTTTGTAATGATGACGGGCAGTCCCGTAGCGCTCGCACAAAAGCTTCACGAGTTCCAGCCTGACTATGTTCCATCCCTCAACGGTGTTTTGCTGGCTGCTGCCGTCCTCTATAGCCTTGCGTGGCTGTTCACCATCATATTCGTCACCCGCTCACCTGACTACGCCGCGGTAAACTGGACCCTCGGCGTGGTGCTCGCCTGGGGGCTGATTATGACACTCTGGCTTCCCGCCCTGAATACGGGATCGAGCTTTCGAGCCGCGTTCACATCGCTCAAACAGTCCATGCCCAATGTATATTCCTGTATCGCGAGCCGGGGATTGGGAGAGTCGGAGCGGGCTATGCTCGAATACTTCACTGGCATTCAAGCCCGCCGGATCGAGGTCTTCGGCACGGGAAACTGCGACCTGTTACTTGAACAACGGGGCGGGGAGTCCCGCGTGCCAGCTGCCGATCCCGCATGGATAAAAATATGGCAGTTCAACCAACCGAGCATCCATCCCAAGGACATTTTCACACTTTACCAAAAAGTCGATGGGACTTAAGAATATCGCGTGAAATAATGCCGTTCCTTTCCGTTCATACTTCTTATCCGGCAGGTCATATTTGTCTCAAAAGCGCGGAGCAGCATGAAAAGCTGCTCAATGAAACTTATCTTAGTATCAACTTTCTTGAGGAAAGATAACTTCATGTTTGCTGATAAAAGACATCTTCTCCCGTAATCTGGTGTTGACGGTGCAGCATCAGCAATATCCTTGCAGGAAAGCAAGTGATTAACGTATAAACTCAGTTGACGATGTGATGTAGCCACGTCATGATCGCAATGACGTGATAAGGAAGGGATTAAACAACTTTATTTTTTTGAAATATAGTAGCTACCTTGCTATACTTGGGATATTACCTGCAAATAAATTCTTAATCAGAAAGGAAGGAAATTCGCATGACCGACTACTACAAACCGGAAGATCTCGACCGGTTCGGCGAAGTAGGCAAGCACAACCCTGCTCTTTTCAAGAAGTTTATTGACTGGTACACCTCTGCACTGGAGCCGGGTATGCTGAACAAGAGGGAGAAGGCCCTCATCGGCGTTGCCGTGGCGCATGCTGTGCAGTGCCCGTACTGCATCGACGCGTACACCAGGTCCTGTCTCGAAGAGGGCATGAGCCTTGAGCATATCACCGAGGCCGTGCATGTGGCAGCCGCTATACGGGGCGGAGCTTCTCTCGTGCACGCTATCCAGGCGCAAAACGCTGCTGACAAACTGTCGCTGTAAATGGAAGTGAGCCGCCGCTGCCGAGTACTATGAATGATACCAGGTTTTCCAACAAAGTCCTCTCCGTAAGACCGGAACCGCTGAAGGCGCTGGAAATAACGACGCTTCAGGTCAACGTCGGTTATCGATGCAACCTCGCCTGCAAGCACTGTCACGTTGTAGGCGGACCCGCACGGACTGAGATAATGGACAAAGACACGGTTGATGCAGTGCTTCGGGCCCTTTCGGGAAGCCCCCTCAGCATCCTGGACATAACAGGCGGTGCGCCCGAGATGAATCCCTCCTTCCGTTATCTGGTGAAGGAGGCGCGGAACCTCGGCCGCCACGTGATCGTCAGGACGAACCTCGCCATTTTTTATGAGGAGAACATGGCAGACCTGCCTGAGTTTTACCAAGACCATGATGTTGAGCTCGTCGCCTCTCTCCCCTATTATCTGGAAGACAATGTTGACCGGGTGCGGGGAAGCGGAACGTTCAAAAAATGCATCGCTGCGCTCCAGAAGCTGAACAGCCGGGGATACGGCAATGGGGCAGGCGGGAAGAACCTGAGCCTCGTCTATAACCCTCAAGGCGCGTATCTCCCGCCAGCGCAGAAAACCCTCGAAGAAGAATATAGGAAAGAGCTGAAAGCACGCTTTAACATCTCCTTCAACCATCTCTATGCCTTTACTAATATGCCAATCGGCAGGTTCAAGGACTTTCTTGCCCGGACCGGCAGCCTCGAAAAGTACATGGACAAGCTTGCTTGTGCCTTCAACCCCCAGACCCTCGACACCATCATGTGCAGGCATCTGATCAGCGTGGGATGGGATGGTGTCCTCTTTGACTGCGATTTCAACCAGGTCCTCGGGCTCCCCCTGGAGTCCGGCGTTCCCGCGCATATCAGGGACTTCGACCACGCCCGTCTCGTCACACGGCTCGTTAATGTCGGAGATCACTGCTTTGGCTGCACTGCAGGCCAGGGATCCACCTGAACTGGCGCAGCCGCGTAGCAGGCAGGCTGCCTGCTTGGGAAAGCCAGGACCCCAGGGGTCCTTTTCGGTCTGAACCATCCTGATGCATGCTACAAAGTCGGAACAGTTTTCTTGGACGAGAAAACATGAAAATAATTTCGCGATCATCCTTGATCCTTGCCGGGGATGTCGGCGGCACAAAAACAATACTCGGTCTTTGTCAGTCGTCTGAAGACGGCATCAGCCTTATCCGGGCTCAGAATTTTCCGAGTAAGGCCTACGACGGCTTGAAAAAGATTATCAAGGAATTTGTCAAAGATACACGGCGAATAAAAGCAGCCTGTTTTGGCGTAGCTGGTCCTGTCATTGCCGGAAACGCTGTTACAACCAATCTGCCCTGGCAAATTTCAGAAGCATCCCTTAAACGATTCCTATCTATCCGCAACGTTTCCCTTATCAACGATCTTATAGCGAACGTCCATGGCATCGAGATCATGCGGAAAAAAGATTTCTCGGTCCTGAATGCTGGGGAAAAAGTACTCGGTAACCGGGCGCTCCTGTCTGCTGGCACCGGCCTTGGCGCTGCGATACTGTTCTGGAACGGCAAGCGATACATTCCTTCCCCGTCGGAAGGCGGCCATGTCGAATTTGGTCCAAAGAATCACCTTGAACTGGGCCTACTTCGATATCTTTTCGAACGGCTCGGCCACGTGAGCTATGAACGCGTTCTGTCCGGCGCAGGACTCTTCAATATCTACCAATTTCTCAGAGAAACTGGCTCGTTTGGAACAGAACCTGTTTGGTTGGCTGTTCAGATGGAGCAGGATGACCCTGCATCCGTGATCACTGAAATGGCACGACTCAAGAAAAGCGAACTTTGTGAGGAGGCTCTCGATCTTTTCGCCTCAATCTACGGGGCTGCGGCAGGAAACGTTGCACTTCAGGTTATGGCCACGGGAGGAATGTACCTCGGCGGAGGCATTGCCCCGAAGATCATCTGGAAACTGAAAGATGGGACGTTCATGAAAGCCTTCACGGATAAAGGGCGACTGTCCGGCCTAGCCGAGCGCATTCCGGTAAAGGTTATTATGAACGATCAGGCCGCTTTGCTCGGTGCCGCCGCACATGCGTCAGATCTGCTCAAGAAGGGGTGAAGCGTGTCTACTGGATCATTCCTGTACGATCCACCCTCAAGCACGGGCATGATATTGTTTATTGCTACCGGAATCATGCCGATTGTAAACGGATTTATATCATTGTAGCGAAATCAATAATTTACAAGAAGGATGGCAGAAAGCAATGGCTGTGGTAGAATTTAAATACGCTGCACAGCATATCTGGTGAAATGGAACATCGTGTCAGGGAGGTATCTTATGTTGAATAATTACTTTGTCAAGAATCTTTTTAGGGCCTTATTTATTGCCGGCATGCTCTTTCCCATAGGGCAAAGCCAAGCCTATGCTCAGAACAGCGGAATGAATGAACATCAGGATAAGCAGCACATGCACACTATGAGTGGAGAAGAGATAATTGCAGACATCAAAACTGATCCGGAACGCATTAAAGTAGGAAGCTTAACGAATATTGTG
>DATJZV010000017.1:0-5411 GCA_035498715.1 Nitrospirota bacterium
TGGTGGAGGGAACAGCCTGAGCAATTATATTATTCCCACCCTTCAATAAGACTTCTCGTATCTTATTGGCGAGTTCTGGAATCATATCCTGCGACAATCTTTCTTTTTGGTTCATTCTGTATTGTTTATGTGCAGCGAAGGATTATTATCCGCACTTCCGGTTTTCTTTGCGGATAACCTCACTATATCACAACGAAATAATTTTAGGAAAGACAAACAATGAGAAAAAATAAGACGTCAGGTTTGATGGATTTCACATTATTTGGCTTTCTGTAAGAAACATTTGTTACGACATGTAATCTGCACCCCCAGTTTACCAAGTGGCCAGAGGGTTTTTATCGGAAATTTTGCTCCGGTCAAAATATTACTTGTGTGGTGTAGTCGGTGGAACCCAGAGCGCAAGACCGCCTTATTCACATATGAGAGGCTGTGCATGCTTCGGGACAAAACTATCTTCCGCGAACAATAGAGCCGTTGTCCATCGAATGGCGGAAGAAACTAACACCGTCAGCTATCACGCTGGAAGCTCAAGATGATCAATGGTAGGAATTTCCAGTTGAGCCATCTTTCTCTAGCAGCGATTGGAGCGGGTGTATTTCACGACTTCAGTGTCATCTGGTTCAATGAAGACCGTGTCTCTCCAATAGATGTGACGCGAACCGCTGCATGATCCCGGATAGGACACTTATTCTCACAGATTCCGCAGCCGTTACAGAGGGTGGGATCTATATATGGGCGCTTCAGTATTTTCGTCGTTCCATCCCGAAGCTGAACATCGAAGGTTTGAAACCAGATAGCCTTCGGGGACGTAGGGCAGACCTCTTCGCAGACAATGCAGTCGGTATTCATCGCCCAGGGCAGACACCGTCCCCGGTCGAAAAAGGCGGTGCCGATCTTGATCTGCTTCTGTCCCGCACCCTTTCCTATTTTTTTCTCTACGGTAAGAGGGCTGATCGCCCCTGTGGGGCATATGCGACTGCAGAGCACACAGTTGTATTCACAGTAACCGATCCTGTTGATGAGGACAGGTGTCCATATCCCCTCAAATCCAGCCTCGAGTAATGCAGGCTGGATAACGTTCGTCGGGCAGACCTTCATACATTCCCCGCACTTGACGCACCTTCTGAGGAAGTCCTTTTCGGTGATCGAGCCCGGAGGTCTGATCACGCGGTATTGCGGCGTGGTTCCTGAGGCGATACTGCTTCTCATCATCGGAAAGAGCACAACCCCCGCGAGGACGCTTTCGATCAGCCTGCGACGGCTCACATCAAGAGGCACATGAACCGAACTTGAGGGTCTCGGCAGGCCATAGTGGATCGCGTTCTCGGGACAGTCCTCGATGCAGTTCATGCAGAGGTGGCATTCAGTGATTCGCAGTTCCGAATGGGGGTCGCAGCCACCGTGACAGTGGCCAAGGCATTTTTTGCAGTCGGTGCAGAGTTCGACATCCCGCCATATCCTAAGGAGAGGTTTGAATGAAAGCAGTCCCAAAAGCGCCCCTAAGGGGCAGAGCACGCGGCACCAGAACCTTGGCAGAAACCTATTGGCGAAAACAACGGCGAGAAAGACGAGTCCCAAAAAAGTTCCTCCGTTGAAGAGAGGCTGCTTGAGATAGAGCCAGCCCCGGCCGTAATTGACAGCCGGGAATATCGAGATCGTAAAAGATCTGGTGATAAAGGGGATCGGATCGAGCAATCCGATCTGGAGAGAACCGAGCGCTGCGAGGATGAGAAATAGAGCGAGGATATAGTATTTGAGACGATAAAGGGCGCGATAGGAATTCAGTGCAACGGTATCCACTGCCCTTAACCGGTTGAAGACGCTTCCGATAATCTGGTTGAAGATACCCATCGGACAGACCCAGGAGCAGAAAAAGCGGCCGACGAGAAGCGTACCGATGATGACAATGAGCGAAAGTGCGAGTCCTTTGTAAACGGTCCAGCTCGTGAGAAACGAGGCGATTGCGGCAAGGGGGTCGAGTTCAAGAAAAAGCGGAGTCTCGTAACCCTTCATATGTTTAAAACTCGTGAGCCACAACAGAAGAATGAAAAGAACCAAGAAAAAGATGGCGTAAATGCGCCTGATGTTCCGAAGGGTCAGGAATTTTCCAATCATACTTCTATTTCGGCAACGTTGAGCAGTTTCAAATCGGAAATCCCGATGCCCCTCTTTTCAGCCATGGTGATGAAAGGAACATCCTCGACCTTCAGATCGAGGAACCTGAGTCCATAGGACTCTACCGCCACCAGATCCACTCCCGCTATGACCGTATTCTCGATAGACACGTCAGAGAGGTTCCCGCCGGTTGGACCATTTCTCCTGAGTACCCTGGTTGCATCCATAACGGTGAGCGTCGGCCTGATTGCAGCGGCGAGGTCTGCAATGGCGGTATTGATGTCCTGATGCAGGCGGTTCCTCTGGCCGCCCAGAGAGCCGTAAAGGTTTTTCATCGCCATTGTGCACTTACTCAAAGAGTGATGCTTCACCACAGGAAGATTAATGAGCTTGTCCGCCTCGTGGTAAAAGGCGCTGACAGGCCAGACCTTGAGAGCTTCGCCTTTCAGGTCTGTGAGGACAAAGTCGTTCTCCGAGGCAAGTTTGATCTTGCCGCCGGCCCTCTTTGCCGCGTCCTCGATGCCGGAGCGGGTAAAGCACCGGTAGGGGTCATTCACAGAGACATCCGTCACCCAGACCTCCGATGCTCGCGCCTCAAGACAGAGCTTGACGATAGCGCCAACCACCGCTGGATTAGTGTTAGCCGCTTGTTCAGGCTGTCTGTCCCATGCTGCGTTCGGTTTAAGCAGGACCTTGTCGTTGGGGCTCACAAAACGGCCCATGCCCCCGATCCTCTCGATTGCGGCCCGGACCATCTTTTCAGCATCCTTGCCACGGACAACCGATATATGAGGGTAGACCTTTTTCTCTTCTGTGCGGTAGTCCTTGAAGGTGAGTATTTTGGTGTCGCTCCTACGGACAGGCTCTTTACTGTAAAAGACATATCCCCATGCGCCTGCAGCAGCAGCAAAGCCGCAGGTCCCAGCTGCCCGCAGGAGAAACTGCCTTCTGCTGATTCCCGGTTCTCTTTTGTTATTCCTGGACGGCATGGATTACCTCAAAGCTCCCTTAGCCTTTCTCCTTGGTGAAGTAACCCACGATTTCTTCGTCATCAGTCCCGAAGACACCGAAGATCGCATCGCGGTCCGGAATGAGAAACCAGTTGCCCTCGTATTTATCCATCACCTTGTATACTTCTTTCCCGCCCCTTTCCACCTTTTCATTCGGTATGCCGGATTTTTTGAAGTACGCGTAAAAGGAAGACATGACCGAACGAATTTCCCGTTCACTGCCGGTAATAAGCGCCACCGTGATCTTTCTGCCGCCTTTCGAATACTCGCGCTCGATCACATTGTGAAGAAAATCGAGACCTCGATATCCCTCCCTTATAAATCTCGTATTTGTTACCTTTCCTATATCCGGGAGCTTCGCAAATACCTGGAATGAATCCTTTCCCGAAGGCAAGGTTTCAGCGAATAACTTCGCAAATGTGGGTACCGGTGCCTTGGGATCGAGCGCAGAAATCTTCACATAATAACGACCCTTGATGAAGTTTATGCCGCCAGAAGTCTTGAATCCCATGGCACCAACGGAGATTGGGGGGGGATTTTCTCCGGACTCATCGGCCAAGACCCCGAAGGCCTGGATACCTTTTCCCATATCAAAGACCTCGGTCTGGATCTCCGCTTCCGTTGCCTTTGAGCCTGCAGCGATGTACTCCGTCACCGTAAGCCCCATAAACCCTGCACTGATGAAATACTCTGCGTGGCCGTCGACATGCTCATAGAGATTCTCTTTCGAGTAATTATGCGGCTGACCCAGTTGCCGGAAGCCCGTAATCCCGCCAAGTGCGGGAGGAGCCGGGGACTCTCGGACAGACTGAAACGATGCTATGGAGCTCGGTGCTTCTTGCCGCGCCACTGTTTTGAAGTCGATCAGGGCGGGGTCATACCTCTGGCCTTTGAAGTAGAGAACCGCAGCGATAAGCGGAATCAGTCCGATGAGAAGGAGACGATATATAAGCGGAACCGAGTTCATCACGCCATGAACGACATTGACTTATGGGCATCGCAGAGCATATCCTGAACAGGAAGACCGTATGGACAGCTCCCGACGCAGGTCCGCTCACTGCATCCCAGGCAGGGAGTAGCCTTGTTTTTCAGCAAGGCATAGGACTCCATCGCTCTTTTCTCCATCCCGTAATCCCTGAAATACATGCGATATCTCATGATCGAGGCGATCTCTACTCCGGCGGCACATGCCCCCTGGCACTCACCGCAGCCAGTCCTACAGTATTCCCCGCTATATAAGCCGACGTACCGATCGAGGATCCGCTGGTCTGCAGAGGTAAATTGTTTACCAGATGCCTTGAGATAGAGCTCCATATCGGCAGCCGTGTTCATTGTTACGATGAGACCGCTCACCTCCGGGTACTTCAGTACCCACTTGAAGGCCGCATGGGAAAACTCTTCCCCCGTACCTTCCACCTTCATTTCCTTCGCGCCGGCGAGGGTCTTCATGGCGATCACGCCGATCCCCCGTTTGTAGGCCTCTTTCATCACCTCAGGCAGCTTCGGAAATTTCATGAAGTTAAAGGACGGCTGGATCATATCGAAATGCCCTGACCTGACCGCGGTCATCAGGAGATCTTCCATATTGTTGGGACCGTGCGAAGAGGTGCCGAGGAAGCGGATCTTCCCCGCCTTCTTCAGACCAGCCGCTGCCTCTAGCATCTCGTCGTCGAGAAGCCTCTTCTTCTCAGCGTCCAAGTCTTTATTCATCTCGCCAATCGCATGGACTAAACAGAAGTCGAGATAATCGGTATTCATCCTCGATAAACTCCCATCGACAGAGGCGATGTAATCTTTCTTCTTGGTCCCCAGAGGGAGATGGCCAGGATAAGGTGCGGGTCTGCAGAATTTCGACGCAATGATGACCTTCTCTCTCGGAATCCTGCTCATGACTTCTCCGATTGTCTTCTCGGATTGACCGTAATCAGGAGCAGTGTCAAAATAGTTAATACCGCTGTCTACTGCCCTGAGAACCATAGATGCCGCAGAGAGTTTTCCGGCCCCGAAGGAAATATCGCTCATCTTCAGTCCGGTCTTACCTATTCCGCGATAGCTCTTCACGGAGGGTGTCTCCGTTCCTGTTTCAGCGTGAAGCGGAGAGGTCGCCACAGTGACTGTAGTGAGCGCAGCCACCTTGAGAAAATCCCGACGTTTCATCATGAGACCTCCTTCCTGTCTGACGATTCGATAAAGGCCAGAACAGTATTCTTAAGTGATCTTTTATTATTATCATACAAGATGAGAAGATCTTTTTAAACAAGAGAATAGGCAGAATTCCTCTATTGC
>DATJZV010000018.1:0-7721 GCA_035498715.1 Nitrospirota bacterium
CAGCTTCGATGAATCGTACTCGCCGAGAGGGGCACTGACGATGATGCTCGCGCCCAGGGTGGTCTCCGGTTTGTGCTGGCGGAATTCCTGCGGCGTCAGCGCCGGCCCGCCGAGTAGGTTCACCGCGAACCGCAGCTGCGAGTCAAGGAGTCCGGAACGCTCGATGCTGTGGCCGACATCCTGAATATCGCCATGGACATTACCCTCAGCGAAGGGCGTCGACACGTTCACACTCGCCAGACGCCCGAAGAGCCCGAATGTATGCCCGTAGTAGGGCACCACCGTGTAGACCCTGGCTTGAACGTTCTCGATTGGCACGGAGGGGTCAGTGACCACCCCGCCGCTCGAGTACAGGGCGCCCAGTCCGAAGTAGTTCACACCGATGGGAGCCGGCGAGTAGGCCCGGGGTTCGAGCTGCTGCGCCTGCGCCGTGCCGGCACTGCTGAGCAGCATCGCGATTGCGAGGCACGACACTATGAGCACGATCACTCGCTTCATGCAGGACGACCTCAAAAATATTATTCATGCATCCATACTGAACACAGACAGACAGCTTCTGTGGTCATGTTTCATGCGCGTACCGGTCGAAGAGATCGACTCTTCCCGGCAGGTTACCGTGTCTTGGACCAGACCACCCAAGCTTCGTCGTGGACCTGGACGTCGGAAAATCCCAGGTACCGCAGGATGAAGAAGGCGTCGGAGGCGGCGACGCCAGTGTCACACGTGGTGATGACGGTCTTGTCCGGCGTGATGCCTCGAGTCTTGAGCATCCACAGGAGCTCTGCCGGGGGCTTCAGTGCACCGTTGTCCATGATGAGCGCGCCGAGAGGCAGGTTGACCGATCCCGGGATGGTGCCGGCCCGGCTGGCCATCACGTTCTTGGTCTCGCCGAGGACGCGGTGGATGGCGCGCGCATCGAGGACCACCACGTTCGGCTGGCCGAGAAGCTTGGCAAGCGCATCGCTGTCCACGATGAACGCTGGCTGAACGGTCCCATTGAAGGTGCGTTCCTCCCGGGTGGATGCCTCGGTGCTTGTGTGGAAGCCGGCTGCGTGCCATCCCTCGATGCCGCCGTCCAGGTAGGACAAGTTGGTGGCGCCGGCCCATTGCAGGACCGAGCACAGCATAGTTGCCATCACGCCGCTCTGGTCATACACGACGATGTGGTCGTCGGCCGCCAGGCCGGCACGGCCAAGGATAGCCGCCACCTCCTTGTGGTCTACGAGCACGAAGGGCTTCTCCGCGGCAGCGCCGGTACGGAAGCCGCTTTTCATGGGGTCGATCGAGATGGAGCCTTCAATGTGCCCCTTGTCGTAGGCAGCGCGGTCGCGAGCGTCGACCACTACCACGTTCTTCTGCCCGAGGTTCTCGTGCAGCCACTTGGCGTCCACGACCATGCTCGTGCGGACCTTGCTTGTGTCGACAGCAAGCTTCTGGGTCTTCTTGACCGGCTTCGGCAACTTGCCGTCCGGAACGACAACCTTCGTGTTGGCCTGCTTCTCGTAATCCATGAGATCGGCGGTGGCGAGGAACAGCACCCGGTTGCCGTGGCAGTTATTGCAGTTGGCCGCCTGCCAGGTGCGCCTCTGGATATTGTGCGGTGAAGCCCGCTTCCAAGTGGGGACGCCGCCGAAACTGGTAAAGCCATCCTTGCCGTAGAAGTCGAACATCTCCGGGTAGGAGGGCACGTGGCGTACCAGCATGTACTGGTATCCGGCTCCCGGAGCCTTGGCGTCGTAGTTAAGCCCGATCTTGAGGGTTTCCACTTCGCGGCGGTTCTGGAAGAAGGCTGTTCCCTCGGCGTCCTTCCCCACGTGGCAGTTATAGCAGTTGACGTAGGTCTGGGAGTGACATACCTGGCACTGCACCTTGCCGATGTGGAGAGCGTGGTCGCGCACAGACCCGTACTGCAGGTCCTTGTGACAATCGGTGCACTGCACCATTTCCTTCAGATGGTATCGGCCCGGGAGGTCCTTTGGCGCCGCAGCATGCATCTCCTTGGCCGGATGGCAGGCGACACAGTCCATGGCCTTTGCCGCATGGACGTCACCCTGTCCGCGCTCACCATAGAACTCGTAGCCCACGCGGCTACCGTGGCAGGCAGTGCATTGGTTGATGGGGTCCGAACGCCTCTGAAACACATGTCCCATGACAAACCCCTTCTGGGCGAACTCGGGCCGGCTCACGTGACAGCCGCCGCAGCTCGTGTGGCAGGCGGAGCAGTGGTTCTTCCGCGCCTCGTCGATATGCACCCACTTGTCCTTGTTCGCTCGGTTCGCTAACACCTTGGGGAATGTTGAAAGAGTAGCGTGGAGCGAATCCTTGGCCGTGGCAACTGCCTCCGCGTGGCACCCTCCGCAGGCTTTCTCGGGGTTGTTTGCGCTGGGGAAGGGATCGAAGCCCGCATGGGCGATGGACTTGTCTTTGCCGGCCGGATTGCCGCCGTGGCAACTCTCGCAGGCGAGCGCGCCGTGGGTGGTCGAAAGGAAGTCTTTGGAAACGAGGACCTTCTCTTGTGGCTCCAACGGAGCCACCGATCCGCCTCAACCTGACCCGGACTGCATCGTCGATTTTTTAGCCTTGATCACGCTGAGATTTTTGACGAGCATCTCTTTGTCAAGATGGCACGTGACGCAGCCGGACGTTTCCGCCGCTAGGGCGGTCGACGTGACACCGGCGGCCAACAGGACCGCGAGGACCGTGGCATTAAATCGTATGTATCGTTTCATGTTGGCCTCTTCCCTTTCTCGTGAGTATTGTCAAAAGTTTTTTCACAGAGGACATAGAGTACTTCTTGGGGGAAAATATAGTACACACTTTCTCTGCTTCTTCCAGCGTCGGTGCCTCGGGCAAAAAATGGCTCACGATGAACACCACAGGCACGAATGCAAGCAACCACAGCAGCGGCACTATCCGTGTAGATCATAAAAATAATCCGCTTTATCATTGTCAAAATCTTCTCTTTTTGATTGATCTATCTTTATTCACTTAACCCGCTCGCACCTGAAACACGTGGCACTGCCACGGCCTCAGGTCCACGTAGAGCCCGGCATCCCGCATCTCGTCCCCGCTTCGGTCATAGATCTCGCCGGACAGCATATCGCTGAGGCGCCACATTTTTCCTCTCAGCTCGTTCCACGGCACTTGGACATGCGCCTGGACGGCTTCTTGGTGAAAATTGATGACGATGATATAGCGTTCATCGTCTTTGACCCAACACCAGGCCAGAATATTCAAGTAGCCCTGGTTGTCCGGCCAGCCACTCCTCTCACAGAGGCGCCATCCTCCGTTCCGAAAGACATCGCGACTAATCGCTTTCAGGAGCTTTTGGTAGAAGGCAGTAAGCTCAGGATCAACGTGCTCCGCCGGGCGACGGCCCAGAAAGACAGGCAACCTCACCTTCCGTCCCTCGAATTGCCCCTCATGCAAGAGCTTTGCTCCAGATAGGGTGAGGACCGCCACGGCGGCAGCGTGCCCTTTCCCGTCTGGAAACGTGATAGCGGCCCGGGGCTCGTCGTGGTTCTCGATGAACCGGACCATCCCCTCCTGGTAGGAGGAATCCGCAAGGAGGTGAAGGCGCACGCTCTCAGCTTCCCCGTGTTCCATCCGGTCATAAAGCTTCTTGTCATAGCAATAGTCGAACCCTTGCTGCTGCAGTTCCCACTCGAGGTCCCAGTATGCTTCTGCGATGAACTTGAACTCCCGATGCTTCTTTCTGATCGCTGGGATGACCGTCGTCCAGTAGTCACTATCTGGCTTTGCTCCTGTGCGTACCCCCCAAGTGCGCTCGAATATATTGTTCAGTAGAAGCATGGCCATGTCACACCGGATCCCGTCACATTGTCCGGCAATCTCCGAGATCGTATCTATCACCGCCTGCCGTAGCCCCGGATGAAAGGCATTGAGCTGGAGCACATCAGGCCACGCCGGAAAGTAGGGATCCCGGCCGCAGGCAAACACCTTTCCTCCCTCCGCAACGAAGGATGCCGGATCGTTCCTCGCATCGTCAGCGTTCCCCTGAACAAAGTATTCGGGATGTTCGATGACCCAGGGGTGGTCCGGCGCCACATGGTTGGGAACAAAGTCGAGGATAAGCCGCAGCCCGCGTTTCCGGAGCATGCTTCGCGCAGCTGCGAGTCCCTTCGGACCGCCGAGGTGCTGGTCCACGACATAGCGCCGCACGCAGTAGGGCGAGCCGACATTGTCCTCCGCTGAAAAGTCGGGGAGGGCCCGTTTGAAATCCTCAAGGAGCCCCTTGTTCCGCATGGCAATTTTGATCCCAGCAGGGCTTCGCTCCCAGACACCCATGAACCAAAGGGCGTCAAAGCCATGAGCAGCGATGGCATCCCACTCCTGCTCCGGGACCGTCGAGAGATCTACCCGTTTGTGGTATTTCAGACCGAGCTCACGTAGCCAGACCCAGGTATTGATCTCATAGATGACAGGGTGTTTGGACCAGGCTCTCATAGTATGTCCTCCTTAACCAGTCACTCGCCCCGTGTATCCACCCACAGACGTGCTGTTTTCAGCGTCGTTGCCGGTCGTAGCGAAATCATCGCGATAACGACCGAGCTCATCGTCGGCAATGGAGCAGCGGAATTGCCACCCGGTGAACCCCCTTGTTAGGCTAATTATGCTTAACAAATACCAGATGATCAGTATCAAAACCAAGATCCTTGGATCTTTTAACAAACTGGTCAATAAGTTCATTACTTACAGTCGGCGTCCTTGATAGAAGCCAAAGATAAGATTTGTTATAACCTGCCACAAAGGCATATTGATATTTCTCTTTATCCAGCCCGAACACCACATATGAACCGTAAAATGGACCAAAGAATGAAACCTTCAAATACCCCTCGTCATGACCTCTAACAAAGTAGGCTTTACCTTCAGCTTCTTTCCACTTATTTTCTACGATCGAAAATCCTCTATTTATCACCCTCACCCCGCCATCATCACGCAAAGAGTATTCAGCGGTTACTCTATCTAATCCTCGCTCAAAGGAATGATCAAGCCGAGCGATCTCATACCATTTTCCCAAATACTTATTAGAATCAAAATCGTTGACAGCATTTACACCTTTTGGTATCCCCAAACACCCGCTCGCAAATAGCGACATAAATACAACCAGGAAGAAACGCATTTATTTACTCCCTAGAGCCTAACGCTGCGGTTCAGCTGGGGTGCGGCACGCTCTTTTCACTTCAACCGATTGTTAGCTGGCAGTTCAGCTTTGCCCCCAATACCTCTTCTTGAATGGGAGATGATCTTCCATTCGTTCTTCATGTCTACAACCGTCCAGTCTTTTACCTTCGCCTCGTCGAACGCTTCGTCCAGCGGCCCGATGGATGACTTCCCGTCGAAGACCCATTCGCTTCTCGCCACATTGCTCATCCATTCCACAATTTATTGGTCGCACCCGTAGAGGTTGCAATATCAATTATCCATTTGTCTGCAGGTCCGGCCACATTGCGGACAGAATCTTTCCGCCTGACAGGAGGATCAGAAGCGAATCGTCACACCGATTACCGGACCGCTGAAACGTAGATTCTGGACGAGCTCGTCGTCCTTCTGGTCGTAGTAAAGGTCACGGTAAGCGAGCGTCACCGCGCCCCACTTGAACGAGTAGGCGATGCCGAGCATCCCCTGCCACGTAAGGCTCGACGACCCCCCGCCGATGTCGAGGTAGTACGGGATCGACCAGTGGCCGCTGCCAAGCAGAACACGCCCCTTGACCCCGACTATCCCATCCCACAGGTCCGTCCCCTCGGATATACTGCCGGTTCGCGGAAACGCTTCCCCGCCACCCGGTCCGGTGACTGTCGTCGTGAGTTGCCAATTGGTCGAGGCCTGTAGGCCGAAATATCGCAGACCACCGAAAATGTCGAGCTTCAAGGCCTTGCCGGTTTGGACCGCGTAGCCTGCACCGAGCGTCCAAGCCGTACCCCGGAGCGATGAGGTCGTCGCGACGTTCACACTAGAGCTCACGAAATTGCCTCCGAAATTGACTGATTTGACCGAGCTCTTCTCATCGGCAAAAGACAAGTAGATGATATCGGTAAACACCGACCATCTATCACTGCGAGCTTCGCCTGAAAGCATGACGACAGCCTGAAGGTTCTGGAGATAGTCGTTCGGTCCCGTCTCGACATCCGGGCTCCCTGAGGCACCCTGCGGAATACTGTACTTTAGCGTTCCGTTGATATTTGGCAGCCAGAGGTAGGGTGTTACCGAGAACGTCCACTGGTTGGTGGGCGTAACAGTCTGTGCGTGCGCCGGGGCCGAAAAGATAGCGATCGCCATCGCGGCTAGCAGAACCATACCCGTCACAACGTGCGGACGGCGGATCATTGGGTTCACCCTATTCTCCCTTGTACGCGCCATATTCAGCCTCCCATTATTTTATCGGACCAGTATACCTTTGGCTTAGTGCACCACAGGCATCCGTTAACTTCCCTACACCCCGGTTCAGCGTGGAGTGCTGGAACGGAAGTTATTTCGTACCGCTTGGCGCAGAACTCGGAGCTGTTGCCGGTATTGGAGCCGCTTCCGGGGCCGGTGTCGATGCCGGCATACTCACTAGAGCAGCAAGGCCAGCTTTATATTCTTTCTGACTGATCTCCTTCACTTCCGAAATCTGAAGCGAGACGTTTTTACCGGTTTTAGCATCCTTCACTCTCACTGCGCTACCGTTGAGGTTATGAATTTCCTTTGTGTAATACTCCTTGCCCGATTGTGGATCCGTCACCTTGTAATATGTTGCACATCCACCAACAAGGAGACCGACGCACAGACTTACGACAAACCATCCATACTTCACAGACCATTTCATAGTTTTTCCCCTTTCATTATAGATACACCGGTTGGTTTCAGGTCGGCCCGGCGAGAACAACGAACCACGCCTTTCACATCAGCTTTTCAACGTTCGAATCATATCTTTGTCCCTCCCCTCCCGGAGAGGGACAAAGAGGACCGTTCAGGGACCGCTTATTTCTTGAGCCCCGTGTCCTTCAAGGCCTGCTTGCACCGCTTGCTGACCTTCGCGTCGTTCTTATCGATGCACTGGAGCAGCCGCCCCTCGCCAGGTTTTATATCGGAGCAGAACTTCGTCAGATCGTCCCGGCACTCGTTCGCCGCATAGGCCAAAGCGTTAAGCGCCCGCTCGAGCTGGGCTGCCGCGTCATAGAGCGCGTACTCACACTGCCCCGACAGCTTGTCCTCGTGAGCGTACAGGCAGGCGAGAATGCGACCTTCTCCTGGCGTCACGTCCTTGCAGTACGTTTGAAGTTCCTTATCACACCCCTTTGCCACGCTCTCGATCAGCTTCTGCTGGGCCGAGGCGACCCCACTGAACATCAACACCATAACGATGATTGCCATCCACACCATTGCTTTTCGCATGTTTGCCTCCTCCTTTTTTCCTATGTTTTAAGTGTTAATTATGCTGCCCTTCTCGCCTTCTCGATGACCTCTATGCCGTTTGTCCGCGAGATGGTCTCGAACCTGATCTCGGGCTGCTCTACAGCCATCTCCATGACAAGAAGCACATTCCGGTATTCGTCCGAGCGGAGATGCCGGTTCAGGTCCTCTTCGTCCCTCCATATCTCTTCGAGCATGATCGAGTGCTCTTCCTGCGCGTCTCGGTATATCCGGCAGGTGATGCAGCCGGACTTGACCCTGGTCCGCTCCGCCATAGAACGGAGGATCGCAAATGCTTCTTC
>DATJZV010000019.1:0-16935 GCA_035498715.1 Nitrospirota bacterium
CCATCCGCTCATCAACAGGCTCCTGCTCTCACGCCGTAAAACATGGACCCGCATGCTCAGAAACCCTCGCACTTTCTTTCAGGGTCTCGGCGGCATTGTCCGGTTCATCAACGAACTCCGGAATACGCGCTATGACATCGCGATTGATTTCCAAGGCCTGTTTAAGAGCGGGATCCTGATCGGCCTGGCGAGGGCCCAACGGAAAATAGGGTTTGACCGCACGCGCGAGCTTTCGTACCTGTTCCTGAACGAGCGCCTCCCTGCCTATGATATCGAGAAACATGCGCTCGAACGGTATCTCGATGTCGCCCGTTATCTTGGCGCAAAAGATCCGTCGACGGCATGCACGCTCCCGATCGAACGCGAGATATTGATGATCAAGCAGAGGATAGAGGGTCTAAAGCCGGCAGGAAGGCCACTCGTGGCCATCAATCCAGTGGCGCGGTGGAAGACCAAGCTCTGGTCCGAGCGGAAGTTCGCGGAGCTTGCTGATAGGCTTATCAGGGAGCGGAATGCCATTGTTATTTTTACGGGAAGTCACGAAGACAGTCTGGTGAACACGAGGATCCTTGCGATGATGGAACAGAATGCCGTGAGCTGGGCAGGGGAGACCACGCTCAAGGAGCTTGCCGCGCTCGCGTCGCTCTGCACGGTGTTCATCACGACCGATACCGGACCCATGCATCTGGCCGCGGCCGCGGGGACCAGGGTCGTGGCTCTGTTCGGTCCCACGGCGCCGTGGAGGACAGGGCCGTTCGGCCCGTCCCATATCACGGTCCGGGCAGGGCTCAATTGTTCGCCATGCTTCAAGAGGACCTGTGATGACAATGTCCGGTGTATGGAAGAGATAACAGTCGATGAAGTAATGCGGAATATAGTGCTCTAACAGATGCCTATCTCGGCGGTCTTCTCGATATACTTCACGATTTGGTCAAGGGTCAGCCGCCTGTCATCGAGCGCCCAGGAGAAGAAGTCTTCCAGGGACCTGAAAGACCCGTATGCCGCGTAGTGGTCAGAAATGACGGTTGATGACATCGCATCAGTAACGATCTGCCCGGACGATACGATCTCGTCCATAAGCTTCGAGAAGCGTTCATACCAGGTAGAATAGCTCCTCCCTTTGCCTCCGCGAAGCTTTTCTTTTATCATGTTAAGCACCAGTCGATAGAGCTGGGTCTGGTCGCTGATCGTGTGCTCCGAATCGATCAGGAGAGAGTACATGCCGATGGCCTGCGTGATCTCGTCGTACTGTCCCTTCTTGAACAGTTCCTCAATTCTGGCCTTGAGTTTCTCTATCGTATCAATGCTCGAAACCGTCACTAATTCAGGCATGTCATATTCCTCCCCGAAACACGTGTGGTTAACAACTGTACGCCGAATATTATAACAAATTGGGAAAGGACGCAAGAGATTTTTAACGCTTTGGTTTTACGCGGGGTGTAACGAGGGAAAACTGTGAGGTTACTCTTTGAATATTGACGGGTAAATTGTACTTATGGGAGTTGATCTTCGAAAGACCCCGAAGTTACATCCTGAACATTTGTGTCCGACCGCCACGACGCTTTTCTCATAGATTAAAACGACTTGTCCATTTGCTTGCTTGATGACCTCGTGATCAACAGTAGACTTCTTCATCCTTCTATTTATTTGTTATTTATTGACTCATATCATAATAACTTGACCAGATATTGTGATAAACTAAATTTATCGGCGTACCTCCCGACGAAATATTCTTTTCGGTTACCAATAATCGCTCAATAAACTCTGTAAATGATGCTTATACGCATCAGGTCGCTGTTTCGCGGGGCACGGCGAGTATTCCTCGAGAAATTGCCGTGGTTAGAAATGAACCAATATTTTCGAAATTCCATTATCATCGACGTTAAGGGCAGGCATCATGTCGAGTAAAACCTGCGATTACAAGCTTATGCATCAGTGTTTGACACATGATGAGTAATGACTCAGGAAAAGCGTACAAAAGTCAATCTCGAAACGATGTACAGAAACCTGCACTTAGTAACAACACCGCGGACATTTATTTGCTAGAGTTAGATACATACCATCTTCTAGGGGAACGATCCATGATCAACGTATCAAACTTAACCAGTAATGTAAGGAGGTGAAAGAATGGAGACGAGAAAGCGTAAAACAGTCGTCAGATATATTGTCGTGGCTGGCTTAGCCGTGGTTGTTATAATATTTTTTATCTTGCTGGGACCCATGAAGATGCTGGCCAAATCAGATTCGCCCGATTTCTGCGTGAAATGTCACGTGATGGGGTCTGAGTACGAGTCTTGGCTCCATGAGGGCGCTCACCGGAGAAAACAGTGCGTAGATTGCCATCTGCCGAACGGGAACCAGGGAGTCCATTACACCTGGAAAGCGATCGACGGATTAAAAGATGTCCTGTTCTTTTATTCAGGCAGGGTCCCCGAGCACATCGCGCTGACATCTCACGGCGTGGACGTACTGCAGGCCAATTGCATCAGATGCCATGCCGCTGCTGTTGAGTTCATCAATCACGAGAGAAAATGCTGGGAATGCCACAGACGGTTGATGCATACGCGGAGCGGTTTGATTGAAACTCACTGAAGGTTTTCGGCAAGCAACTATCACACTTTTAAAGGAGGATTACAATGAAGCGCGGAAATTACGTAATACTGACCATGCTTTTGGTGAGCGCGGTCTTGGCATTTCTCGCATACGCGTGCTCTCCAACAAAAACCGAGCAGGTAAAACCCGTAAAGATTGAAGAGGGAGAGTACAGTCCGGATAAGTGGGGAAAGGCATATCCCGAAGAATACAGCCTTTGGAAGGACACGGAAAAGCCCGTACCTCCTGGAAAAAGCAAATATAAAAGGGGGTTCAACCCCGACAAAATCACCTACGACAAGCTGGCTGAATTCCCGTACATGGCTCTCCTGTTCAACGGCTGGGGATTCGGAGTCGAGTACAACGAACCGCGCGGACATGCGTATATGCTTCGCGACCAGCTTAATGTCGATCCATCGAGGGTAAAGGCAGGCGGCGTCTGCCTCACCTGCAAGACCCCCTATGCGCCGAAACTCGAAAAAGAAATGGCAATTAATTATTACAAGAACCCCTATAAGGAAGTGCTTGTCCAAATCCCGGAGAACAACAGGACCCTCGGCGTTGCCTGCATCGACTGCCACGACAACAAGGACATGTCTCTCAAGATATCGAGGGGCTTTACCCTGACTGTCGCATTGAAGGAAATAGGCGTGGATCCCGATAAGCTATCGAGGCAGGATATGAGGAGCGTTGTCTGCGCCCAATGCCATGTTACGTATAGCATACCGAAGGACAAAGATATGCATTCGACTGGGGTCTTCTTCCCCTGGCAGGGAAGCACATGGGGGAATATTACCATCGAAAATATCATCAAAAAGCTCCGCAGCGACGCTTCGTATGGAGAATGGAAACAGAATGTGACCGGCTTCAAGATGGCATTCATCCGTCACCCCGAGTTTGAGCTGTTCTCAAACAACAGCGTCCATTGGAAGGCAGGAGCTTCCTGCGCGGACTGCCATATGCCGTATACGAAGGTGGGCGTGCATAAAGTCTCCGACCACCGCGTAACGAGTCCTCTTAAGAACGATCTGCGCGCGTGCA
Organism: Nitrospirota bacterium; assembly: GCA_035498715.1. Classification (GTDB taxonomy): domain Bacteria; phylum Nitrospirota; class UBA9217; order UBA9217; family UBA9217; genus DASPSR01. Next base: position 3,634 of record DATJZV010000019.1, read on the forward strand.
CGCAGTGCCATACCGAGAGCGCCGAGTGGTTGAAGGGACAGGTGACGACCATTCAGGACAGGACCGTGGCACTTATGCTGCGATCCGGTTACGCAACGGCCACGGTCGCGAAGCTTTTTGAGATGGCCAACAAGGCGCAGGAGGCGGGAAAGAAGATCGACAATGCCCTCTATGACAAGGCCAAGGACTATTATGAAGAGGCATTCTATCGCTGTGTGTTTGTGGGTGCAGAAAATTCAGTCGGGTTCCACAACCCCACCGAAGCGATGAGGATCCTTGGTGATGCAACGGCTTATGCGACAAAGGCGGAGGGACTGCTGAGGCAGGCATTGACAAGAGCAGGAGTGGATGTGCCGGTGAAGGTGAACCTGGAGCTGAGTAAATATCTGGATAGCAGGGGGGAGAAAAAGCTCAAGGGGAATCCGAACTTCGAATTCAAGGACCCTTCAGGCATGCAGGAAAAATTCTAGGATCCTCTGAGGGATCGACATACTTATCGCGGCAGGAAGAAGCGAGCGGAATATGCTGCCCGCTTCTTCCTGCATTCAGCTACAGAAAAGCGCCAAATCCTAATAATCAAATAATAACAGATTCTAAATCCGCGTTCTCAATTATCCAATGTCACTCCCTTTTGCTGCCCCTAAGATAGAAATAGTGTAGCTTTAAAAATAGTGAATGAATTCTTACAATGAATTGAGTGATACCTGAACTCGGGACAGACTATTTAAGCGGAATTAGCTCCGCCCGGGAAATCTCAATGATATAGTGCAGCTGACTAGCGTGTCATTCTCATTTTCTGCAACAATGCCTTGAAATCGTACTGGCTTTATGCGATAATCGCATCTCGTTATGAATCCTTCCCCGGGGTTGCTGGCCAAATACGCTAACATTTTCATCATTCCTTTTTGGACCGGACTGCTCATGCTACCGTTCACGGGCCCGGGCAATGCGCTCCGCATTGCCGCCGCTGCAGCGTTTGCTGTCGCCCTATGGAAATTGCCGCAGCTTGATGTCGTTGCTTCGCTTCTCAAGCAGTTCACCGGGAAGTTTTCCCGTATCGGTGCGGCATCCTCATCTCTTGTCGCCTCTGTAAACACTTCTATCGTTCTTATAATACTGGTTTTGGCCCTTCTTATCGTGCCACTTTTCCTGAACGATTATTACCGGGATGTGCTGACCCTTACCTGCATCTATGTCGTCCTCGCACTGGGGTTGAATATCACGGTTGGGCAGGCTGGTTTATTGAACCTGGGATACGTGGCTTTTTACGCCGTCGGAGCATACACGTATGCCATCCTCTCCACGACTCTCGGGTTGTCGTTCTGGCCCGGAATGATCGTAGGAGCGTTATCAGCCTCCGCATTCGCCTTGCTTCTTGGTTTGCCGACGCTGAAGCTGCGTGGTGATTACTTTGCCATTGTCACGCTCGGTCTGGGCGAAATCACCCGAATCGTGCTGAACAACTGGGATGGCCTAACGGGAGGGCCGAACGGCATCTCCAGGATTGGAAGGCCCATGATAGGAAAGTATGTTCTCAATACCACGCTCGATTTTTACTATCTGATTTTATTTATCGCGCTTGTGAGCGTCTTCGCCATGCATCGTCTTATTTCCTCGCGTATCGGCAGGGCATGGATCGCAGTCCGGGAGGATGAGTTCGCGGCTGAGGCCATGGGCATCAACACGTTCAGGCTCAAACTCCTGGCATTCGTGCTGGGATCGGCATGGGCAGGGATGACCGGCGTTTTCTTTGCCGCCAAGATGGCATTCGTCTCGCCCGAGAGCTTCACCTTCTTCGAATCGGTCATGATCCTCTGCATGGTAGTCCTCGGAGGCATGGGGAGCATCCCCGGCATTATTCTTGGCGCGCTCCTTCTCATTACGCTCCCTGAGGTGTTCAGGGACTTCCAAGATTATCGGATGCTGGCGTTCGGAATCGCCCTCGTGCTCATGATGATCTTCAGGCCGCAGGGGCTTCTGGGAACGGTGAAAAGGCAGACTCAAAATTCAAAATAAAAGATATGTGATCGTTCTTATGCTCCTCTTAGAGACCAAAAACCTGACTAAATATTTCGGTGGGCTCAGAGCCCTCGATGGGGTGGACATGCGGGTTGAGCGCGAGAGGATTGTGAGCATTATCGGTCCGAACGGCGCCGGTAAGACCACCTTCTTCAACTGCATCACCGGAATGTATCAGCCTACGAGAGGCACGGCTTTATTTCATGACCGGGACATCACGGACATGCCGCCGCACGAGATAACGGCAATGGGCATTGCGCGGACCTTCCAGAACATACGGCTATTCGGCGGCATGACCTGCATTGAGAACGTCATGGTGGCGGCGCACTGCCGCACGCACGCCGGTGTGTTCGGCGCTTTCTTCCAGCCGGCCCGGGTGAAGAAGGAAGAACGGGATATGGGCTATCGGGCCATGGATATCCTGAAATTCACAGGCATCGAGAGCAAGCATGACGTTTTGGCTGCGAATCTCTCATATGGCGACCAGCGTCGGCTTGAGATCGCGCGTGCGCTCGGGACAGAACCCCACCTATTACTACTCGACGAGCCGGCTGCCGGCATGAACCCTCTGGAGTCTCAAGAGTTGATGGCCCTTATCCGCAAGATCCGCGATAACGGTGTGGCCATTCTCCTGATAGAACACGACATGAAGGTTGTCATGGGCATCTCGGACCGTGTAATGGTGCTCGATCATGGGGTAAAGATCGCGGAGGGCTTGCCAAAAGACATTCAGGAAAATCCCGACGTGATCGAGGCGTATCTCGGGAAGGAGAGCCTCCATGCTTAGGCTTGAAGATGTGTCGGTATCCTATGGCATGATCGACGCTCTCAAGGGGATCAGTCTAACCATTGAGCGGGGAGAGATCGTGGCCTTGATCGGCGCGAACGGTGCCGGCAAGTCGACGACCCTGATGTCCATTTCCGGCATTTCCGCGTTACGGTCCGGTAAGATATGGTACGAAGGATCGACGATATCAGGCTGGCCAGCGCACAAGATCGTGCGGATGGGTGTCTCTCAGGTGCCCGAGGGCAGGCGTATTTTCCCAAGAATGACGGTACGGGAGAACCTGGAAATTGGAGCGTTTTCCAGGGATAAGCAGGAGCTTACGAATGATATGGGGCAGATATTCGAAATGTTCCCCGTGCTGTCTGAGAGGAGCACTCAGCTCGGCGGTACCCTCTCCGGGGGCGAACAGCAGATGCTCGCCATAGGCAGGGCACTCATGTCGAGACCAAGGCTTCTGCTCCTGGATGAACCGTCGCTCGGCCTGGCCCCAATCATTGTGAGCAGGATATTCAAAATCATCAAAGAGATCAACCAGCAGGGGACGACGATCCTTCTTGTGGAGCAAAACGCGAAGGCTGCGCTCCGGCTTGCGAACCGGGCATATGTGATGGAGACCGGGAAGATCGTGATGCAGGGAGAAGCGTCAGTTCTGGCAAAAGATCCGGGAATCAAGAAAGCCTATCTGGGAGAATGACCTTAGTGCAGAGCGCGGAATGAAGCGGAATATCAAGATCATCCTTGAATACGATGGTACCAACTACTTCGGCTGGCAGTCTCAATCCGGGAGCGGCAGGGCGACGATCCAGGAAACGCTCGAACAGGCGCTTAAGGAACTGACGGGAGAAGATGTCAAAACCTATTCCTCCGGCAGGACTGATGCAGGAGTGCACGCCCTGGGCCATGTCGCCCATTTCAGGACCGAAAGCCGTATTCCATCCGAGGCATGGGCTCCAGCGTTGAACCATCTGCTCCCTGAGGATATCAGGGTGCAGTCATCGGAAGATGTGCCGGATGATTTCCATGCCCGTTACAGCGCAACAGGCAAGATCTACCGGTATGTCATCCTCAACCGCCGTGCCCCCTCTGCCCTCCATCGTAGCCGTGCTTGGCTGATTGATCGGAAGCTTAATCTAAACGCAATGCGTCGCGCAGCAGGCGTCCTCATCGGAACGCACAATTTCTCCGCTTTTCGCAGTTCAGCATGTAACGCAAAGACACCGGTAAGGAAGCTGTCCGCACTCACCGTAATAAAGAGGGGAGACTTTGTTGAAATCCTTCTCGAAGCGGATGCATTCCTGATGCACATGGCGCGGAATATCGTCGGAACGCTTGTGGACATCGGTCTTGGCAGGTACACCGCGGACGCCGTGAAGCAGATGCTTTTGTCACGCGATCGAAGCAAGGCAGGGAGAACAGCACCGGCATGCGGACTTTATCTGGTCAAGGTTCTTTATCGTGAAAAATAGTCGTTATTTTACCGGCTCTTTCCGGCTCAAATCTCAATTTACAATTTTGCAAAATGTACTTGATTAAAGTTATCCTTTGTGCTATTTTTTGCGTTGTCAAGCCTTGGAAAGACATCCCTTAATATGATTATCTGATCCCACGAACGCTAATAATAATTCTTGAAAGGAGAGAGTATGAGGAATTGGTTGAACACGCTATTGATGCTGTTGTTCACCGCTGTTCTGATTCCCGCTGCCGATGCTGCAGTGGACGCTGCTACATGCCTCGGCTGTCACGGATCGATGGAAGGGGCGGTGAACGTAAGCCAGGAGAAGTATACGAAATCAGTCCATGGCTCGTTTGATTGTGTCATGTGCCACATGTCACTGAAAGGAGCGCAGCACCAGGGACTTTCCGGCAAGGCTGATAAGGCGACCCTTGAACTCGCCACCAAGATCTCCCCGAAGAGCAAGATCGATCCTATTGCGCAGGCCGCATGCGCACAATGCCATGGGGAAATTTATGAGATGTATAAGGCAAGCGTACACGGGAAAAATGTTATCATCAAGAAGTCTTCGGACGGCCCCGTCTGTACCAGCTGTCATGGTCCCGCGCATTATATCCAGCCTAAAGCGAGCAAAGAATCCACAGTGAACCACTTCAAAGTCGTCCAGACCTGCGGCAAGTGCCACGAAGAGAAACAGCTGGCGGAAAAATACGGGTTTTCCCCGCTGGTTATGGAACGCTATCTTGAGAGCTTCCACGGGAGGAAGTTGAAGGTGGGACACAGCAAGGCGCCTTCATGCGTAGATTGTCACGGTGCACACGATATTAAGAGCGATAAGGACCCCTCGTCGCCCGTTGTTGGCGCGAATAAGATAAAGACTTGCTCGAAGTGCCACTCAGGCGCAACGGAGAAGTTCGTGGCGGCGATAACCCACAAGCCACTCCATCCCATCGCGCACTATGCCGAGATCATTTTGATCATCCTCACGGTGAGCGTATTTGCGTTTATCTGCACCCACGTGCTTCTGGATATCTATGCGGACGTCCGCGACCGTCTGTTCAGGAAGGGAGACAAGCATGAATAATAAGAATATTCCCACAGAGATCGAGAGGTTCGACCTCTCTGCAAGGATTCAGCATGTCATCATGTTTACGACATTTTTGCTCCTGTCCTTCACAGGCTGGGGGCTTAAATACGCATACCAGGACCCGGCGAGTGCCTGGATCCGGTTCTGGGGCGGGGCAAAGTCGGCGGGAATCATCCACCGCGCGGCAGGAATTACCATGCTCCTCGATTTCATTTACCATCAGTTCTATCTGCTCAATCTGGCCCGTAAGAGGGACCTGCGGTTGACGCTTGTGCCGACGCCCAAGGACGTCGAGGACGCGTTCTATAATTTCATGTACTTTTTCGGCCTGCGGAAGGAGAAACCGTATTTCGGGAAGTTCAACTATATGCAGAAGTTCGACTACTGGGCGGTTTATTGGGGCATGTTCATCATTGGAGCATCAGGCTTCTTCCTTGCCTTTCCGGTGATGGTATCATCAATCTTCCCTATGTGGTCGATTCAGTGGATCTGGGATGTCCTCTTCATCATGCACAGTGACGAGGCGCTTCTGGCCATCGTGTTCATCCTCATCTTCCATTTCTACAACGAACACCTGCGGTCAGAAGTGTTCCCGATGAACTGGATGTGGCTGACCGGGAAGATGTCGATCGAACAGCTCAAGCATCATCACCCGATGGAGTATGACAACCTCTTTGGGGGAAAGTCCGACAAGAAGAAGTAGACATAGAAGAGAGTAAGTTCACTGATCAACGATAAACGGCGGCCCGCAAGGCCGCCGTTTATTTTGCATATGTTTTGATCCAGGAACGATGGTCTGATTGCGGGTGCCGGAAGGTAGACAATAAACTAGTTCAGCTTTTCCAGAACGCCCTGTTTCATTCTGAGCCGATTCGGGGCGCGGAGTGCGATCTCGGAACTGTGGGTCACCATGATCATGGTGACCTTCTTCTCGCGGTTGATCTTTTCAAAGAACGCCATGATCTCCGATTCCGTTTCTTCGTCGAGGTCGCCCGTCGGCTCGTCGGCAAGAATGACCTCCGGATCATGAATGAACGCCCGTGCGATGGCCACACGCTGCTGCTCGCCGCCGCTTAACTCAGATGGATACCGGTCGACCTTGTCGCCGAGCCCTACGAGATTAAGCAGTTTCACGGCGTCTTCCGCGGTCTTCTTCCCGCCAAACACCGTAGGGAGGAGGACGTTCTCGGCTGCTGTAAGGGTGGGGATAAGGCTCGCAAACTGGTAAACGAAACCATACTTCTCGTTTCTCAGCTTCGAAAGCCTCTTGTCGTCGTATTCCCAGATGTTTGTGCCGTCCACGGTAACCGTGCCTGTATCGGGCCGGGCGATACCGCCGATAAGGCTCAAGAAGGTGCTCTTCCCGCTGCCCGAGTGGCCGACGATGGATACGAATTCGCCTTGCTGGATCGTAAGATTAAGGGGCTGGACCGCCTTTATGGCTTTTCCTGAAATGGAGTAGGTCTTTGATAGTCCTTTCAGCTCGATCATGTGTTTCCTTTCTTTCGGGCGCCTCTCACGAGGCTGATGATGGCGACGACCATGATTATACCGCCGATGCTGGCGATGAACCTGATGCCCGACACCGTGCCGTAATTGCACGGCATCCGGCTACTGTGACAGTATCCATATCGATCCGGGAGCAGGAAAGCAACAATGTACAGGATGATAGACACAGCGGCGACGATGATGGACGTTCTGGTCGATTTGAGCAAGAACGCTCCGATTCCCGACGCCAAGAGCAGCGCGCCCACCACATACTCTGCGCGGGCTGTGTCCGAGCAGTGCATCGCAGGATATCCCTCATACTAGCATATGGGGAGGATGAACCGCGGCACAAGGATAAGGAGGATACCACTCAGCAATGCTGTAATGGCGGTAAGCGTTTTCATTTCGGTGCCTTTGTCATAGAGTCGAAATCCATGGCAACTCCGAATCCCGTGGCATCCTTCTGGTCTTTAAATGAAGCGATTCCCCATCCCATTGGGGTACTGAATATTTTTTCGGCATGAACATAATAGGCCGCACGCGCGTCGATCCATTCGCCGGTCTTGTAGTCTTTGACCTCCGCCTTGACGCTATTCTGCTTGGTCCTCTTCAGGTAAGAGAACAGATCGCCTATATCGCAAAAATACAGAGTCCCGTCAGCTTGCACGATCTTCGATGCAAATTTCGAATTAACGTCCACCATCATGCCGCATTCAGTACATTTGATTGTATCAGCGGCTGAAACAATCGTGAATGAGAATGTGATCAATGAAATTGTCAACGCTATGGTTCGCAGCAATACAGCCATATATTACATCCTCTTCGCGTTAATTTCTTTTTTGAGGGCGTCGGCAATTCCCTCATCGAATTTTTTGATTTCATCATACTGGTGCAGAGCCAGTTCGCGCTTTCCTTTCTTCAGGAACGCCATGCCGAGATTGTATCGCGCAGTCGCATAACGTGGCCGTATGGAAATGGCCGTTTCAAGCTCACGAATTTCTTCATCCGATTTTCCTATCTTGCCGTAAGCCACGGCAAGGTTATTATGGAGCACGGGGTCCTTGGGAAGATATTTCTTTGCCAAAGTAAATTGTTTGATCGCATCCTGATATTCGCCGAGCCTGCTGTATGCGGTACCCAGTTTCATGTAGGCGTAACCTTTCTCTGGTTTGAGGGCGATAACATGCCGAAGCGCGTCTACCTCTTCGCGGTACATCTCGGAACGTTCATACAGATCGGCGAGGTAATACCATGCATCGGCATTCTTAGGATTCTTGACGGTCTGCTCCTTTAATTCCTCGAAAATGCTCTTTTCCTCATTCACCGGTTCAGTCTTTTTATCTTTTTCCCCCGGACAAGCGAAGAGCAGCAGGGACGTCATGATTACAATGAACAAAGGTCTCATTCAGCGCTCCTTATAGCTTCATAGGGTTCCACTCTTAGAATGCTGAGTGACGGCAGCAGTGCAGCGATCAGGCCCGTCACGATGGAGAACAGGAGCGCCCCTGCTGTAAGGGCAATCAAGTCGCCGGTGCCGGGAAAGAGATAGGGGAGCCTGAGATAGTGAAGTATCAGGTTTTTAAAGCTCGCAAGTAAAGCATATCCCAGGATGATCCCTGCTGCGCCGCCGGCAGCAGACAACAGGGTGGCCTCATTCAGAATGATTGCAGCAATATGCCCTTTGTTCGCTCCCATTGCACGTAGAAGGCCGATTTCCCTACGTCGTTCGTTCACAATCATGTAAAAAGCAAAAGCCATGATGAGGAGAACGATGAACCATAGAATAATACTAATGAGCAAAATTGCCTTAATAAGGCCGGCAAGCTGTTTGCGGACAGTGCTGATGATGGTGTCTGAAACGAGGGCCTTCACGCCGATGATGTCATGTTCGATACGGATTGCCACACGATCAGGGGTTACATCATCCTTCACCTGCACTAGGACGGTTGATATCTGGTCCCTGCCAATTTCAAGAGGCTGGATGGCCCTGACTTTCGAATCTGCCGCCATCTTGTAGGCTGAATCAAGGCTCATGAAGACCGCCCGGTCAAAGAAGTCCATTCCCGTAGCTTCCATGGTTCCCGCAACCGTGAACGTAGTGCCAAAAAAGGGGATCTTGTCACCGACTATCACGGGAACCGCCCGGCCGGTGATGATCTCATTGATTCCGAGTTTGCGATTAAGGTTCTTCTCGAGCCAGGGCTTCACAGTGAAATCGGTCTCCGGATCAAAGGCCACAAGGAATACGTCCACGTTGAAACAGCAGGTGAAGCTCGTGGGTTTGATGAACAGCTGAGCGGTGGCGTGCTTGACCCCGTCGACTGCTTTTACCCGATCGAGAATTGACCGGTCCATGAGGAAGTGTGTGGGTTCACCGGAAAGGAGAGCGCTCTTTGCCTTGGACTCCGCGCTTTCGGGGACCACCAAGATGTCGGCGCCAAGTCGGTAGGTGCCGATTCTGAGAGCGTTATTGATGCTCTTCAAAAAGAGCGTCGCAGCGAATAGCGTGCAGGATACGACCGCGACGATGGCAAACAAAAGCCAAGTCCGGGTAATTTTCCTTTTGAGATTTTTGAGAGCGACGTAGGGTATATTCATAGTGTGTTATTATTCCTTCAGAGCTGATGAAATGACTTTATTTATTATACCAGAAGATTGGTGGGGAAGTAAAGAAATCGGAGGGCCAAGGAACCTGGCCCTCCTGTGGTTTTACGGACTACTTCTTGTGCCAGTCAACTTCTATTCCGCAGAGAAGCGGCGAACCCTTATCGATCTTGACTTCCACGCCTGCCGGCTTATGGCAGCTGGCGCAGACAGACACTTGGTCTACGATGGTGTGATCGCTTATTTCCATTACATTCACTTTGCTGTCATCGCCGTAGGTGCGGGATGCAATGAATGCATACTTCCCGTCAGGGCTGAATGCGAAGTCATGCGGCCGTACGTCGTCCGGAAGGACAATGCGCTGGGAAATAGTATCAGTGGCTGTGTCGATCACGATGATCTGGCTCTTGTGCGTTCCCGGCTTAAGACCCGGATCGAACTCGTTCGGGGCGCTTACCCAGAGATGCTTGCCGTCCGGAGTCATGCGCGTCTGGTGAATGAAGGTCATTTCCGGGCTCGAGATCTGCTTGATCTCCTTCTTGGTTTTCCAGTCGTACACATAGACGACACCCAGAGGCATATCGGTGATATATGCCTTAGCTAGGTTCTTGGTCCACTGGATCCCGCATACTGCCTTGCCCACAGGCATTTTATCAACTGTCTTGAGAGTTTTTGCATCCCACACGTAGACATTGCCATCGGCCATGTCTTCGAAATAGACATTGCCATCAGGCCCCGCAATGGCGCCGCAGAATTTCTCACCGACCTTGAACGGACCTGTCTTTTTGCCGGTGGCCAAGTCTACCTTGTACACATTACCGGCAAGCGTGCCGGCAACGAGCACTTTCTTGCCCCCTTCCATCATCATGGCCTGGCCATGGGAACCGCCGGCCTTCTTGACTTCCTCGAAGCTCATGCCGGCGATCTTGCCTTCCATTTCGGAACCCGCTTCAGCGAGAACTATTCTGTCTTTCTCAATGTCAGTCGGCGATTTCATCGTTTTCATGTTAAGGATCGCAAGATGCCCGCCGTGACCGGCAATATATGCTGTAGCATCGAAGGTCGGTACTTGTTTAGCAGGCACTACTTTCGCTTCGATTACTGTGACATCAGCTGCCTCAACCATTGCCTTCTGAGATGCCGCAAGGAAGAGACCAAACACCCCAAGAACAACTAACCCGATTACAACACTTTTCTTCATCAGACTCATAGTTCCTCCCCTTTTTTGTAATGCCGAGCACACTCTGTGCTCAGATGCAACATGAGAATTCCTCACTAGCAATAACTGCGGTCTTGCCTGCACCTCCTTCTCCTCATCGGTCCTGAGGAAAAATATCATTTCCTAAATAAATAAATCGTTTGAAGTCAATTGTATATTTTAATGATGAATTAATAATAGACCACTGGAAAAAGGGTGTCAACTTCAAATTCTAACTTTAAACTTTCAATGCATTGCAATTAGCTGTTCGTACCTACTAATTATTGTGCATTATCTGTGCCTAAGAGCTCGAAAAGAAGATTGGAGGCTGAAATGTTATCAGTTGTTTGATACTTTGATACGATGGAGCAACTGGGGAATGTGAATAGTAGATTCAAAGGCCCCCGGCCTATCAAGGAGCGGGAGCTGAATTATTATTTGAATTGATTATTGATTATTGAAGAAAGACTAGCTTATTTTTTTCACTTTGCCGGAACGTATACAGCGTGTGCACACCTGCATCCTCATATGGGAGCCGTGAGGTCCCATTGCCTTGACGCTCTGGATATTCGGCTTTGAAACTTTCTTGGTTTTGTTGTTGGAATGGCTCACTTGGTTCCCGCTGAGCTTGCCCTTGCCGCAAATTTCGCATGTTCCCGCCACTATTATGATCCTCCGTAAATGAAAATAACTGCTGAAAGGCAGTCGTAACTTACCATAGGGAGTCGCTATTTGCAAGTGGAAAGTTGCTCTTTTTCGCACTAAACACTTGACATCTCCCGCAGGCTGGTTTAATGTAAGTGCCTACTTACACTTATGAAAAAGACCGAGACAAAAGAAAAATTGTTGAAAGCGACCTTAAGGCTGGTCTCCGAGAAGGGCTATCTCGGCGCCACGACGAGGGAAATCGCCCAGGAGGCCGGGGTGACGGAGCTTACTCTTTTCAGGCACTTTGGATCCAAAGAAAAGCTCTTTGAGGATCTCCTGAACAGCTATACATTCCTGCCGATGCTGCGGGACCTTATGCCCGAATTGGAAGGACTGTCCTATGAGGATGCCCTCCGTTTGATCGCAACACGATTCCTCCTGTCGCTGAAGGACAGAAAGTCCATGGTAAAGATACTCTATTCTGAAACGACAATTTATCCTGAAAAGGTAAGACGGGTCTATAACAAGTTCGTTGATGAAATAAGGGCGACCCTTGCAGGCTATTTCAGGACCCTGCAAAAGAGAGGTATGCTCAGGAGAGTATCCCCGGAGATGGCCGCGAGCGTGTTTCATGGGATGATCTTTTCTTATTTCAGGTCCGAAGAAATCATGAGGGAACCGGGGATGACGAAGATCAAAATGGAAAAGAACATCCAGGAATTCATCGATATTTTCATGCACGGCACCTTCCGTGATGAACATTAACTTGATGATGACAGGAGAAGCCTATGTCTAGGAGTCATGTAAGCAGGTTCAAGATGAGTAGCATGATTGTGCTGATTTCTCTCTTTCTTGCGGCCTCGCCGCTACCCCTATCTGCGGAAGAGCCGGCACCGGCTGGCCAGTACAAGCCGGTACAGGAGCAACCGGAAAAGAAAGACCTCTCGGGCTGGAACATGATAACCGCGCGTGAGACGCTTACCATCAGCCGTTGCCTTGACATCGCGCTCAAGAGGAACCCGAACATCGTTGCCGCGATGAACACCGTGGAAGTCAATCGGAACAGGGTAGGCGAAGCACGTTCCGGTTATTATCCACAGCTAAGCGCTACGGGTTCCTATAGCAGGATCAGCCCTGTGCCCGGGACGGCGGCGGCTCCTCTCGGCTTACGGGAGAGATTTAACCAATATTCGGGCAGTGTTAATCTCAACCAGACTATCTATGATTTTGGAAAGACGTCGTCAACCGTCGATGTGTCGAAGTATAATCTCGAGTCATCACACTCTGACCTCGACACCTCCCAGGATACGATAATCCTGGGCGTTAAGCAGGCATACTATGGGGTGCTCCAAGCCAAGCGGAACCGGGACGTGGCTGCAGACGTCATTAAGCAGTTCCAACTGCACCTTGACCAGGCACAGGGTTTTTACGATGTCGGCACGAAGGCGAGGATCGACGTCATCAAGGCGGAAGTTGACCTGAGCAATGCAAAGCTCAGCCTCATTAATGCTGAGAATGCGCTCAAAATAGCGTGGGTGACCCTGAACACCGCGATGGGGGTTCCCGACCCTCCCGAGTACACCATTGAGGACAACCTCTCATTCCAACAATATACGATAACCCTGGAAGAGGCAACAACGACGGCCTTTGAAAACAGGCCCGACCTCAAGTCGATTATCGCGAAAAGACAGGCGGCGGAGGCGAACATCAGCCTTGCCAGCTCGGGACATTATCCTGTTTTATCGGGAAATGCCAGCTACCTCGTGGGAGCACAGAACTTACATCCCAGTGAAATCGAAAAAGGCGGACTCGATAACGGCTGGGAGGTTGGCGTGGCACTGACCATACCCCTGTTCAGCGGGTTCTTGGTCAGTCACCAGGTGGCAGAGGCCAGGGCTAACCTGTATACTCTCAGGGCGAATGAGGAGTCGTTACGGCAGCAGATCCTGCTCGATGTCCGGCAGGCGTACTTGAACCTGCAGGCGGCGGAGGCCAGCATCTCGACGGCTGACCTCGCC
>DATJZV010000020.1:0-9477 GCA_035498715.1 Nitrospirota bacterium
ATCCGAATGCGGCAGGGCCCGCTCGATCCTTTTTTTCAGAGAGACGCCGGCACCGGCAAGCTCCCGCTCTGTAATCGTTTCTTCCGGACCTCTGCTCAGGACCATGAGCCCGCCCTCCTTGAGAAAAGGAACACCTAATGAAAGAGCTTTTTTCATATCAGCGAATGCCCTGGCAGTGACTACATCAAAGACAGCGGACCGGGACCCGAGAAGTTCCTCCGTCCTTTTGTCAATAATTTCAGCGCCCGTAAGCTTCAGCGTTCTCATGATGTGGCGGAGAAAGGAAGCCTTCTTCTTTGCGGACTCGACGAGCGTGACGGTAATCTCCGGATAGGCGATTTTGAGTGGCAGAGCCGGAAATCCTGCCCCTGACCCCATGTCGAGGAGCAGTAGCCCCGGTGCTGGTGTAAACCCTTTCAGGTAGGACAGGGAGTCGAGAACATGTTTGATCACCATGTCCCGATCTTCTGTTATGGCCGTAAGGTTTATCTTCCGGTTCCATTTTTTCAGTTCCGCTAAATATATGAATAGAGAGTTGATCTGTTCGACAGTTAGAGCGATGCCTAGCTCTTCTGCACCTGTACTTAATGTTTCTCGCGGCGTCACGATGCCCTCTCTGTTGTCCTGCTGATGAGTTCCTTTCGGCTAAATCCTTTCCTGGATAGAGAAAAAAACCTTCTTCATGCTACTGCAGTATGCATGACAAGCATAAGCCGCAATTTCTACGCCCTTCCCCTCTTCCTCTTTTCGAGTGCTACCATAAGAAGCGATATCGCCGCCGGGGTAACGCCTGATATCCGTGATGCCTGGCCAAGCGAGATGGGCCGAACCTGTTTGAGCTTCTGGCGCACCTCTGTGCCGAGGCCGGTTACGCCATCGTAATCCATGTCAATGGGGATGTCCTTCTGTTCTAGCGATGATAACCTCTCCACCTGCTGGAGCTGGCGTTGGATATAGCCATCATATTTCACCTGTATCTCCACCTGTTCCGCGACTACCGGGTCGAGCGGTTGAGGTGGCGGGCTGATCTTCGTGATATCTTCATACCGCAGCTCCGGCCTCTTGAGGAACTGCTCCAGCGATGCCTCCCCTGCAAGACCCGCGGACCTTGCATTCGTAAGCACGGCATTAATCTCCGGAGTTGGCTTTACCCACGTCTTCCCAAGCCTGGCTATCTCCTCTTCCGCTGCTTTTTTCTTCTCTACAACACATCGATATTCTTCATCAGTCACGAGGCCAATCTCGTGTCCCTTATCCCTGAGCCGCAAGTCCGCGTTGTCTTCGCGTAGGATGAGTCGGTACTCAGCGCGGGACGTGAACATGCGATATGGTTCCGACGTGCCTCTCGTTACGAGATCGTCAATCAGTACGCCGATATATGCTTCCGCGCGGTTAAGAATGAGTGGCGGCCGCTTCTGGATCTTGAGCGCGGCATTGATTCCTGCCATCAATCCCTGGGCTGCTGCTTCCTCGTAACCCGAGGTGCCGTTGATTTGCCCAGCGAAGTAAAGCCCGAATATTTTCTTGGTCTCAAGCGTGTGCATGATCTGCGTTGGCGGTGCGAAATCGTACTCAATGGCATAAGCAGGCCTCATGATCTCCACTTCCTCAAGCCCTGGGATGGTTCGATACATCTGCAACTGAACATCATATGGCAAGCTCGTGGACACACCATTGACGTAATATTCTTCTGTATCAAGACCTTCTGGTTCTAGAAATATCTGGTGTCGGTCTCGATCCGGGAATCTCATTACTTTGTCCTCAATGGACGGACAATAGCGTGGACCAATACCTTTTATTATACCAGTATAAAGTGGTGAGCGCTCAAGGTTATTTCTAATATATTGATGTGTAAGTGGGGTGGTATATGTTAAATAACATGGCAACTGCCTTAGCGGGTGTTTTTTCTCGGAAAAAGAGAAATATGGCGCCGGATCGTCGCCATACTGTGCTCTGGTTCTGGAAAAATCTATCGTCCTTCCATTGACTCTTGCAGGCGTCCCGGTTTTGAGACGGCCAAGCTCGAAGCCGAGGTCTCGAAGGCTGCTGGAAAGTCCTACTGAAGGGAACTCCCCTGCCCTGCCAGAAGGATAATGTGCTAGCCCGATATGGATGAGGCCCTTCAAAAATGTACCGGTAGTCACGATCACGGCGGAAGAGCCGTACTGAACACCGATGTTCGTCTCGACGCCGACGATCCGGCTGTCCTCAACAAGAATCTGTTCGACGAGACCCTGCTTGACATCCAAACCCGGATGCTGTTCGACGGTTTCTTTCATAGCGAGCCGGTACTTCTGTTTGTCCGCTTGCGCACGCGTGCCTCGCACTGCCGGTCCCTTGCTCCGGTTGAGAATCCTGAATTGAATGCCGGTGCGGTCAATGATCTTCGCCATCTTACCGCCCAGGGCGTCGATCTCTTTCACAAGGTGTCCCTTTGCGAGCCCACCGATGGCAGGATTGCAGGACATAAGCGCTATGCTGTCGAGATTCATGGTGAGCATGAGCGTGGAACAGCCCATGCGAGCCGCGGCCAGCGCCGCCTCGCACCCGGCGTGACCGGCTCCGATAACGATTACGTCGTATTTTTTTTCAAAAGACATAAAAAGTCCACGATTAATTGCCACAGCGACTATAGAGAACACGGAGGAAACAGTTTTTATCCGTATCGATCCGTGTTCATCCGGGACTCATCACCTATTCAAATTTTCATGCCTATTTTCCGATGCAGAAGTCATTAAATATCCTTTCCAGGATATCCTCAGTGTATGTTGCACCGATGATCAGGCCGAGGCTGTCGAGAGCGTCCCGCAAGTCAACGGCGATGAATTCGGGAGACAAGCCGGCGTTGATGGATTCAAGTGACTTTTCCAAACTGATCTTTGTCTGTTCTAGCGAGTCCTTGTGCCGCTGGTTCACGGCCCAGGCATGTTCTCGTGCTCTGACTGTCCCCTGTTTCACCATATCTGAAACGGCACTCTTCAGACTATCTAAACCATTTCCGGTCCGGCACGACAGAGAAACCTGAATCCGAGGTCGATCAAGGACCTCCAGTTTGCGCGGCAGATCGGACTTATTGATTACTGCGATCGCGCTCTTTCCCTCCACCTCTTTCAACACACGCCGGTCTTCGTACTTGAGCGTCTCTGAGCCGTCGAGGACCACGAGCACGATGTCTGCTGACTCGATTGCCGCAAGGCTACGGCGGACACCCTCCTGCTCAACCGTGTCATGGGTGTGCCTGATGCCCGCAGTGTCCAGAATTCTGATCGGGATACCGGAGACGTTCAAATATTCCTCAAGCACATCCCGCGTTGTGCCGGGTACCTCGGTAACGATTGCGCGATTCTGTTTGAGCAACGCATTCAAGAGCGAAGACTTCCCCACGTTTGGTCTACCGACAATAGCGGTCGCAAAGCCGTCGCGAAGTATCCGTCCGAATGCAAAGCTCGAGAGCAATCCCTCTATCATCGTGCAAATGCCCGTTACCTCATCTGCGAGCGACGTGCCGGAATCGGTCTCAATATCCTCCTCGGGAAAGTCGATTCCCGCTTCCACCGAAGCGAGAAGTGAAATAAGGCGGTCCCGGAGATTTGAGACATCTGTCGATAAACCGCCCATAAGTAGCTCATTCGCCGCACGGTGCGATAGATCGGTCTTGGCCCTGATGATGTCCATCACAGCCTCTGCCTGGGCAAGATCGATTCTGCCGTGCAGGAACGCGCGCTTCGTGAACTCTCCGGGATCGGCCTGCCGCGCCCCTGCATTGATGAGCAGACCCAAGGTGCGCCAGAGAGGCATCATGCCACCATGGCAATTTATCTCAACGACGTCTTCCCGCGTATACGTAGCAGGCCCGCGCATCACGCTTATGAGCACTTCGTCCACCGTTTCCCCCGTGCCCGGGTCGATGACGTGGCCATAGTGGAGCGTATGGGTAGCAGCCCGCGTAAAATCATTGTTGTCGTGGCGCGGTTTGAAGACTTTCGCACCGATGCTGATCGCATCTTTCCCGCTCATCCGGATTATGCCGATCCCGCCTTCCCCCGGCGGCGTCGAGACCGCGCAGATCGTGTCCTGTTCCTGCATGGGCGTATATTACCACAAAGCACAAAGTCTAAAAACATCTTTTTGGAACGCCGGATCAAATCCGCGCCCGGCAAAACTAATTTCCTTCCACGCAAAGGATTCTTTTTCATATTCTCAAAAATTTTGTGATAGAATATTTTCATTATTAAACTTGGCCATGGACACTAAGGAATTAAAAAAACTGGCAGAAAAGTATACGCCTGATCAGCTTGAGTCCTGTATCCGGCAGCAGCTCGAAAAGGGTGAGAACCAGTGCGAGATCGTAGATCAGACCGATGAGGTGATCACGGCCTTGAGCAAGGCCGAGGTTGTACGTGAGCTTATAGACAAGGGTATGAAGTTCTCCGACGCATTACGGGAGCTTGGCCGCAGGATACGGGCGGTATATGGAAATGAAGAAGACGCAAAGACAGAGAAGGACAAGATCATGACCGAGAAAACTCCCTGGGAACGGTACAAACAATATCTTTGTGTCTGTTCTTCCATCGGCCTTACGCTCGACATCAGCAGGATGAATTTCCCCTCCGACTACCTTGCCCGCATGGAGCCTGAGATACAGAAGGCTTACAGTGCCATGGAGGCGCTAGAGGCGGGGGCCATTGCCAACCCCGATGAAAACCGCATGGTCGGTCACTACTGGCTTCGCAGCCCTGACCGGGCGCCGATGCCGGAGATTCGGCAGGAAATCAAAAACACCATCGAGGCGATCAAAGACTTTGCATTCTCCGTCCATGCAGGAAAGATCTATCCCCGCAAGCGGGCACGCTTCACGCATCTATTAAGCATTGGTATCGGCGGGTCGGCCCTAGGTCCACAGTTCATTGCCGATGCCCTCGGTACGAAATCAGACAAGATGAAACCCAGTTTCATTGATAACACGGATCCCGACGGCATAGACCGGGTACTTGCCGAAATCGGCGATGATCTGGACAATACCCTTACCATTGTAATATCCAAGAGCGGTGGCACAATTGAGACGAGAAACGGTATGCTCGAAGTTGCATCAGCCTATCGGAAAGCCGGTTTATCATTTGAAAGACATGCTGTAGCCGTAACAGGAGTGGGAAGCAATCTATATAAAATGGCAAAAAGTGGGGGATGGTTATCAATATTTCCCATGTGGGACTGGGTAGGTGGTAGAACATCAATTATGTCAGCTGTCGGTATTCTGCCGGCCGCGCTTCAGGGTTTACATATAGACGGATTGTTAAAGGGTGCGGCACTTTGTGATGAGATTACCCGCAGCAAGGAGACCCGCTCCAATCCCTCGGCGCTTCTGGCTCTTGCTTGGTATCATGCGACTAATGGCAGGGGAGCCAAAGACATGGTCATCCTTCCTTACAAAGACAGGCTGATGCTCTTTCCTAAATATCTTCAGCAGCTTGTCATGGAGTCTATCGGCAAAGAGTTAGACTTAAGCGGCAATGTGGTAAACCAGGGCATTGCGGTCTACGGCAACAAGGGCACCACAGACCAACACGCCTACGTGCAGCAGCTCCGTGAGGGCGTGAATAATTTCTTCGCGACATTCATCGGGGTGCTTCATGACCATGATGCGCCCTCCCTCGAAGTCGATCCCGGCGTCACGAGCGGCGATTACCTGAACGCCTATCTCCTGGGAACGAGGAACGCCTTGTATGATAACGGCCGTGAGTCTGTCTCGATCACGATAGAAAGGCTCGATCCCCAGTCTGTCGGCGCGCTCATCGCTCTCTATGAACGGGCAGTGGGGTTTTACGCCAAACTTGTGAACATCAATGCCTATCACCAGCCCGGCGTCGAAGCAGGGAAGAAAATGGCAGGTACCGTTATTGCTCTCCAGGGAAAGATACTTGCACATCTGCGCGAATATCAGGGAGCGTCCTTCACCGCCGAAGAGGTCGCCAAGGCCATAAACGCGGAAGACAGTGTCGAGACGGTCTTCGTGATTCTCGAAC
The DNA here is from genome assembly GCA_035498715.1 of Nitrospirota bacterium. GTDB lineage: Bacteria > Nitrospirota > UBA9217 > UBA9217 > UBA9217 > DASPSR01. Next base: position 6,024 of record DATJZV010000020.1, read on the forward strand.
ATACGAGCGCAAATCAGGATCATAAGGTGCATAAGATGCCTGCAGAGACTGTATTCGATTCACGCTACATGATCAGTGAGTTATCATGATTAAAAAGCTCCCAAAGCCGCTGAAGGTCCTGAATTCCGAGTCCAATCCTTCCTAGGCAAGAGCTGCCAGTAGTTTTTCCATGTTGAGAAGCTTTCTTCTCTTTTTCAGTTTGTTGAATCTCTTTTAAACTCAGTTGGTAGCAGCGGGACGAGTATGATCGTCGATGGCGTGAGGCATCTCGACAAGACCAGTTCACTTTTTTGATGGTCGTTTGATGGCTGCAGGAGCATGCGGTCGAAGTGAGAATACGCGTTGCTTACTGTGGGACTGGCGGGGACCCCCGCAATCGAACCCTTGGCCTGAACTGGCCTCCAGGTGGGATTTATTCGGAACCAGGGAGATGAACACGACTCGCCCTAATTATATTCGTCATGATCGTATCCGGAAACGTGGTGGATGACCTCCCACGCAGTCTCCTCAATGGATTTGTTTGTCGTATCGACGACCTTCCAGCCCTTGTGTTTTTTGACGAGGTCCCAGACATACTCGACCTCGGCAAAGACCTTCTTCAAGTCGCTGTAACTCGGTTTAAGACCGGAATTTTTTTGACGCACTTTCCTGATTTTCTGTAAGACCTCAGGGTCTATATTAAGACAGACGATCTTGTGTTGATCAATTTCGAAGAGTTCTTCTGGCAAGGGGATGCCAGGAACAATGGGAACATTTGCGACCTTATAGCCCTCCTGGGCCAGGAATAATGAGGTCGGTGTCTTGGATGTCCGCGAGAGACCCACGAGAACGATATCAGCTTCCCTTAGACGCTCAGCGCCCCTGCCGTCATCGTGCCCAATCGTATACTCAATCGCATCGATACGTTTAAAATACCGTTCATCGACCTTTCTGAGCAGGGTAGGGGTCTCAAGCGGTTCCCGCTGCAGATAGGAAGAAAGGTTGCTGATGAGCGGGCCTAGAATGTCAAGATGGTAAATATTGTTCTTCAGGCAGTATGCGCTGGCATAGTCCCTCATCTCTTTTCTGACAAAGGTAAAGGCGATGAGTGCCTTGTCCGACCTGGCCTGGTCGAGGATTTTTTTAAGACCGGCCTTTGAATCGACGTCATGGAAAACCATCATTTTCGTGCGGGTATGTTCGAACTGCACGATGGCTGCCCTTAGAATGTGCAGGCCGCTCTGGCCGGTGGCATCGGAAATAATGTAGATTTTTTTTGTAGGCATTCTTCAATACATCACATGATGCACGAATGTGGATACACCGCGTGGTACAGAGTGCTGCGCGCAGTGCATGAAAAGACGAAGGAAAGTTTACTCTACGGTGTATTTCTTGTACGATTGACAATAGCAAAACTGAAACTGCCTGTCAACGGCAAAAAGGTCCATGAATTCGATTGACCGAGAACTCAGTTATCAAGCTGTGTCCGCACCTGTTCCGTCTGAGCGATACCCGCGGACGGTAAGATTTAGACGAAAGTACCCGAGCGCAAATCGCTCCTATGGCCCAAATTTGATCGGGAGAGTGTTGACGAGACAGAACGTTCACGATATACTGAATTATTCACTCGCGACACTGAAAACAAGGAGTTATTTTATGGAAAATAAAATACCCGAGCCAGCCAAGGGATATCAAAAAAAAACCAAGAGGGAAGGGAAAGATGCAAAGCCGTTGTCAAAGGCAAGCCAGGGGAAATACAATCCTGATTATGCCTCACCTACAGCAAAAAAATGGCCTCGCTTAATTGAGGCACTTGAGAGCGGAGATGTCAATGTTGTGAAACAATTGATAGAAGAGGGGATTAATGTAAACGTTAGTCGCGATGGGGTCACGCCGTTGATGGTTGCTGCTTCAAGAGGGAAAACAGAGATTGCTGAGGTGCTTATACAAGCAGGTGTGAACGTTAATGCAAGACGTGATGACGGTTGGACGGCATTGCATAAGGCGGCATTTGATCAAACAGAAACAGGTATCGTTGATCTTCTTCTGCAATCAGGCATTGATTTTGAGGCAAAGGACAAATCTGGCAAGACCGCCCTGAATGTAGCCGAAGAAAAAGGTCATCGTGATATTGCTCGAGTCATCAAGAAGCATCGAGAGAAGTTGCGAGTCGATGCCAGAGAATGGGAAGATTTTTTAAACACACCTGAAGGAAAACCCTTTAAACAAAAAAAAATTCATGATTCTTTGACTTCGTATTACGGGCTCTGGTGGCTGCCTCCGCTCGTATTGGGAGGAGCCGGTCTTCTGCTTGGTTTATTTTTTGGCGCTGTTATCCTTTCAGTCATAATCGGCATGATAACCGGTCTTCTTATCGATCTTTCCATTTTTTTATGGCAAAAGAAGATACGAACCTATCTGGATGAAATTGGACCATTGCCCGAACTCGATATTCATATACTGCGGCTTAAAAGGAAAACAGGAGAGCCAATAACGTATGGGAGAAATACCGAAGCAATCTTGGCTGAGGAGACAAACGATAAACAGCCTGTTGATACTGCACCAGAGCTTAGTCAGGAGAGTTCCCCCCGTGAGCAGGCCGCTGATAGTTCGCTGGTTGATGAAAGCAATCATTTAGAAATGCCAAAATTGAAAAAGAAGGTACCGAAAACAATTGCCTATGCAGTAGCCGGGCTTGTCATGGCAATTCTTATTGGAGCAATAGTTGTCAATAGAGACTCTCTTACGAAATGGTATTTTTCAAAGAAATTAGAAAGCAAGAACATTCATCTTTCCGAACAAGCTTTCCTGGATGAAGTGTCCAAGAATAACGAGGAGGCTGTGGATCTATTTATTAAGGCCGGAATAAATTTAGATGCAAAAAATGAAAATGGACAGACAGCTCTTATTATCGCTTCCGAAAAGGGATACGCGAATGTACTCAAGAAGCTGATCAAGCTGAAGGCGGCATCGTTGAATTATTTTGATAAGAGCGGGAACACAGCATTGATGACAGCCTCAAGCAAGGGGCATGAAGATATCGTTAAATTGCTCTGTGAAAACGGCGCCGACGTCAATTATGCGGTCCCCTCCAGTGAAGGCGCTGCTACCGCATTGCAGGCTGCTCTTGATACGTCTGATTTTAAAGAAGCGCACATGAGAATTGTAAAGTACCTCCTGCAAAATGGTGCGCATGTGAAAGACCGGAATCAGGCAGGTCGGTTCCCGCTACTGATCGCTGCAGATCATGGACGCACGGAAGTTGCCAGGCTGCTTATTGAGCGCGGCGCAGACGTTAACGAGGTGGATCATAAAGGGAACTTTTCGTTGCTGTCTGCTGCGTGTAAAGGACATTCCGGGTTTGTCGCGCTGCTTTCGGAAAAAGGTGCAAATATGAAGATGGCGTTAGTTGATGGACAGACTCCGCTCATGTGCGCCGTTAAGGAGGGTCACGTAGACACGGTCAAGGTGCTTC
>DATJZV010000021.1:0-9934 GCA_035498715.1 Nitrospirota bacterium
CCAGCTGGCCCGGCTGATCCACAAGAGCGGTACCTGGTCGGCACATTTTGTATACCATATAACCCTCCCCGATTTGAAAGGATCCGGGGAGACCATGGCCATAGACCTTGGAATGAAGCATCTTGCCGCTACCGCATGCACGGACGGGGATACATTCCTCTGGTCAGGCGGCGAGCTGGCCGCCCTACAAGGCCAGACTCAAAGGCATCCGTGTTGTCAAGGAACCCGAGGACTACACGAGCCAGACATGCTGCCTGTGCGGCACAATATGCTGATCCAATCGTGTCCATCGTGGCCTCTATGCCTGCAACCAATGCGGTGCCGTCATCAACGCCGACGTGAACGGCGCAATCAACATCTTAAAAAGGTATCTCCCGGAGCAAATGAGTGTCTCCTGGAGTAGTGGCTGCCTGGCACAGCCTGCGGTCAACCGGTTTGCCTGGAGAGAGACCGGGCTGTAACAACAGCCCATAAACCGGGGACGTGGCAAACATCCCTGCCACATCCGCGAACAGGATCAGCAGCGGCCCTTAGTGAAGTAAGGGCCTGATTCGGGAATCCTCGGCCTTCAGGCCGGGGAGGATGTCAACCTGAACTTCTCGTACAAAAAGAAGTTCTGACATCGGAGAAAGCGATGTGATGGTACCGCACGATTGACATCGCGACCGTTATTTTATAAAATGGTCACTGTGAAATATCATAGACCTGCATGATCCTTTGCAGTATGAGGTGCGGCCATGCATAACGCAGTCAAAAAAATGATCTGGATACTCATCTCGCTGATCGCCGGCATCTCCATCTCGGTCGTCACGGGGATAGTTAATCCCGCCGAGAAGGTTAACGCGCTGTGGCTCATCACAGCTGCAGGCTGTTTCTACGCGATCACGTACCGGCTCTATGCGTCGTTTCTAGCTGCAAAAGTGCTGTCGCTCGATGCCAGTCTGCCAACACCCGCTCATGATCTGAGGGACGGAGTGGATTACCATCCAACGAACCGCTGGGTCCTGTTCGGTCACCATTTCGCCGCTATCGCCGGCGCGGGACCGCTCATCGGACCCATGCTCGCGGCCCAGTTCGGGTACCTGCCGGGCTTCCTCTGGATCCTGATAGGATCGGCCTTCTGCGGCGCGGTCCACGACATGGTTATCCTCGCAGCGTCGGTCAGGAGGCGTGGCCGGTCGCTCGCGCAGATCGCCAAGGATGAGATCGGTCCGGTCGGCGGCCTGGCGGCTTCGTTTGCCATCATATTCATCATCATCGTTGCGCTGGCGGGACTCGGACTCGCCGTGGTAAACGCACTCGCAAAGAGCCCTTGGGGAACCTTCACCATCGCCGTTACGATCCCGATCGCACTCTTTATGGGGCTCTACCTCTACCGCATCAGGCCGGGCAAAATCGGCGAGGTGAGCGCTATCGGATTCGTCCTGCTTCTTGCGGCGGTCATCATCGGCCGCTTCATCCCCGGATCCATGCTCGAACCACTCTTTAACCTCACGAAAGACCAGTTGGTGATCTCCATCGCGTTGTACGGCTTCATCGCTTCGGTTCTGCCGGTTTGGATGCTGCTCTGTCCCCGCGACTATCTCTCTACCTACATGAAAATCGGCACGGTCGTCCTCCTCGCTATTGGCGTCCTTTTTATCGCTCCGGTGATCCAGATGCCGGCCATCACGCGGTTCGTCAGCGGAGGCGGGCCGGTGATCCCGGGGAAGGTTTTTCCTTTCATGTTCATCACCATAGCCTGTGGCGCCATATCGGGATTCCACTCCCTCATATCATCCGGCACGACCCCGAAAATGATCATGTCCGAGCGAGACATCCCTGTCATTGGTTTCGGCGCCATGCTTGCCGAAGGCTTCGTTGCCATGATGGCACTCATCGCAGCGACCGTGCTCATCCCCGGTGACTACTTCGCGATCAACACAAAGCTTTCCCTCGACGCACTCGCAGGGCTCGGCTTTCCCGTGGGCAGAGTGACCGAACTATCGGCCATGGTCGGTACCGACGTGATCGGAAGACCCGGCGGCGCGGTCTCGCTTGCCGTAGGTATGGCCTCGATCCTTTCAGGCATCCCGGGCATGAAGGGACTCATGGCCTACTGGTACAATTTCGCGCTTATGTTCGAGGCGCTCTTCATCCTCACCACCGTGGACACCGGCACGCGGGTTGCGCGCTTCCTACTCCAGGAACTCGGCAGCCACGTGTACGAACCGCTTGGACGCCAGAGGTGGATGCCGGGCATTGTCATCACGAGCCTCCTCGTGGTGTCAGCCTGGGCGTACCTCATCCACTCAGGAAACATATCCACGATCTGGCCAATGTTCGGCGTCTCAAACCAGCTTCTTGCTGCTATCGCCTTTGGCGTAGGCACTACGGTGATCATCAAGTCCGGGAAGGCCAGATACGCCTGGACCACGTTCATCCCCATGATCTTCATGTTCGCGACAACACTCACCGCCTCGTGGAGCCTGGCCACGCTGTTCCTTGCAAAGGCGTCGGTGGCTCCTTCCGCGGCTGAAGCAATCACCTTCAAGGTCGATGCGTTCCTGGTGTTCCTCATGGCGGCGCTCGCGGTCGTTGCTCTCGTGGACATGCTCTCTACCTGGTACGTGTATCTTTCAGGAGCGAAAAGATTCCCCACCGGTCAGACGAATTAGCCTGGAGAACAGCGGGAGCTCCATTTTTTCTTGATTTCTTTCGAGTGTTGTGTTATAGAATAAAGAGCTAATGGATCACGTGAAAGCTGTACTGGTGAAAAAAATGAAATCGGAATCAAGCAGGACTAAAAAGCAGCGGAAAGCTGAAGGCACACGGGCATCAAAGCCCCCGTGCGGAACGCTCTCGTATCTCGCTGAGTGCCGCGGCAATGTGCAGAAGGCTGACTTGTCTCGAGGGTCGGCCACGCCGGACGGTCTGAACAGGATCGTGAGAAGGCATTCCGCCGACAAATAAGACGGCGGGTTTTTTGTCTCAGCCAGATGCGTTGATAATTGGAGCGAAAATATTGTGTGTGATCTGAAGGCTTACGTAAAAAAGAATGGGAAGGAGGAGTTGCTGCTGGACGCGGTCAACCAGGTGCGCGCCGAGGGCGAAGAAGTGGTGCTTCGCAACCTGTTCGGTGAAGAAAAAAGAGTCCATGGTGTATTGCGAGAGGTCTCGCTCATCAAGAACCGTCTTACCGTGGAGCAGGCGTAATTGAAAATCATATGAATATTCTGTCTGTTGCATTCATCGTCTTTATTCTCAACCTCCCCTTCGGCTACTGGCGAGCGAATGAGAAAAAATTATCTCCCCGATGGTTTCTCGCCATACACGCACCGGTACCCCTCGTGATTGCAATCCGTGTGCTGTCAGGCCTGGGCTGGCAGTTTATCACGTTCCCCATCATGATCAGCGCTTTTTTCGGCGGCCAATTCGTCGGCAGTAGGCTCCATCGTATGCTTAGCAGCCGGTCCGGGGCTCGGGTCAGTTCCTGCTTAGTACGGGACCTGCTGAACAATAATCAGAAGAGCTGAAAAAAGATACACCATGACGCGCAAAGGTGAACGCCTTGTTTCTCGTCATTGGCACATACAGGTCTTGATAGAAGGAACAATGTCGTTCCCTGCACAGGAATGGCGCTGAGACCATTTCCTACAAAATCACGTGATTCCGCTTCGTTTCCTACCCGACAGAAATGCTTCTGGCCGAAGCCAACTGTGCCGAAAGTTGTAGTAACGCCCGGAATATCCCATAAGTTCAGGAAGCGCCGCGAAACGGCACCCTTGCATCTTGACAGCCAAAGCTTTTCCGGATAAACTTTTTACTAATATCGGAAACAGAAGCGAAAAGCTTGTCTGGATATCTGTTTCAATAAATTATATTATATCTTCAAAACGGCGAAGAGAGGTCGTATATGTGCAACGCTGAGATGAGCAGGGGGCCGGACAGCGCCGCGACGAAGACTATACCCATTGGAGAATCAGTCGGTATGGTCCTAGCCCACGACGTGACGGAGATCCGGAAGGATGAATTCAAGGGCAGGGCATTCAAGAAAGGCCACATCATACGCGCTGAAGACATCGACCACTTCCGGAGACTTGGGAAGGAGCGTCTCTTCGTCCTCTCGCTTGGCCCCGATGAAATACATGAGGACGACGCAGCGGTAGCGTTAGCCTCTGCAATTATGGGCGTTGGAGTCAGGATCGAGGGCGAGTCGCGGGAAGGGAAGGTAAACATTATCGCCGAAAGGGACGGTCTCCTCAGGGTGAACAGGGACTCCCTTCTCGAATTCAACATGCTCGGCGATGTGATGTGCGCTACGCGCCACAGCAACGCGGTTGTGAAGAAGGGTCGCATCGTGGCCGGTACCAGGGCGATCCCGCTCGTGGTAAAGCGGGACCTGCTTGACAAGGCCGTATCGATCGGAGAGCGGGCCCGGAGTTCCGGCGCACCAATCGTGGAGGTCAAAGAGCTGAGAAGACCGAAAGCCGGTATCGTGATCACCGGAAATGAAGTCTATTACGGGAAGATCAAGGACGCCTTTGCGTCCGTGATAACGAAAAAGATCGAAGAGGTCAGCGGCGATATCGTCGGCATCTATTATGCGCCTGATGATGCTGTCTTCATCGAGCAGAGACTGCGTGAGCTCGTTAATGCTGGTGCGGACCTCCTGATCGCCACCGGTGGAATGTCAGTGGATCCCGATGATGTAACAAGGTTCGCAATACGGAACCTTGGTGCTGCTGATATGACGTACGGCTCGGCGGTCTTGCCGGGTGCGATGGTGTTGGTAGCCTATCTCAGCAAAGAGCATGAGGCAGGGGGCATGGAACAAGACCCCTCTGCCGTGATCCCCATCCTCGGCATTCCCGCTTGCGGCATGTATCATAAGATTACAGTCTTTGACCTTATTCTTCCGAGGGTGCTTGCCGGTGAAAAGATCAGCAGAAGAGAGCTCGCTGAACTGGGGCATGGAGGACTCTGTCTCAACTGTAAAACGTGCAGGTACCCTGTCTGCCCGTTTGGGAAATAAAAATGAAGACTGGATAGACAACGCCGAAGAGGAAAATAAAAAGCGCCTTGCTGCCAAGGCGCTTTTTTTAATCTGCTACGCTGCGCACTCTATGTTGAACGAGTCCCCTTGATAAGGGAGGGAATCGATCTTTTCTAGTGAGATTAAAGACCGGCCCCGATCTTCGAGCTGGCCGCATTTACAGCGCATTCGCCGACAGCAGCCATCCCCTTGGAGACGTTGCGTCTCCACGGGGGGTGTGCTTCGCTCCCCCCGATGATAGTTCAGAGCCACGTTTTATGCTCGTAAGAGAGCTTTATCTCCAACGGAGCTTACTTCTCGAAGAGCTTCACGTACTTCCCATACCCGTCTTTTGCCAGGTCTTCCCTGGGAATAAACCTGAGCGCCGCTGAATTCATGCAGTAGCGAAGGCCCGTGGGCGGGGGGCCGTCATTGAATACATGGCCCAGGTGTGCGTCGCCGTGTTTGCTCCGTACCTCGGTCCGAACCGAGAACCAGCTCCGGTCCTCTTTCTCAACGATATTGCCAGGCTCTAGGGGTTTGGTGAAGCTTGGCCATCCAGTGCCGGAATCGTATTTGTCCAGGGAACTGAACAGGGGTTCGCCGGAGACGATATCGACATAGATGCCCGGCTTCTTGTTGTCCCAGTATTCATTATGGAAGGCTGGCTCTGTACCGTTCTCCTGCGTTACTTTGAACTGCAGGGGGGCCAGCGTTTTCTTCAATTCCTCTCTGGACGGTTTCACATAAGCGCCCATATTAGCGTCCTCAGTTTTCCCGGCATGCATTGCCTCCTCCTTTCCCCAGATCTTTGCCAGATACTGGTCGCGCCCTGAATTGTAGCGGTAGAACTTGTACCGGATCGGGTTTTTCTTCCAATAGTCCTGATGGTATTCCTCGGCGCGGTAAAAAGGCCCGGCAGGACGTATCTCGGTGACGATTGGTTTATCAAAACGCCCTGATTGTTCGAGTTCTTCTTTAGATTTTTCAGCTAGTTTCTTCTGTTCCTCGTTGCTATAAAAGATCGCCGACTTGTACGACGATCCGCGGTCCACAAACTGCCCTCCCGCATCAGTGGGGTTGATCTGCCTCCAAAATACATCAAGCAGTTTCTCATAGGTCACCCTCGTCGGATCATAGGTAACCTCTACGGCCTCCATATGACCGGTAATCCCGGAAGACACTTCCTCATACGTCGGATTTACCTTATGCCCACCGGTGTAGCCTGAAATGACCTCACTCACTCCGTCCAGTTTCTCGAAGGGCGGCACCATGCACCAGAAACAACCTCCTGCGAAGATCGCCTTTTCTGGGTGTGGAGCGCTGCCGGCATTGACTTGAGTGACCATGAGCGGCAGAATAAACAGCGATCCTATAATGAGTTTTCCAAACATTGCTGTATCCTCTCTTTCTATTTATATTATAACTCTGCAAACCGCTGTTATGTTTTCTCACATGGCGAACATTGCTGTAGTTTATACGGATTGCAAAGAGTGAAAACCCTGCGGCGAAGCCGCTGGCAACAGAAAAATAATCATCACGGCATTTGTAGTGACTGCGGCTTGCCCAGTTCCTATAACAAGTTATTTAGTGATTATGTCGCTTCCTGCCCTTTTTATCAACAGGACCCGATATCCATTGATCATTTTACCGTTTCCACGTATGTTCCGGCCTTCTTCAGGGCCATTTCCATTTCCTCAATCGTGATTATCTCCGCGTCATAGTAGACGGTATTTGTTTCTCTCAAGTAACGAAAGCCTTTGTCAACTTTCTTCACGCCTTTCAGCCCTTCCAGGGCCTCCTTGCCCACATCAAATCATTTAACGATAAAGGTCACTTTCGATGTTCCTGTCTCCTGTGCAACAGAGCCCCCCTGTACCAAAAAAAGGACAAGAACAACAATAATAGAATACGTCAAGGGTTTGATGAGCCGGTTAATATGATAATCCATGATTGTATCTCCTTCTCTGCCGAAATTCCTTTTTCAGGCGCTATATCTTCTGCCAATCTGGTTTAAGAATAACTCACCATGGTCACGAAATCATCACGGAATGATAAAGAGTTGATCACGGGGAAAATTAGGACTAAAGGCTGATTTTTACGGGGTCGATCGGGCGGTTCACGACTGAGTCTCATATATCGGGAGGGTGAACGCAAAGGTAGTGCCGACGTTGACCGAACTGGTAACCTCAAGACCGCTCCCATGGAGGTCAAGGATTCTCTTAGCGATGGCCAGACCGAGTCCCGATCCCGAGTTACTGTCCGGATGGCTGCGATCCTTTCGATAGAAACGATCAAATAGGTGCGGGATATCCTCGGGCCGAATCCCGGAGCCGGTATCCGAAACCTTCACCGCTACTCGATCGTTCTCGGGAATGGCACTCATGCTAATGGCGCCGTCTTTTGGCGTGTACCTGATGGCGTTTTCGATAAGATTTTCGAGCAACCGTTCGCAAAGCCCGATATCGGCGAAAACTTGGGGAAGGTGTTCCGCTATGTTAATCTGCAGAGTGATTCTTTTATTCTCAACAGCGAGTTGGAATTTCTGCAGGATGTCCTGGATGAGTTCTCCCAGCGAGAACGGCTCGAATCGGACCTGTACATCGGGTGAATCCAGCTTGGCGAGTTCAAAGAGCTCGGAGACCAGCTTTCCTAACTGGTCGGCACGTTTCATTGCTATTGTAAGGTAGTTCTGCTGTTCCTCAGTAGTTAACGTCCCTTCTTTCAGGAGCAGGGTCTCGAGATAGCCCTGGAGGGAGGTCAGGGGCGTCCGCAGATCGTGCGTAATATTGGCGATGAACTCACGCCGGTGCGTATCTGCCTCTCTGAGCTCCCTGATCTGGCGAACGATGCGATCGGCCATTTGCATGAAGATCGTGCTGATCCTGTCGATTTCATTCCCTGAATGAACGTGGAACCGGTGAGAATAATCGGGGGGCTCCGAAAAATCACTCTGCCGGAAAACCTCCATCGCTGCAGTAAGCTGCCGGAGTGGACGCGTCATCCGGTTAAACAGAAGAAGCGCGGCCAGTAAGGCAAACAGCAAACCTCCTACTGCGGCCCACATGCTGAGCCGGAGAATATAACTGCCTTGGAGCATCTGGGCCGCTGTTTCAAATTCTTCGCCCCCTAGGATTATGTAAAGATAGCCCTCAGTGCGGCTGTTCAGAGTAATGGGTGCAGCGGAGAATATCTTTTTCTGACTAAGGTCACGCGGATCATCACCCAAGATGGGCAGTGGGGAGGACCCGCTCAGCAGCCGTTTGACGGGCTCCAGAGGTATCGACTGCCGTTTCACCTTGCCGGGAGGCGCTGAAAAAGCTAGGATATTGCCATCCGGATCGAGGAGATAGATCTCGATAGCGGGGTTGACGACCATCAGCATGTGAAAAATATTCTTTAAGGCCTCTTCATCGACCCGGCCGTTCTTCATTAGGATCTTTTCCGAAACGAGGTGTTGCGCCAGGATACGGTTGAGCTTCTGGTTCACTTCCTGGAAATACAGCCGGGTGGTGTAGAGCGTCAGCAGGATATACAGGACGCCGATCAGCAAGAATAATCCAAGCAGTACCGCGGCAAGTCGGGTATAAAGGTTCTTGAACATCGCACTATCCCTTTTCGAGATCTTCGGAATCAGAGAACTTATAGCCGACCCCCCGCACACTCAAAATGTAACGGGGTTGGGCTGGGTTTTCCTCAATTTTGGCCCTGATTCGGTTGATGTGGGAATTAACCGTATGTTCGTAACCCTCATACCCGTACCCCCAGACCAGATTGAGCAGTTCGAGGCGGGTATAAACCCGACCGGGGTGTTTGGCAAAATGGAGCAGGAGGTCGAACTCTTTAGCTGTCAAAGCTACGGGTTGCCCCTTGAGCGCGACCTTCCTTTTTTTCACATCAATTTCCAGGGAGCCTGCCCTGATCAATTTCTGCGATTCCAGAGAGTCCTCCGACTTCAGCGCCTCCTCGCGACGGAAAAGGGCTTTGACCCGAGCCAGAAGCTCACGAATGCTGAATGGTTTGGTCAGGTAATCATCAGCACCAATCTCGAGGCCAAGCACCCGGTCAAGTTCGGCAGATTTGGCCGTTAACATCAGTATGAGCGTATAAGCCGATGCGGCCCTTATGCGTCGGCAGATCTCCAGCCCGTCAACCCCCGGAAGCATTAAATCAAGAATAATCAGGTCATGGGGTTTCGACAGGGCCTGCTCGAGACCTGCATTGCCATCATACGCAAGACTCACTTCGTATCCCGCATCCTTCAGATGAAGATCTACAAGTTTGGCGATATCTTTATCGTCCTCGATTATAAGGATTCTGCGCGGCATGTGTTTCTGACCCCCGCGTTCATTCTGGCGCTCCTACAATAAGCATATCATAAAACTGAAAAACACCGCCATGCCGATCGATAATCAATGTCTCGCCATGTCAAACCTGATGTGGGTGGGGAATCATGATCCAATTTGAAATAATTCAGCCTGGAATGTGGCAAAATAATAAGCCCTTCTGTCCCTTGTCATGGCCTATGGTTCATTGTAATTTTATGATAGGCATAGGCGAGGGGACTAGGGATTATTATCAGGTATCATCAGGACGATACGATTTCTCGTCGAGTTGTATCCACAGCAGAGTGAGCAGGATGACAACCATTTCTTCCTGCCCTGCATGAAGTATTTCAACCAAGAAAAAAAAGATGTGATGCTGGCGTAAGAGTACGAATTCGATAGGAAGCTGATTCATCAGCTATACAAAGAGAAGGTAACGACCGCGGCAGCACTGCATACATAGCAGGTGCCTTTATACCAGGGGCGTACCGACCGGCGATGACTACCATCACTATGATGAGCAGAAGCTCAACCATCATGGCTACGCGGTCGAAGATTTCCAACCGCATGAAGGCCTCGCCTGTAGCGATGCTTT
>DATJZV010000022.1:0-13607 GCA_035498715.1 Nitrospirota bacterium
GAAGCAGCTTCGCCTCTTTCATGCTCATCGTGATCGTGCCTCTTCTCCCCATCGTGCCCTCCCTTTACGGAAAGGCATCCTAATAGAAATACGACATTTCTGCTTGGGGAAAATACGACATTATCACTTTGGGAGAACAGAAGAAATGTTTTTCGTGACTTGCGTTCTCCATATCATCCCATAAAAAAACCGGGACCCCTGCTCATGAGAGGTCCCGGTGAATAATCCATTTCTTGAATCGCGAAAATATTACAGATCGTAATACATGAAGAATTCGTAGGGATGGGGTCGAAGACGGAGAGCATCCACTTCCTTGGATCTCTTGTAACTAATCCAGGTCTCGATGGCGTCCTTGGTAAACACATCGCCCTTCAGAAGGAAGTTATGGTCTGCCTCGAGATTATTAAGGGCCTCGTCGAGCGAGCCCGGCATAGTCGGCACGCTCGCCAGTTCTTCGGGCGCCATATCGTAGATGTCCTTGTCGAGCGGTTGGCCCGGATCGATCTTGTTCTCGATGCCATCTAGGCCGGCCATGAGCATAGCCGCGAACGCGAGGTAAGGGTTACAGGATGGGTCAGGGAACCTGACTTCGATTCGCTTTGCCTTAGGGTTCGCGCTGTACATGGGGATGCGGACGGAGGCCGACCGGTTACGGCTGGAGTAAGCCAGGTTCACCGGAGCCTCGAATCCCGGGGTTAGGCGCTTGTAGGAGTTCGTCGTTGGGTTGGTGAACGCAGCGATCACCTTTGCATGCTTCAGTATGCCGCCGATATAGTTCAGTGCAAGCTGGGACATGCCCGCATAGCCATCACCCGCGAAAAGGGGCTTGCCGTTCTTCCAGATGGATTGATGCGTGTGCATGCCCGACCCGTTATCGCCGAAGAGCGGCTTGGGCATGAAGGTCACTGTCTTGCCGTGGCGCTTCGCCACGTTCTTGATGATGTACTTGAAGTACATGAGCTGATCAGCTATTTTGACCAGAGGGTTAAACCGCATGTCGATCTCGGCCTGGCCGGCAGTGGCAACCTCATGGTGCTGTTTTTCAACATAGATACCAACCTTCTGCATCTCCTCCACCATCTCGGTGCGGATATCCTCCTGGCTGTCAATGGGCGGCACCGGGAAGTAGCCTTCTTTGTGGCGCGGCTTGTATCCCAGGTTCGGCTTCTCATCCCTGCCGCTATTCCATATACCTTCTACACTGTCGAGGAAGTAATAGCCGGAGTGGGAATCCTGGTCGAAGCGGATGTCGTCGAAGATGAAGAACTCAGGCTCGGGGCCCATGTAGCAGGTGTCACCGATGCCGGTGGACTTGAGGTACGCCTCTGATTTCTGCGCTATGTAGCGTGGGTCGCGGCTGTAGCGCTCCTTCGTGATTGGGTCAACGATGTTGCAGATAAGCGAGAGCGTCGGATACTTGGTGAAAGGGTCCATCACCGCCGTCTCCGCGTCGGGCACCACGAGCATATCACTCGTGTGGATCGCCTGCCATCCACGGATGCTGGATCCGTCGAATCCGAGGCCTTCTTCGAATATGCCTTCGGTCAACTCGTCCACCGGGACGGAGAAGTGCTGCCACAGCCCGGGGTAGTCCATGAATTTCATGTCAACCATCATTGCCTTGCTCTCTTTTGCCAACTTGAGTACATCTTTTGGTGTCATTTTATCCTCCTGTTCTGAAATTCGTACAGAGACCGCCTTGGTCTTCTGTCTGCTTGTATCTCCCGCCTGTCGAGCAATCGCCGATACTTCTTTTGCCGATTTTTTCTCGAGTGATTTCTTGGCTGTTGCTTTCTGGACAGCTTTCCGCTTACTGCTCTTTTTCCCTGTTTTTTTCCTTCTATTTTTCATATCGCCGCTTCTCCCCGCTCGCCGGTGCGTATGCGAATCACTTCGTCAACGGGAGTAACGAAAATTTTCCCATCCCCGATTCGTCCCGTCTTGGCCGTGGTCTCGATGGTTTCGATGATCTTTGCTACCAGATTGTCGGCGGCGATAGTCTCGATCTTCACTTTTGGGAGGAAATCCACCACGTACTCAGCTCCCCGGTAAAGCTCAGTATGACCCTTCTGTCTGCCGAACCCCTTCACCTCGGTCACGGTAATGCCTTGGACACCTATTGCATTTAAGGCATCTTTTACCTCATCGAGCTTAAAAGGCTTGATAACTGCCTCAATCTTCTTCATCACGGCAACCTCCTGTTTATTTAAAAAGCAATTTTAATGCTAAAATAAAAAATTAGTTATTTCAAAAGGTTATCGACAAGAAAAAGGTAGGGTTTTGCCTTATATTTAATCAGTAGCCCAAATAATAGGCATGTCAGCTTCTGACTTTTTCGTTTTTTCTGGTTTTCTCTTCGAGCTGGATTCTCTCGCCTTCCTCAAGAAATTTGGCGGATATCTCCTTTTCGATATCATCTTTCAGCTGCTCGAGAGAAATAAAGGATCCCTTTTTAAGCTCTGCGAGTTTGGCGTCCGCATCCCTATAGCCCGGATTCGCATCATGAACCCACTGGAATTGAGCAAGCGCTCCTTCCCTATTCGCCGTTCCTTGATACGCGAGTCCAAGGTCGTAATGCATTCCTATGCGCTCCTGGTGTTTTCCGCCCGAACTCTCCGAGTAATTGAGGGCTTTCTGGATCTCAGTAATGGCGTTATGATATTCTCCCTTTTCCATATAACACAGCCCGAGCATATACCGACTTTGGACGAACATCGGCTCTCCTTCGGGCGTTAGAGTAAACTCTGCGATGGCATCATCCAGGAGCCCCATCTCTTTATACGCCACGCCAAGATTATAGTGAGTATCCGCGTTCTCCTTGGCCACTTGCTGTTCCACGCCTTTCTTGAATTCCTCGAAAATATCGTCGAGGCTCTGGTCATCGGCAGATACGGCAGGTTGCGCTGGAAAAGTGATGCTGCTCAACTCATCCCTGAGTTCAGATGCAAGATCGAAGAAATCCTCTGATTTTCCCTTTTGCGTCAGGGTGGTATCGGTCCTCCGTTCTTGCCGAAGTTCCCGTCCCAGGTCAAAAAAGTCGTCGTCCCCGGCCTGCTCTGCCGGTTCTTCCTGCTCCCAACCGTCAAACTGCCTGTCTTCGCTCTTATCTTGAATCCCGGCTTCCTCCTGCCTCGACTCGGGAACAACTGGGGCCGCGACTTGCTGATCAACGGGGGGAGAAATCGCAGGTTTCTGCTCCTGCTTGAGCTTTAGTATCTCGGACATCAACGAACGGACTGCTTCCTCATCCGAAGAGGTCAAGGCCATCTCACCCTCGGACGCGCCACCCGATACCATGCTCTCCAACCCCTCAACAGCTTCAGCAAGCTTGGAAAATTCCTTCGTTTCCTCCTCTTCGCGTGAGATCTCAGAAAGTCTTTCGTTTGCCCGTCTGTCGCTGGGAGCCCGCTCGATGATCTGCGCGTAGTATTTTTTTGCCTCATCGAACAGTCCCTGTTGATAGTAGAATTCTGCTTCCGCCCAGATCTCGCCGAGATCAGATTCCGTTGCAGGCGATCCCTGGAAAGAAGCTTGCTGCGCCGGTTCTACGTCGGAGTGCTCTTCGTGACTTGCCTGCTCCGGTTCGGCTTCGGTCATTAGCTCCGGCTGCTCAGGCTCTGATAACGGAGATTTTTCAACAGGCAAAGGCGGCTTTCCCGCTGTCACCTCGGGAGCGGGGGGTACCTGCTCGGTTGCATCACGTTCTTCTATGGTACGCCCGGCGGATTGAGGTTCTTCGAAGACAATATCATCCAAGGTAGGTGCAGCCGCTAACGGCTCAATCTCAGGCTCGAATGGTGCCATCTCTAGATCACCAAATGTAATTTCGGCGGGATGGGCTTCCGGAGGCATGGTCTCTTCCGCAGATTGCACCTCGGTGGCTAGCGTATCGAATGCTGGTTCTTGTGCTTTTACAGCGTCTGCGGGGGCCAACGGCGCCTCTATCCTAGCGGCCGGAGCCACACCTAGTCTTGCTGCAATGTCCACATTGGCCGGGTCCATCTCCAAGGCCGCCCGGAGCAACGGCTCGACCTGGTCCTGCATGCCTCTCTTTGCATGAATATCAGCGAGGACGAGAATATGTTCCGCGGCCTTCCGTACATTCCCCTGCTCTTGGTACAGGTCCTTCAACTTGATGCGTATCTGTAAGTCTTCGGGGAACTTTTCGGCCATCCCCTCAAGCATATCTATGGCCTTGACAGCAAGTCCGTACTTTATGAGAACTTCAACTTCCGTGAGCGCCTCTGCAATTGCGGGGTCTTCGCCTGGAAAAGGCGATGACTCAGGCGCATGTGGTGGCACAATGGGGACAACAGACGGTGATTCTACAGCTGCAGGCGCAGGTTGTGGCGGTGCCGGCTCTGAGATTACGGGCACGTGTGCAGCCGGTGGCGTTTGCAGGCTTTCGAGCCGCTGTTGTGCCTCCGCCATATCGGGCGCCATTTCGATTGCACGGACAAGAACGCCCTTTGCCCCCTCCGTATCTCCATCCTCGGTCAGGATCTCCGCCGCCTGCATGAGTTCCTTTGCCGCGTCGTTCCCTCTGGCAATGCTTTTGTAATATTCGCTCAGTCTACAATGCCCGTCGACGCTCCGTGGTACTTCCGCGACAAAGCCCTTGAGCATGGTCTCAGCCGCATCGAATTCCTTGTTTTCCGCCATAATATTTACTATGGCTGAGACCTCGACAAGCGCCTTATCATAGTCCTTTCTCGAGAGGTAATGATTGTAGAGTTTCTCGCGAAGGTCTATCCTGCTGGAATCTAGGGAGATCAACTTCTTATATACGTCCTCTGCATCGGCATCACGGTCTGACTTGGCCAGAGCATCGAGGTAGATATTGATGATTTCCTGATTGGATGGGTCGTCCTCAAAGGCCGGCTTGAGCGCCTTACATGCCTCCACGAACTTTCCTTCCTTGAAATAAATGATCCCGACCTTATGGTATACTTTTTTGTTGTTCGGATCCAGGGCGAGTACTTTCTCAAAGACTTGCCGTGCGTCCTTGAAAGCGTCTTTGGACATGTGCACTTCCGCGGCCTCAAGGTAAGCATCGACGGCCTCTGTCTTCATATTTTCCTTCGCGTACATGTCTCCAAGTTTGAGTCTGAAGGCGATGTTGGAAGGGTTCAGGTCCGCCATCTTCTGGTAGATGCCCAGGGCCCTGATGGTGTCATTATTGTGCATGTAGTGGTCGGCAACGAGTTTGTAGCTTTCAAGAGCATTGGTCGTGAGACCCTTCTCAGCATTCAGGTCTCCGAGAGCGAGGTATACTTCGATCTTCTTTGGGTCTATGTTGAGGACTTTTTTATAAAGTGCAATCGCTTTGGAGGTGAACCCATCGGACGCTAGGATGTCCGCAGCCTTCCTATATGCATCGACCGCCTCCGCTTTCGCGTTTTTTTTAAGGCACAGGTCGCCGATCGTATTAAAGGCATTGGCGTCGTTCGGTGATTCCTTGATGAACTTCTTCCACTCGGCAAGGGCCTTATCAAACTGGCCCTTGACCGCAAATTTCTGCGCTTCCTTAATAACGGCATTTCTATCAATAGCCATATGGGTTAAAATACCACAAAGGCGGCCGATGTGTCAATATTGACTACCATATCTTATGCCTTGATTTTAAAAATAAATCATGTTAAATATGATGTATATATGATGGTACGCGAGATACGAAAATACCCGGATCCAGTGCTCCATAAGAAAACCGACCGCGTCGAGACCATCGATGCCACACTCAGGCGCCTTATCGATGATATGGTAGAGACCATGCATGCTGCGCCCGGCGTCGGGCTTGCCGCCAACCAGATTGGCGTGCCGCTCCAGGTCGCGGTAATCGATCTGAGCGCGCAGGAGGAAGCGGTACGGCGCCATCCGCTTCTCGTTATCATCAATCCCGAGATTCTTTCTCTGGAGGGGGCCGTCATCGAGGAAGAGGGGTGCCTCAGCATTCCGGAGTATACCGAGAAAGTAAAGCGCGCCCAGAAAGTCAAAGTACGCGCGCTGGACCGTGAAGGGAAATTGTTCGAGATCGAGGCGGAGGGACTCTTGGCAAAGGCCCTTCAGCATGAAATCGACCATCTCAACGGCCTGCTGTTCATAGACAGGCTGAGCCCTCTCAAGAAGAACATCTTTAGGCGAAGGTACAGGAAGGCCATGGCGGAGAAGGCATAGTCTAGAATAAACACCAAACCGCAAGCGCCAAACTCCAGGTAAATCCCAAATACAAAATACCAAATTCCATTCTATATGACTTGGAAATTGGAATTTTGAATGTTGACATTGTTTTGGGATTTCATATTCGAGATTTGGCATTTCATCTTGTATCGGCCATGACCAGGGAGGAGATAGTGTTGCGACAATGAAGCTTGTATTCATGGGCACGCCGCGCTTTGCAGTGCCGCCGCTACAGGCCCTTGCAAAAGCGGGCCATGACGTTGCCGGTGTGGTAACCAGGATCGACAAGCCAGCGGGGAGGGGGCGTACCATGGCCCAGCCGGCGGTAAAGGTCGCTGCACTCGAAATAGGCATCAATGTGTACCAGCCGAAACGCGTACGGGATCCGGATGCAATCGAGAGCCTTCGTCGATTAGCCCCCGAGGTTATCGTCGTGGCAGCATACGGACAAATACTCCCGAAGGAGATCCTCGCACTTCCGAAATACGGTTGCATCAATATTCACGCCTCGCTTCTGCCGCTCTATCGCGGGGCCGCACCTATCAACTGGGCAATCATCGACGGCGAGACGCGGACCGGCAACACCATCATGCTAATGGAAGAAGGCTTGGACACGGGGCCGATCCTTTTGCAGGAGTCCATTCCCATCGATCCGAAAGACACGGCGGGAACGCTGATGGAGAAGCTTTCAGTGCTTGGCGCAAAGCTTATCGCCGCTGCACTGCCGCTCATCGAGGCAGGAAAGCTTACGCCCGAGCCGCAGGACAGTTCAAGAGCAACGCTGGCTCCACTGCTGAGGAAGGAGGACGGCCTTATCAACTGGAAGCTTTCGGCACAGCAGATTCACAACCAGGTGAGGGGCTTAACTCCCTGGCCAGGCGCATATACGTTCTTAGACAAAACCATGGTCAAAATCCTTGAGACCGAAACCCTCGAAGGGAGGGGAGAACCGGGCAGGATTCACGAGGGGATGGAGGGTAACCTTGACGTTGGCACCGGAAGCGGACTGCTTCGCATCATCCGCGTGCAGCAGGCAGGCAAAAAACCTATGTATGCCGCCGACTTCCTGCGGGGGCACCGGGGAATTGAAGGGGGAAAATTTACCATCGAACAAAGGACGCATGGCTCAAATGTCTAACGGCATAGAAACTGTCTGTACTCTGTTCCGTGTCCTATGCAGTATGCCGAAACGGACATTGTAGCCGTCACCGTTCTCTTTAACATTATGTCCGAACCCAAGAAAAGAATTTTCATCGGTCTCATCGTCTTTAGCGTGTTTTTGATTACCGCTGTCACGGTGGGTCTCTATCTGATCCCCTACATCGGGCTTAGGAACATCCATCCCCTTGCGCCCAGGATTGTCTGCGTTACCATGGGTACGGTGATTGGTGCGCTCATTCTGGGAGTCACTCTGCTGATCCTCACGCTCGCCAGGGGACGGGAGATTTTTCTTGCAACAAAGCTCAGGGGCATCGTAATTGAAGTACTCTTCCCGATTATGGTAGTCGTGGGCAAACTCCTCGGGATATCCAAAGAGAAAATCCAGCAATCCTTCGTCGAGGTCAACAACCTCCTTGTCCGGGCCAAATGCAGCGACATTAAACCGAAACGTATCCTTCTTCTGATGCCGCACTGCCTGCAGTTCAACGACTGCGCAATTAAGATCACGAGCGATGCCTACAAGTGCCAGGCCTGCGGCAAATGCAAGATCAAGGACCTTATCGTCCTCGCGAGGAAACATGAAGTGCATCTCTCCGTTGCAACGGGAGGTACGCTTGCACGGAGGAGGGTAGCGGAGGCCAAACCCCATGCTATCATCGCCGTAGCCTGCGAGCGGGATCTGACAAGCGGCATCCAGGACGCCTACCCGCTCCCCGTTATCGGTATCCTGAACGAACGCCCATTCGGCCCGTGCTTCAACACGAGCGTTGATATCAGCAAGGTCGCCGAGGCGCTCGAATTCCTCGCGAACGGCCGTTGTGAATTCCGTGGCACACAAGGATAACCCGCGGGGGAATGCCCTCGAAATACTCCGCCGCGTTGAGGAAGGCGCCTTCGCTGATACGTATCTAGAACGCACGCGTCAGGACTTCGATGTTCGCGACAGTGCTTTTATTCTCGAACTGGTATATGGAACGCTCCGGAACAGGGCACTCCTTGATTGGATCCTTAATCGTTTTTCGGCGCAACCTGTTGAGAAGACGGACCGGTGGACAAGAAACATCCTTCGCCTCGGTGCATACCAGATGCTGTTCCTGGACAAAGTGCCAGTAAGCGCGGCCGTAGACACGTCGGTCGACCTTGCAAAACAGTACGGGAAGAAGCGCAGTTATGTGAATGCGCTGCTCAGAAATCTGGATAGGAACAGAGGCGCTATCTCCTATCCGGGGACGGACGACAAAGCTCGGCAGCTGGCGGTACTGTATTCCCACCCCGAGTGGTTGGTGCGACGCTGGACTGAGCGGTTCGGTGCGGGAACGACAGAAGCATTTTTACTGGCGAACAACCATCCGGCCCCGCTCATTATCAGGACGAATACGCTCCGGACCACAAGGGAGGAGCTCAAAGCCTCCCTTGGCTCCGAAGGTGTAACAGCAGTTGATACAAAGTATTCCCCGGTCGGGCTTGAACTTGTCTCCGGATCGGGCATCCAGGCGCTTTCATCATATCGAAAGGGCTGGTTCATGGTACAGGACCAGGCGGCCCAGCTTATCAGCCTGA
Source organism: Nitrospirota bacterium (assembly GCA_035498715.1). Lineage (GTDB taxonomy): Bacteria > Nitrospirota > UBA9217 > UBA9217 > UBA9217 > DASPSR01. Next base: position 8,899 of record DATJZV010000022.1, read on the forward strand.
TGCTCGCACCAAAGCCCGGTGAGACCGTGCTTGATGCGTGCGCCGCCCCCGGAGGCAAGGCAGCGCACCTCGCCGAGATCATGCAGGACAGGGGATTGCTTATCGCGCTGGATGCCGATGCTGGAAGGATAGAAAAAATTCGTGAGAACATCAGGAGACTCGGTATAGCTATCATCAAGACGGTACAGGGAGACGCCGCACGATATACGGATGAGTCGTTCGACAAAATCCTGATTGACGCGCCCTGTTCGGGCCTCGGCGTGCTTCGCAGGCATCCCGACGGGAGATGGACTAAAAGCGTGCGGACGATCAGCGATCGCAGAGCCCTTCAAAAGCAGATACTCAAAAACTGCGCTGGACTCCTGAAGCCAGGCGGTGCATTCGTTTATGCCACTTGTACCACTGAACCGGAAGAGAACGAAGACGTGGTCGCTGATTTCATGCACACGAGGAGCAGAGAGTTTATAATTGATGATGCCCGGCTGTATCTGCCGCAAGCAGCAGCCCCTCTTGTGGGCAGCGACGGTTTTTTCCGCACCTTCCCTCGTGAGCCGGAAATGGACGGTTTCTTTGGCGTAAGGATAGTGAGGAAAAGCTGATGCCTGATAACCGATGCCGAATGCAGAGGCATGATCGCATCGAGGCACGTCCTGAATTTATCTGGCATCAGGCGTCAAACATCGCGCATCAGATGATATATATCTCTCCTTGCATCTTATTTTCAGTATGGTAAAATACAAGTTCTTACCATGAAACAGTTCTTGCGAGGTATGGGCATATTCCTTGCGCTGGTCGGTGTCGGGATCATTAGCGCGCTGGCTGTTGTTGCCTTGCTTCTCCGTCAGGAAGAGGTGCGAGTTCCCGATCTTACTGGCCAGGACATCGTGACCGTGATTGAAACGCTCACCATGCAAGGGCTTCAGCTCAAGGTGGAGAGGCGGGAGCCGCACCCCACCCTGCCTAAGGACACCGTGATCTCCCAGATACCGGCACCGGGGAGTGGGATCAAAAAAGGTCGGCAGGTTCGTGTTGTCGTAAGCCAGGGGCCGAGCGAGATGCAGGCACCGAAGCTCGTTGGCGAACACTACCGCAAGGCGGAGATCATGATCCGGCAGGCGGGCTTTTTCCCTGGGAACCTGACGCGGGTGTCGTCAGAGAGCGTGGAGAGGGATATCGTCATCTCTCAGGCCCCCCCTGCAGGGAGTCAGGTAAGTAAAGGCGGCGCAATCAGTATGCTCATCAGTTCGGGCAAGAGGGTTCCGGTGCTCGTCACACCGAAACTGATCGGGAAGAAGGCTGAAGACGCTGTCAGGATCGTCGACCTGACAGGGTTGCAGCACCGGATCGTGTACAAGACATCGGGGAGCAGGCTCACGACCGTGGACCGCGTTGTGGTCAATCAGAAGCCGAGCCCCGGTTATCCTGTGCCGTCAGACGGTACGGTCGATATTATTGTGAGCAAGTAGTACAAAGCAAGCATTTGTAATGCCTATTCCAGGCCAAAAATATATTCTAATGATACATATCTATGCTCCTTTGGTCATAAAAATTTGGTGCTCGGCATTTGAAATTAAAAGCATATCATTAAATCAAAAGGAACGCTATGCCACAGAAGATCAAGGTAGCACCGTCTATCCTCTCAGCCGATTTTTCCCGGCTCGGTGAAGAGATCAAAGCCGTCGAGGCAGCCGGTGCTGATATCATTCATGTTGATGTGATGGACGGCCACTTCGTCCCGAACATTACCATCGGACCGATGATCGTCCAAGCGGCACGAGCGGTGACGAAATTGCCGCTCGATGTGCACCTCATGATAACCAACCCGGAGCTGTACATCGCGGATTTTGCCAAGGCAGGCGCTGACTATATTACGGTGCATGTAGAGATCGCATTTCATCTGAACAGGCTGGTTCAATCAATCAAGGAGCACAAGGGAATCAAAGCGGCGGTATCGCTCAACCCGGCCACGCCGCTCTCGAGCCTTGACTATATCCTCGAAGATCTTGATATGGTGCTCATCATGTCCGTGAACCCCGGCTTTGGCGGCCAGGCATTCATTCCCTCGGCGCTGGACAAGATCCGCACCCTTCGAAAAATGATCGACGAACGGGGGCTCAAGACCAAGATCGAGGTGGACGGCGGGGTGAAGCCCGACAATGCCGCCGAGATTATCAAGGCCGGTGCCGACATCCTCGTCGCAGGATCGGCGATATTCGGGATGAGGGATTATGCTGCGGCAATCAGGGGAATACGAGGAAATTAAATTCTAAATCCGAAATACTAAGTTCTAAATAAATTTTAGTCTCAACTGCCCACAACCAAATTAGAGTATTATTACTTATTTATCTGTTCACGATTTCGATAAAAGAAATCAGGTTTTATTTAGTAAGGAGGCCTCCTTGTCTATTAAGAAGCAAACAACCAAAATACCCTTCGAGCTCAAGGATGTAAAAGAGCCCGTCCTGTACCGGGACATTTTCCCTTTCTCAAGCATACCCAGGGTAGTGCTTGAGGACCGGCTCATCCAGACCAACATTCCGAAAGATATCTGGATCACGGACACGACGTTCCGCGACGGCCAGCAGTCCCGTCCGCCCTATACGCCCCAACAGATAGCCAACATTTTCGACTTCATGCACCGGATGAGCGGCCCGAACGGTGTGATCCGACAGACGGAGTTCTTTCTGTATTCTGAGAAGGATCGGGAGGCGGTAAGGCTCTGCATGGAACGGGGATACCGGTATCCCGAGATCACCGGCTGGATAAGGGCGAACAAGAATGATTTCAAGCTCGTGAAAGATATGGGTCTCAAAGAGACCGGAATTCTTACCTCCTGCTCGGACTACCACATCTTCCTGAAGCTCAATATGTCCCGAAGGGAAGCGCTCAAGCAATATCTGGACATCGTTGGTACGGCACTCGAACAGGGAATCACGCCTCGCTGCCACCTCGAGGACATAACGCGCGCCGATTTTTACGGCTTTGTCATCCCTTTTGTACAGGAACTCATGAAGCTTTCAGAAGAGACGAACGTCCCGATCAAGGTCAGAGCCTGCGACACTATGGGCTACGGCTTTCCCTTCCCCGGCATGGCGCTGCCGCGCGGCGTGCCCGAAATCTTTTACGCCCTCATCCATGACGGGGGAGTGCCGTCAGAACAGCTCGAGTGGCACGGCCATAACGATTTCCACAAGGGGCTGATCAACGGCGTTTCAGCGTGGATGTACGGATGCGCATCGGTGAATGGTGCGCTCCTCGGGTTCGGCGAGCGCACGGGCAATACCCCCGTCGAGGCCATGCTCATCGACTACATCAGCCTTACGGGGAACGATGCAGGCATCGATACCACGGCGATCACCGAGATGGCCGAATACTTCCGGAGGGAATTGAGCTTTCCCATCCCGTCCAATTATCCCTTCGTCGGATCGGAGTTCAACTCCACGAGCGCGGGAATCCATGCCGACGGTATGATGAAGAACGAGGAGATCTACAACATCTTCGACACGACGAAGATCCTCAGGCGCCCCATGGGCGTCATCATTACGGACAAGTCGGGAATTGCCGGCATCGCCCAATGGGTGAACAGCCACCTCCAGCTCGATGCGGACAAGAAAATTGACAAGCGACACCCCGGTCTTGCCAAGATGCACAAGTGGACAATGGAACAGTATGAGGAGGGAAGGACCACGAGCATCTCTCACGAGGAACTCCTGGAAAAAGCTAAAAAGTATCTGCCCGAGTACTTCGTTTCAGACCTGGACAAGCTTAAGAAAAAAGCGCAGGCGATCGCTCTGCATCTCGTCGAGGAGATGGTGGAGAGGAATGAGATACGCACCATGGATCATGCACGACAGGAGGCAACAATGCAGAAGCTCCTGGAAGAGAACCCCTTTATCCAGTTCGCCTATGTAGTCAATACCGAGGGGAAAAAGGTCACCAAGAACATCACGCAGATCCAGTACAAGGCACAGTACGAGCATTCGGGGCTCGGCGACAGCTTCTCTGACCGGCCCTGGTTCATCAGCCCCATGAAGGACGGGAAGAGCTTCGTGTCTGACTTCTACACGTCGAAGATAACGGGCGCGCTCTGCATAACCGTATCGGCACCCATCGCCGATGACGCGAGCAAAATCGTCGGCGTCTTCGGCGTGGACATCCGTTTCGAGGACCTCATCCGAGCGGAGTAAGCCAGGGCGTCCGTTGGACACATAGCAAAAAGGGATGCGGCGTATCCGCATCCCTTTTCTTTTTTCGGAAGCCGAACATTGCAGGCAGCTCCTGCCGGCCAGTATCGTTAGATGATTGGGCGATCATTGACATCCTCCCCGGCCTGAAGGCCGAGGATTCCCGAATCAGGCCCTTACTTCACTAAGGGCCACTGCTGATCCTGTTCGCAGATGCGGCAGGGATGTTTGCCACGTTCCCGGTTTATGGGCTGATGCAGCCGGCCTGGTCTTTCTCCAGGCAAACCGGTTGACCGCAGGCTGTGCCAGGCAGCCACTACTCCAGGAGACACTCATTTGCTCCGGGAGATACCTTTTTAAGATGTTGATTGCGCCGGTCACGTCAGCATTGATCACGGCTCCGCATTGGTTGCAGACATAGAGGCCACGATGGACACGATTGGCTCTGCATATTGTGCCGCATAGAGAGCATGTCTGGCTCGTGTAGTCCTCGGGTTCCTTGACAACGCGGATGCCTTTGAGCCT